>JBKJVI010000027.1:0-22195 GCA_046590225.1 Gaiella sp. | reverse complement strand
GGGTGACGTAGTCCCAGAACTGGGCGCGCTGCTCCTCGGTCAGGTCTGCCTCGGCCAGGGCCACCCCGAAGTGCTGCAGCCAGTGGTCCTTGGCCAGCGGGGTCACGGCGAACGGAGCGTGGCGCATGCGCAGGCGCGGGTGACCGCGCTGGTCCGAGTAGGTCGTCGGGCCGCCCCAGTACTGCTCGAGGAAGAGTCGCAGGCGCTCCTCGGCGGGCGCGAGCTCGCTGCCGGGATACATGGGGCGCAGGACAGGATCCGTCTCGATCCGACCGTAGAACGCCGCCACGAGGCGGTCGAAGAACACGTGGCCACCGAACGCCTCGAACGGTGTGATCGTTGGGTCGACGCTGCTCATGGCGCCATTCTGCCCGTCCCACGAGGAGTACGGTGGGGCGCAGCAGCCGATCAAGACGTCCGATACCGTCAGCGCCATGACCGTCCGCGTCCGCTTCGCCCCGAGTCCGACCGGGTCGCTCCATCTCGGCAATGCGCTGAGCGCCGTTGCGAATCGGACCTATGCCAACGAGCACGGCGGGGCGGTGGTGCTCCGGATCGACGATACGGATCCCGAGAGAAGCGTTATCGGCGGCGAGGAGGCGATTCTCGCTGATCTCGAATGGCTCGGGGTGACGTGGGACGAGGGTCCGATCAGCCAGAGCTCGCGCGCGGAACGACACGCCGAGGCGGCGGCACTCGCGCTCGAGAATGGTGCCGTCCGGGACGCAGACGGGTCGATCCGGCTCGGCGGGACGACGCTCGCTCGAGCAGACGGCACCGCCACATACCAGCTCGCGACGGTCGTCGATGATCTCGACCTCGGGATCACGCACGTCATTCGGGGATCGGATCATCGGCCCAACGAGGACGTGCACCGGCGCATCGCACGGGCCCTCGGCGCAGAGTTGCCGGAAGTGATTCACCATGGGCTGCTGCTCGGTGACGACGGGAAGAAGCTCTCCAAGCGTGCGGCGCACGCCTCGGTCGGTGATCTGCGGGATGAGGGGATTCCTGCGACGGCCGTTCGCGCCTATCTCGACGAACTGGGGCTGCCGCGTCACGATGTCCACCTCGATGTTCCGCGGATCCATCGGCTCGCGATCGACGCGATCGCGGCCATGAGCGACGACGATCTGGTAGCTGCGGCCGGCGCTCCCGTCGACCTTGCGCGAGCGCTTCGTGGCGCCCGAACGCTCGTGGAGGCCAGGGAGATCACGCAACAGATCCTCGAGCCCGCAGCGGTCTCGCTCGGCGACGAGGCACGGCTGACGATCGAGCGATTTATCGAGCTCCGCGAAGGTGGCGCCGAACGGCTCGACGAGGTCGACGCCCGTGCGATCGTGCGGGAGCTGAAGGCTGTTGGCGGGAACCTGAAGCTGCTCCGGCTCGCTCTCACGGGTGCCGAGCGCGGCCCGGAGCTCTGGACCGTTGTCGCGGCCGTGCCTCGTGACGAGGCACTTCTGCGTGCTGCCGCCGCTATAACACCGCGATGACCGTGCGCCTCTACGACACCGCGACGAGATCGGTCGTCGACCTTCCGCCTGCTCCGGCGCAGGTCGGTATGTATGTCTGCGGCCCCACCGTCTACCAGCGGGCCCATATCGGCAATGCGGTGCCGTTCGTCATCTTCGCGTGGCTGCGCAATTGGCTGCGCGAGCGCGGGTACGACGTCACCTACGTCCACAACATCACGGACGTCAACGACAAGATCTACGAGGTCGCACCCGGCGCGAGCGCGGAGCGGGCGCGGGCGGCTACAGGGTGGTATCTGGAGGATACGGCGTCGTTTCGGCTCGAGATGCCCGACGAACAACCGCTCGCGACCGAGACGATCCCGGAAATCGTGGCGCTGATCGAGGAGCTCGTCGCTTCGGGCCACGCCTATGCGTCTGGCGGCGACGTGTACTTTCGGGTCGCGAGCTTCGCGACGTACGGGGCTCTCTCGGGGCAGAGGCCGGACGAGGTGGAGGAGCAGGAGCCAAGCGCACTCAAGGAGGATCCCCGCGATTTCGCACTCTGGAAGGCGACAAAGGAGGGCGAGGACACGTCCTGGCACTCGCCCTGGGGCCTCGGCCGCCCCGGCTGGCACATCGAATGCTCGGCGATGGCCGAGAAGACGCTGGGGCCGGAGTTCCTGATCCACGGCGGAGGTCTCGACCTCGTCTTTCCTCACCACGAGAACGAACGCGCCCAGTCGCTCGCGGTCGGCCGGCCGTTCGCGAAGATCTGGATGCACAACGGCCTGCTGCGGTTCGTCGGCGCGAAGATGTCCAAATCGGCCGGGCCTGTGGCGACGATTCAGGACGTGATCGCGGAGTGGGGGCGGGAGACTGCGCTTCTCTTTCTCATGACCGGCCACTGGCGCAAGCCGCTCGAGTTCTCGCACGAGGCGATGACCGCTGCGAGCGTGCAGGTCGAGAGCCTGCGCAACGCTCTCCGTGGCGAGACGAGGTCGAAAGGTGACTGGAACGCCTTCGCCACGCTTCTCGACGATGACTTCAACACACCGGCTGCGCTCGCGATCCTTCACCGCTGGGCTCGGGAGGGGGCGCTCGTCGAGCTTCGGCGTGGGCTCGCCATCTTTGGGCTCGGCGAGTTGGGCGATTCCGTCGAGGTACCCGGCGAGGTGACGGCGCTCGCACGGGCGCGCGTCGACGCACGCGCTGCCCGCGACTTCGCGAAGGCGGATCGACTGCGTGACGAGATAGCGCGCGCCGGCTGGGAAGTCCGTGATGTGCCTGACGGCTTCGACCTCGTCCCCGCCTCGTGACACGCGAGCTGATCTTTGGCCGGAATGCGGTGCGAGAGGCCATGCGCGGGCGCCGAGAGGTGCTCGAGCTGTGGGTCTCCGAGCGGGCTGCCGAGTCACTCGACTGGCTCGGGGAGGGGCCTCGCCCGCGCGTCGTCAAGGAGCGCGAGCTGACCGAGGCAGCGGAGAGCCCTGACCACCAGGGTGTCGTCGCCTGGGCCGGCCCATACCCGTACGCCGACCCCTGGGTGCTCGCGGCCGAGGGCACGCCGCTCCTTGCCTGTCTCGATCAGGTCACCGATCCGAGGAATCTCGGCGCCGTGATCCGATCCGCTGCAGGAGCTGGGGCGACCGGAGTGATCGTTCCCGCACACGGCTCGGTTCAGGTGACACCGGCGGTATGCCGGTCGTCGGCGGGGATGGTGGAGCATCTCCCGGTCGCGGTCGTGCCGAACCTGGCCCGGTACCTCGCCGAGATCAAGCGGGACGATCTCTGGTCGTACGCGGCGACCGCGGATGCGCAGCAGACGATGTGGCAGGCAGACCTCACCGGCGGCGTTGCGCTCGTGTTCGGGGCCGAGGGGAAGGGTGTGAGGCCGCTCGTGCGCAAGACCTGCGATGCCACCGTTTCGATTCCGCTCGCCGCCGGCGTCGAATCGCTCAATGTCAGCGTCGCGGCGGCGGTGCTGCTGTACGAGGCGCGGCGGCAGCGGTCGGTGCGTCCGGCGCCTGGCTGAAGCGTCCAGGCGCTACCGTAGATGGGATGCGGGCGCCTGGATTCATCCCGGCGCCGGAACGGCCCCGTACGATGGGTGCATGCCCGAGCCGACCCTCTACCTGTTCGACGGGTACAACCTGCTCCACGCCGGCCGGCACGCTGACGTACGGGAGTTGACCGACGAGCTCGCGAGCTTCGTGGCGATGAACGGGGCGCGAGGCGTCGTCGTCTTCGATGGCCACGGAGAAGAGCACGAGCTCGGCCGGCTCTCCGTCCGGTACGCCCCGCACGCCGACACGCTGCTCGAGCGTCTTGCCGCCGAGCATCGACACGGCGAGCGAGTGTGCCTCGTCTCGTCGGATGCGGCAGTCCGCGGCACGTCGGGCCAGGAGGTGCGCAAGGTCTCGTCGGCGACCTTCCTGCACGATCTCGAGAGCCCGAGCCACTCCGAGGACGCAGCCTCTCGGGTGCGTGACCGGATCGACCCGGAGACGCGAGAGCGCCTCGAACGGCTTCGCCGCGGGCTCTGATGCGTTCGGGCCCGGAGCGCCAACGCGGGTGCCAGGCTGAGGTCGGCATCAATACGAACACCTGTTCTAATCACAGTGCAAAGTTTGCAAAGGGGTTGTAACGCGTGCAAGAAGGTGCTAGGTTCTCCCTCAACTACAGGGTGAGACTTCGGTCGATCCCACCGCCCATACCCTCGGAAACCGCTAGGACAGGGAGAATCGATGTCCCCCCGCACCGCTCTCGCCCCGAAGACTCCACAGAAGCTTCAACGTGAACTTGAGGATTTGCAGCTCGTCCTCAAGGCGCGGAACGGGAATCAGGAAGCGCTCGATCAGCTCATGCGCCGCTACCACGGCTTCGTGCGGCTGAAGGCGAGCAGCTACTTCCTCGCGGGTGGAGATGCGGACGACCTGATCCAGGAGGGGATGATCGGTCTCTACAAGGCGATGCGCGACTTCCGCCACGACAAGGAGACGTCCTTCCGATCATTCGCCGAGCTGTGCGTGACACGGCAGATCATCACGGCGATCAAGACGGCGACGCGGTTCAAGCACTCGCCGCTCAACACCTACGTGTCGTTCAGCCACACGCCGGCCGGCCAGGAGAACGACGGCGACTGCACGCTCGGCGACGCACTCCCCGGCCCCGGCACGAACGATCCCGCTAGCTGCGTGATCTCGACCGAGGAGCTGCAGAGTCTCGTCGGGTGCCTCGGGACAACGCTGTCGTCGCTCGAGTCAGATGCCCTTCGTCTCTACCTCGACGGCAAGTCCTACGACACAATGGCGGTTGAGCTCGACTGCGACACGAAGACGATCGACAACGCGCTGCAGCGCGTGAAACGCAAGATCGTGCAGCACCAGGCAACGCGCGCTGTGCCCGCCTAGCGCGAGCGATCGGGGAGCTCGACACTCCCCGATTATCCAGCTGTACACCAGATCGAGACATCCTCTAAGGTCGCAGGATGTCGATGGTCGGTGGGTCAGCCGGCCGTGGTGATGCCCAGCGAGCGTGGCGACTCCTGACTCCGCGCGCCCCCCGCTCTCACCTGGATTCTCTCGTACTCGAGAGCGGATGTTCCCCGGCGACCTCCTGGCGGCGCTCGTCGTCACGGCGCTCGTCGTGCCGCAGGCACTCGGATATGCGGCAATTGCCGGTGTGCCGCTCCAGGTCGGCCTGTATGCGGTGCCGCTCGCTCTCGTCGCCTATGCGGTGTTGGGATCGTCGCCGAACCTCGTCGTCGGTCATGCATCGACGGCAGCCGTGGTCTCGGGATCGCTCGTCGCGGGGCTCGCGAATGGCGATCAGGAGCGCGCTGTCGCGCTGACGACGGCGATCGCGATCGTGGCCGGGCTGACACTCGCGATTGCCGGCCTCCTGCGGGTCGGGTGGCTCGCGGAGTTCCTCTCGAAGTCGATCGTGACCGGGTTCGTCTTCGGCCTTGCGTTGACGATCATTGTTGGCGAGATCCATGTGCTGCTCGGGTTCCCGGACGTCGGGGACACAGCTCTCGTGCGCGCGTGGCACACCATTGTCGATCTCGGTCAGATCGAGAGCACCACGGTGCTCGTTTCCGCGGTGACTCTGCTCGTGCTATTCGGGGGTGGGAAGCTCGTTCCTCAACTGCCGTGGAGCTTCGTTGTTGTCGTCGCGGGGATCGGGCTTTCGAACGCGCTCGAACTCAGCGGCCGCGGGGTCGCCGTCGTCGGAGACGTCCCCGGGGGGCTCCGTCGCTTGGTCTTCCCGGAATCCCGATCGCGGACTTCGGGCCGATCATCTCGGCGGGCGCGCTGGTCGCGCTCGTCGCTGCAGCCGAGGGACTCAGTGCAGCGCGAACCTTCGCACTTCGCGACAACTACGAGGTCGACTCCAATCAGGAGCTGCTCGGAGCAGGCGTTGCGAACGTGGCCGCCGGTCTTTCCGGTGGGCTTGCTGTGGCAGGAAGCCTCTCGAAGACCGCTGCCGCTGAGCGTTCCGGGAGTCGGACCCAGGTCACCGGACTCATCACCGCGACCCTCGTCGGTGTGGTGCTCGTCTTTCTCACGGGCGCGCTGTCGGATCTGCCGCTCGCCGTTCTCTCCGCCGTCGTCGTCAACGCCGTGTGGGGACTCATGGATGTGGCGGCGATTCGCCGCTACCGCCGCATTAGGAGGGCAGACTTCATCGCAGCCATGGCAGGTCTGGTCGGTGTGATTGTTGCAGGGCCGTTCTACGGTCTCGTGGCGGCGGTGGCTCTGTCTCTGCTCGCGATCGTCTATCGCTCGGCGCGACTCGAAATCGATGTAATGGGAAAGATCGGCGGCGAGAAGGCGGCCTGGGGAAGCGTCGCTCGTCATCCGGAGCGGCGGACATTTTGGGGCGTCCTCGTTCTCCGCCCGGACGCGCCGCTCTTCTGGGCAAACGCCGCCCACCTGAAGGACATCGTGATGTCGGCCGTCCACGCCTCCGACGACCTTCGGGCGGTTGTGCTCGATCTCGAGTCGACGAACCAGATCGACGTGACGAGCGTCGACATGCTCACGGAGCTGCTGTTCGATCTGCGCGACGAGGGAATCGAACTCTACTTCGTTCGCGTCTTCCAACGCGAGCGCGAGGTGTTGAAGCGCGCAGGGTTCATCGAGCTGATCGGAGACGACCACATGTGGCACAGCATGACCGCCGGTGTTCGCGCGGCGCGGGCGCAGGCGAAGCGTCAGAGAAACGATCCGAGGGAGTCGGTCGAGAACGACGATTTGGACACCTACAACGCAGGGGAGGAGCGCATCGCGGTTGGTGTGGATCCGCACCTGTTCGACATCGAGAACACACCGCTGAGCGAGCGATAAGGGCCGCGGCGACGACGTGGGTCAGAGGTTCGGGCGGGTGGCTGTTTCCGGGCCGGGTGGCCCGGGAACAGCGGGTGCTTCAGCTACTTCTTTGCCCCCCAGGGCGGCGAGAAGCGCCAGACGTCGTCGTCTACCAGGGTCGGATCCGGTGCAATGAACGATGCCTCTCTATCGCCGCCGAACGTGTAGATCGACGGCGGCATGCCGCCCGGTCCACCGGTCACGACGAGAGAATCGAAGTCGTACTTCACGTTGGCCGAATCGGTCGCGTTCCACGGTCCGGTCTCCAGCTTCTCCCAGCTCGCTCCGTCGCGACTCACCCAGACGTCGACGGGGTGAGCTGCAACCTGACCGCTCAGGTCGGTCGGGAAGCCGAAGCCGCCGAAGCAGACGATCGTATCGAAGAGGACCTGGCACTGGTGCCCCGGACGAGCGCTCCAGTCGGCATTCATCGTCACGAGCTCCCAGTTGGCGCCATCTCGCGAACGCCACACGTCGTTGTAGTAGGAGCACAATCCTCCGGAAGGACAGGAGAACCCGTTCTCGCCACCGAGGAGGTAGATGTACCCGTTCTTCTCCAGAACCGCGGCGCCAGCTCGGGGCGACCACGGGGCGTGTTCGGTGAGGCGTTCCCAGGTCTTGCCGTCGCGTGAGCGCCACACGTCGTTGAACAACTCGCGGGTCACGCCACCGCCGATCGCGAAGTCATCGCCGTAGCCGCCGCCGAGGACGTAGATCCAGCCCTTGAACTCGATTGCGCTCAGGCCGGCGCGCTCCTTCCATCTCTCGCCGCGTCCCTCGAGCCGCTCCCAGTTCGTCCCGTCGTTCGAGCGCCAGACGTCGTTGTAGAAGTCCGAGCAGCTGAAGACCGGTGGTTGGCCCACGGGTGGGAACCCGCACGTCGGCGGGGGGCCGCTCCTCAGATTCTGGCCGCCGAGCACGAACATCGCGCCACCCTTCGTCACTGCCTGGAAGTAGGCCCGCTCCGACCACATGCTCGAGCCAGTCGGCGTCGGGAGCTTCGTCCATGACTTGCCGACGTCGCGGCTCTCCCAGACGTCGTTCCAGAGGGTGCTGCGGAACGGATTGCCGCCGATGAAGTCAGGGGCTGGCGTCCGGCCGCCCATGATGTAGAGCCGATTGCGCAACTCGACGGCCTGGAGGCCGGCGCGGCCCGTCCAGCCAGGCGTCTCAGCCGAGGGCGGCCCGTCGTACACCTTCGTCCACTGGAACGGCTCGAGGTTCCGCCCGGGGCCCTTCGAGGTTTCTGCCTGCAGCGATCCCACGAACGCCAAGGTCGCAGCGATAGCGACCAGCAAGAGCGCGAGTCTCTTGATCATCCTCCCCATGTTCTCTCCCCCTGAGCTGTTACGACGCGGCGCGGGCCAACCGCCGCAGCCCTCTCATGATACGAGCTTTTCGCGGAAATGGACGAACGCGGCAACGAGCACACTGACCCGGGATCACGGGCGCGAGCGGAGCTTTGGCCCCGAGGGAGTGCGGGCCGCCCGATCGACGGCCCGCTGCTCCTACCTAGGTGAAGACGATTTCGCCGCCGGCGGCCTTCTCGTAGAACTCGCCGACCGTGATCACACCGGTGACGTGCGGGGCGAAGTCGTCCTCGGAGAGGCCGAACATGTCGACCGTCGCCTTGCAGCCGTAGACGCCTGCGCCGGAGTCGGCGATCATCTCGACGAACTCGGGGATGGGCGGAATGTCGAGCTTCTCCATCTTCCGCGACATCATCTTCGTCGCCATGAAGGACATGCCGGGAATGGCGCCGACGAGGGTCGGGATGTGCATGCCGGGGTTCCCGACCGTCGCGACCTTGATGTGAGCCTGTCGTTTCTTCGTGATCGCGTCGAGGCCGAAGAAGGTGAAGAACACGTTTGCCTCCATCCCTTCCATACGGGCGCCGTTGGCCATGATCAGGCCGGGATAGATGCCCTCCAGGGAGCCCTTGGAGATGACGATCGAGACCTTCTCGATCGGCTTAGGCTTCTCCGTGGCCTCGGGCGTGACGAGCTGCTCGAGATCATGGTCTGTCATTGTCGTCATCGTTGCCTCCTAGATACAGCCGTGTGGCTTGGGGATGCCGCCGATCTTGGCGGCGAGCTTTGCGGGGCCCTTGGGGAAGAGCACGTACAGCTCCTTGATCTGCACCCCGGACTCCTTGCCGAGCGCGCGGATCGAGGGGGCCTGCCCGGTCGAGAGATAGGTGTCACGCATGTAGTTCACGACGAGCCAGTGACGCGCCGTCAGCTCGGCGATTCCGGCTTCGTGCGCGATCGTCTCGGCCACGTCCTCGTTCCACTGGCCCGGATCTGTGAGGAATCCTTCCGGATCCCTGTCGATTCCTGTCATCTCGATCGTTGCCATCATGTCCTTTCGGCGCTCAGGTGTTGGTCTCGACGGCCTTCTTGCCGGCCATCGTCATCCGGGGGGAGATCCCCGGGATCTCCCGGCCGGGAAGCAGGACGTGCCAGTACATCCACTGGAACATCAGCTTTCCCAGGTGGTTAAGTCGTGATTCGTGCAAGAGCTGCATCGGCCCGAGGGAGCCTGGATAGCGCCCGGGAAGCGGCTCCGTCTCGTAGTTGAAGTCGATCAGGAGAGCCTTGTCGAACCCCGTTTCGATGAAGCAGTTTGCATGCCCATCGTACGAGGCGTCGAGAGGCTCCCCGGCGAGGAACCGCCGCACGTTGTCCGTCAGCAGCTCGCCCTCGAAATGTGTCACGGAGCCCGCCTTCGATGTCGGCACGTTCGTCGCGTCACCCAGAGCGAACACGTTGGGCCGTGCCTTCGACTGCAGCGTCGCAGGATCGGTGGGGACGAAGCCGAGAGCGTCACCGAGCCCTGGGGAGCGATTGACGTAGTCGGCTCCTCCGTGGAGTGGGATCGTCACGAGGAGATCGAATGGAACCACTCGGTCGTCGTAGCTCACGAGTCGTCCGCCTGCACCGTCCACCTCGCCCGTATTGAACTCGGTGACGAGCTCGACGCCCTTCTCGGTGAGGAGATTTCCGAGCAGCTCGGAGGCAACCGGCTTGGTGAAGGCGCCGTCGAGCGGTGTCACGAAGGTGATCTCGACGTTGTCTCGGACGTTGCACTCGTGGAAGTACGAGTCGGCGAGAAACGCAAACTCGAGCGGTGCGACCGGGCACTTGATCGGCAGGTCGATGAAGTTGATCACGAGCTTGCCACCGTCGAAATCGTTGAGCGCCTCGGCGAGTCCTGCTGCACCCTCCGGCGTGTAGAACGTGAAGATCTTCTCCATCCAGCCAGGGCCGGTCATGCCCTCGGTCTCTTCGGGTTGGAGATGGGTTCCCGTGGCGATGATGAGGACGTCGTAGGGGAGCGTGGTGCCGTTGTCGAGGTGCACAACGTCGGCGTCGAGCTCGACGTGGTCGATTCCCGTTTCGTGGAAAGAGATGCCCTTGTGGAGCTGGCGCGCCCTGGGGCGGACGATCTCGTCGATGCTCGCAAGACCGAAGGGAACGAAGAGAAGGCCTGGTTGGTAGACGTGTCGGTCATCCTTGTCGACGACAGCGATCTCGGCCTCGTCCCTGTCGAAGAGCTTGCGCAGGCGGTTTGCCATCAGCGTGCCGCCGGTGCCGCCGCCCAGGATCACGATTCTCTTTGCCATCACGCGTCACCTTCCGTGGACACCTGCATCAGTACGGCAAGTGTCTCTCGACGATAGCGCGCGCGCGTCCGGGGCATGATGCAATCCCGATCAGTAACAACTACGTACCTTCTACAAGCACAGAGTTGTGTATAGTGCTGTCAACCCTTCGAGCACAAGAGGAGATCACATGGCAACGGGAGACGCTCCATCGCTACCCCACCCACTTCCCGACGAGCTCGTGGAGCTGATTGCTCGACGCTTCCGGGTCATCGGCGAGCCGATGCGCATCAAGCTGCTCGACCAGCTCCGTCTCGGCGAGGCGACGGTGCTGGCGCTCACCGATGCGGTGGGCGCATCGCAACAGAATGTCTCGAAGCACCTCGGCGTCCTTCACGACGCCGGCATCGTCGCCCGCCGCAAGGAGGGCACACAGGTCTACTACCGCGTCGTTGACGTCGGCGTCTTCGAGCTCTGTGAGACGGTCTGCGGCAGCGTGCAGCGTCAGGTCGCCGAGCTGAACGCGATCTTCGAGGGGGCAGGACGATGACCACCTCTTCGTGGCCCCTCGAGCGAGTGCTCTTCGCCATGGCTGGCGGTGTCACGCTCATCAGCGTTGCGCTTGCCCTCCTCGTCTCACCGTGGTTCCTTGTGCTCGCGGTCTTCGTCGGCGTCAGCCAGTGGCTGTTCGTCGTCACGGGAGCGTGCCCCGCATCACTCGTGATCGAGCGGCTCTTTCACGTCCAACGGGGGTGTCCGCGATGACCACTCTCGGCCCGATCGGTCGGCTCGGAGCCTGGACGGCCGACCACTTTCGCTCCGTGCTCGTTGCGTGGCTCGTCCTCGCAGTCGGCCTCGGTGTTCTCGCGCCGCGCGTCGAGACTGCGCTCTCGGGCGCGGGCTGGGAGGCGTCCGGCTCGCAGTCGGTTCAGGCGCGAGAGCTGATCGATGCCAACTTCGGCGGCCAGTCGAGCGCAGCTCTGATGGTCGTCGTCCACTCGCCTGACGCCAGGGTCGGCGACCCGGCGTTTGCCGCCACGATCGACCGAGCGGCTGCCATTCTTCGAGGCGACCCACGGGTCGCCTCGGTGGCGCTGCCGCGCGAGGGCTTCTCGATCTCTCGGGATGGGCACACGGCGATCGTCAGTGCGGGCGCGAACGACTCGACGACCGCGATGGTTGCGGCCGCCACGGATCTCAAGGAAGACCTCACGACGGCCGGAGCGAACGGCGTCGAGGTGAGCCTGACCGGAGCCTCCGGCATGTGGTCGGACTTCAACGAGGCCAACCGCAGCGCGATGATGAAGTCCGAGCTGCTCTCGTGGCCCGTGACGCTCATCATCCTAATGCTCGCCTTCGGGTCGCTCGTTGCAGCCGGCCTGCCGCTCATGCTGACGATCCTCGGGCTCATCGCCTCTGCGGGAACGCTGTACATCGGCACGAAGTTTTTCGACATCTCGATCTGGGCGATGAACTTCGCCCTCATGTTCGCGCTCGCGCTCGGGATCGACTACGCACTGTTCGTCGTGCACCGATTCCGTGGAGCGTTCTTCGGCTCGAAGCTGTCCGCGCGTGACGCCGTTGCCGTGACGATGGACACGGCCGGAAAGGCCGTGCTCTTTTCCGGCGCGACCGTCCTCATCTCCCTCTCGGCCGTGATGCTCGTGCCGAGCCCGGCGTTCCGCTCGATGGCGCTCGGGATCATGGTCTCGGTGCTCTTCGTGCTGCTCGCGACCATGACGTTGTTGCCTGCGGTGCTCGCGAAGCTCGGCCCGAGGGTGGATCGGCTGTCGCTCAAGTGGGTGCACTCCGGTGAGCACCGCTCGCCGGCGTTCGCCGCCTGGGCGGAGCGCCTCTGGCGGCACCCCGTGCTCTTCGGAACGGCCGCTCTCGCGATTCTCGTCGTCCTCGCTCTACCGGTACTCGGATTGAGGACGGGCATGCCGTCGATCAAGGTCGTGCCTCAGAACGACACCTCGCGGCAGGGATATGAGCTCGTCCAGGCCGCATTCGGCGAGGGCGCGCCCGGCGCGCTGCAGATCGTCGGGCCGGCCGCGGGTGTCGCGGAGGCGGCTGTCTTCGCGAAGAACGACGCCGGGATCGCACGCGTGATGCCCGTGCAGACCGGCTCCGACGGGCTGGCGCTCGTGCAGGTCGTCCCCAACACGGATCCCTCGAGCTCCGCTGTCGGTGCAACGATCGACCGTCTCCGGGCCGGCCTCCCGGTCGGCGTGATCCTCGGAGGAGCAACCGCCGAGAATCACGATCTCGAGCAAGCACTTGCCGCAAAGACTCCGCTCGTGATCGGCGTCGTGCTCGTGCTTGGATTCCTCTTGCTCCTGCTCGCTCTGCAGGCACCGGTGATCGCAGCGGTTGGGGTCGTCACGAATCTCCTCGCGGTGGGTGCGGCATTCGGCGTCGCGCGGCTGGTCTTCCAGGACGGCCACGGATCCGGGCTCCTCGGTTTCGAGTCGCAGGGGTTCATCGACGCCTGGGGGCCGGTGTTCTTCTTCGCGATGATCTTCGCGATCTCGATGGACTACACGGTGTTCCTGCTTTCCTCGGCGAAGGAGCACTACGACCGCAACCACGATCCGAAGGAAGCGATGGTCGGTGGGCTCGCGCACTCCGGGCGCGTCATCTTCGCCGCCGCCGCTGTGATGGTTGCCGTGTTCCTCACGTTCGCGCTCTCGGGGCCGCTCCCGCCGAAGGAGATGGGCGTCATTCTCGGCGTCGCGGTTCTCCTCGATGCGCTCCTGATCCGGCTTGTTCTCATCCCCGTCTCGCTGCGGCTGCTCGGGACGTGGGCGTGGGGGCTGCCGCGGTGGCTCGACCGCGTTCTTCCCGACGTACGGTTTGGACACTCGTGAACCTCTCAGCGACCGCGCGATCGATCCCGGGCTCGCTCCGACAGGAGATCGTGATCGACGGTCGCCACCACCTCACCACCGACGAGCCTGTGGCCGTCGGTGGTGAGGGCACTGCACCGGCGCCGCACGAGCTCCTCGTGGCTGCGCTGGCCAGCTGCGTCTCGACCGTTTTGGTGATGTACGCGCGGACGAAGCAGTGGGATCTCGGTGAGGTCACCGTCGCTGTGGACTATGACCACCACGCGACGCCTCGTCAGGCCGACATCACGATCAGGGTGTCCGGTGCTCTGACCGTCGAGCAGCTCTCGCGCCTCGAGAAGGTCGCAGCGAGCTGCCCTGTGCGACGCTCCGTCGAGGTCGGAATCGAGTTCAGCGAGCGGATCGAAGTCGCGCCGCCCGGCGTCGCGCAGCCGCAGCCCGCCCGTGTCCCTCCACCAGTGGCGGATGTCCCGAATGTGTCCCGATCACCGTCACGAATGCGGAGACGCACTCGTCTCGGCGACTGAACAGGTGCAGACGATGATCGCCGACGTGCGCCAGCTGATCTATGGCCTGCGTCCGCCGGCACTCGGGAGCAGACGCTCGCCAAGCTCGGCGTCTACCTCGCGTCCACAGTAGGTGCCGGTTCCTGACGCGTAGGCTGCCCATGCTGCGGTTGGCCTATTGTCTCGTCGATGGGCCAGACAGACCTCGCCGAGCTCGAGCGCGCGCTCTGGGCCGCGGCCGACGAGCTGCGCGCCAACTCGACGCTGACCGCGGCGCAGTATCGCGACCCCGTACTCGGGCTCATCTTCCTGGCGTTTGCCGAGCACCGCTTCGACGCCGTGCGACCGGAGGTCGAGGCGAAGTCGACCGATCGGCGGCCGGCGAGCGCCGACGACTACCGCGCGCTCGGCGTCGTCTTCGTGCCCGAGAACGCGCGGCTCTCGTGGCTCGTCGACCGGGCCGAATGGGAGGACGTCGGCCGCAACGTCGACGTCGCGATGGACGCGGTCGAGGCGATCAACACCGACCTGCGCGGCGTTCTGCCGCGCGGTTACGCGAAACTCGAGAAGTCGACGCTCGTCGAGCTGATCCGCCTCTTCGCACCGCTCCCCCGTCAGCTCTCGGGTGACGCGTTCGGGCTCATCTACGAGTACTTCCTCACGAACTTCGCCTCGAGCGAGGGTCGGCTCGGCGGCGAGTTCTTCACGCCGCAGTCGATCGTGCGACTGATCGTGGAGGTGATCGAGCCGTTCCACGGCAAGGTCTACGACCCCGCCTGCGGCTCGGGCGGGATGTTCGTCCATTGCGCCAAGTTCGTCGCCGGCCATCAGGGCTCGCCGACGCGAGACCTCTCCGTCTACGGGCAGGAGCAGAAGGAGGCGACCGTTCCGCTCGCGCGCATGAACCTCGCGCTGCACGGCCTCTCGGGCGACATCCGCCAGGGCAACAGCTACTACGAGGATCTCCACGACGCGGTCGGCCAGTTCGACTTCGTGATGGCGAACCCACCGTTCAACGTCAACGGGATCGACAAGGCGAAGCTCGAGGGCGACACCCGCCGCTTCCCCTTCGGGCTTCCGCGAGGCGACAACGGCAACTATCTCTGGATCCAGCTCTTCCACTCGGCGCTGAACGAGACGGGCCGTGCCGGGTTCGTGATGGCGAACTCCGCCTCCGACGCGCGTTCGAGCGAGGCCGAGATCCGCCGACAGCTGATCGAGGAGCGCTCGGTGGACGTGATCATCGCGATCGGCTCGAACTTCTTCTACAGCGTCACGCTGCCGGTGACGCTCTGGTTCCTCGACCGCGGCAAGCGCAGCACGCCGCGCGAGGATCAGGTGCTCTTTCTCGACGCGCGCAATGTCTTCCGTCAGATCGACCGTGCGCACCGCGACTTCCTGCCCGAGCAGATCGAGTTGCTCGCGAACGTCGTGCGGCTGTACCGCGGCGAGGAGCCGGAGACGGCCGCGGGCTCGGCGGAGCTGATGGCCGAGCGCTTCCCGGAGGGTGGCTACGCGGACGTGCCGGGCCTCTGCAAGGTTGCTACGGTGGCCGAGATCGAGGCGCAGGGCTGGAGCCTCAACCCGGGCCGCTACGTCGGCGTCGCGGCGGGGGAGGCCGATGACGGGTTGTTCGCCGAGCGGCTCGCGGCGCTGCACGGGGAGTTCACGGCGCTGTCGGATGAGGCGGAGGCGCTGCGGCGGAAGGTGGATGCCGCGGTGCGGGGGATTCTCGGGGCGTGAGCGAGTGGCGCGAGTTCCGCTTGGGCGATGCCATAACCGTGAAGCATGGATTTGCGTTCAAGAGCGAGTACTTCTGCCATGCGGCCTCGCATATTGTCCTGACACCCGGGAACTTTCATGACGCTGGCGGTTTCAAGCCAAAGTCGGGCGCGGAAAAGTTCTACGACGGCCCGTTGCCAAAAGGTTACGTCCTCAAGAGGGGAGACGTGGTGGTCGCGATGACCGAGCAGGCTCACGGCCTCCTTGGCAGTTCCGCCACCATCCCCACCGACGATACCTACCTTCATAACCAGCGGATAGGTCTCGTTTCCATCGAGGACTCCGTCGCGCTCGATCTCCGGTTCGTCTATCACCTCCTCAACTCGACTGGTGTGCGGACACAGCTCCGAGCTACTGCCACGGGATCGAAGGTGAGACACACTGCTCCCGAGCGGATCGTGAGCGTGAGGGTTCCTATTCCGGACACTCACACTCAGCGGCGAATAGCGGAGATTCTCGACGCGATCGACGACCTGATCGAGAACAACCGGCGGCGGATCGCGCTGCTCGAGCAGATGGCGCAGGCGATCTACCGGGAGTGGTTCGTACACTTCCGCTACCCCGGCCACGAGGACGACGCCCTTGTCGACTCGTCTCTCGGAGCGATTCCCGCTGGATGGGAGGTAGTAAGGCTCGGCACGATTGCGGACACGCAGTATGGGTTCACCGACTCTGCGACACGGTCGCCGGAAGGCCCAAAGTTCCTTCGCGTCACGGATATCAACAAGCGCTCGTACATCAGCTGGCCCGAAGTTCCCCATTGCTCGCCCGGTGTACCGGGTCGCTTTCGACTAGCGAGAGGTGACGTGGTCGTTGCTCGTATGGCTGACCCAGGGAAGATCGGATTCGTCGAGCGTGAAGTCGATGCCGTCTTCGCTTCCTATCTCGTTCGACTTCGGCCGATAGCTCAGTGGCTCGATCCGTATTACTTCTACTTCGTAGTGTCCGCCGACGCGTATCAGGAGTTTGTTCTTGGAGCATCGACCGGAACAACCCGGAAGTCCATCAGTGCCAAGGTCATGGAGGATGGTCTAATCCTCCAGCCTCCACCTGGTGTGGTCGGCGGATTCGTCGAACTGGTGGTTCCTGTTCGTGAAGAGCTGACCACGTTGGCAGAGGCCGCCGAACACCTGCGATCGCTGCGCGACCTCCTCCTCCCGAAGCTCGTGACGGGCGCGATCGACGTCTCCCACCTGGACCTCGACGCGCTGCTCGACCGGGACGCCCTCTAGAACGTCCGGACGCCCTCTAGAAATAGGGGCTCACTGCTTCCATATCCAAACTTCGTATGATAAAGTTGGGTAAAGCACATGGCGACCAATCTTCTTGCCCGTTCGTCCCGTGGCCGGCTCGTCGAGCGGCACTGGGAGTCGCGACTCGATCAACCCGGTGGACGGCGAGCGAAGCGCGGCTTTGCGTACAAGGCGTACGTCCCTGCCGGGATCGGGGAGGCGGACTTCGCCCTCTCCTCGCACATCGCAGCCGCGGCGAGCGACGCCGAGCAGGCGTGCCGCGATCTCTCCGACGACCCACCGGATGGCCTCCCGTTCGAGGCGCTCGCACGGCAGCTGCTTCGCGCAGAGTCGGTCGCGTCGTCTCGGATCGAAGGGCTCGTGCTCTCACACCGACGGCTCGCTCGGGCCGCCTTCTCGGAGGACGGTCGCGATCCGACTGCGCAAGGAGTGCTCGCCAACATTGCTGCTCTCGAGCTCGCTGTCGACCGGGCGACCCAGCCTGCCGAGCTCACTCGCGCTGACCTCGTCGACGTCCACCGGACGCTGCTCGCCGGAACCCGCGACGAGCACCTCGGCGGCATCATCCGCGAGGAGCAGAACTGGATCGGCGGCGCCGCCATGAGCCCACGCGGCGCCGAGTTCATCCCGCCACCGCACGATCTCGTGCCGGCGTTGCTCGACGACCTCTGTGAGTTCTGCAACCGAGTCGATGTCCCGGCCGCGATCCAGGCCGCAATCGCGCATGCGCAGTTCGAGACGATCCATCCGTTCCACGACGGCAACGGCCGCGTCGGACGCACGCTCATCCTCACGATCCTCCGCCGTCGTGGCGTTGCACCGCTGTACCTGCCGCCGGTCAGCCTCGTGCTCGCCGGCCACGCCGACCGCTACATCGCAGGCTTGACCAGCTGGCGGAAAGGCGACGAGGAGGATTGGTTCGCGGTCTTCATCGACGCACTCCAGCGATCCTCGGAGGGCGCGGTCGAATTCGCAGCCGCCGTCGCCGGGCTCCAGGAGCGTTGGATCGCGAAGGCCGGCGACCCTCGCCGGAACTCCGGACCGCGGCAGCTGATTCTGCTGCTCCCCGGGCAACCCATCGTCAACGTCCGCATCGCAGCGCAGTTGCTCGGCGGCACCGACGAGCGAGCACGCCAGACGATCCTCCGACTCGAGCAGGCAGGTGTTCTAAAGCAGCGAAGCATCGGGAAACGCAACCGGGCCTGGGAGTGTGTCGGTCTGTTCGAGCTGCTCGACCGCTTCGAACGCGATCTCGGCTCGGTCGAGCGAATGCCGCGAGGCACGCAGTGAGGAGGATCCACTGAGCCCCGACTCGTTCAGCGAGGACGCACTGGTCGAGCAGCCCGCGCTCGCCCTGCTCGCCGAGCTCGGTTGGACGACCACGAGCGCGTTCGAGGAGACGTTTGGACCCGAGGGGACGCTCAGCCGTGACAGCCGGGCCGACGTGGTGCTTCCCCATCGGCTCCGAGCGGCACTCGCGCACCTGAACCCGGACGTCCCGGAGAACCAGCGCGAGGAGGCACTCACCGCTCTCACTCGCGACCGGTCGACCATGGATCGCACACGCGCGAACCGCGAGGTCTATGACCTCCTCCGCGACGGCTACCGCGCCACCTGGCGCACGGACGAAAGCGAGGAGACCGCTCGGGTTGCCTTCGTCGACTGGCGCGAGCCGGAGCGGAACGACTGGCTCGCCGCGAACCAGGTGTGGCTCAAGACCGGCCTCTGGACGCGACGGCTCGATGTGCTGCTCTACGTCAACGGGATCCCGTTCGTGCTGCTCGAGCTGAAGGAGCCCGGCCGACCCGTTCGCGCCGCCTTCGACGAGAACCTCGCCGACTATCGCGACACGATCCCCGAGCTGTTCTGGCCGAACGCGTTCGTCATCCTCTCGAACGGCTCAGCGGCACGGGTCGGTGCGAGCTTCGCCGGGTGGGAGCACTTCGGCGAGTGGCGCCAGATCGACGCTGACGGTACCCGCGGCAGGGTCGAGCTCGAGACGGCGATCCGTGCCACCTGCGAGCCCGCGCGCCTGCTCGACCTCGTCGAGCACTTCGTCGCGTACTCGGAGCAGCCGGGTGGCCTCGTGAAGACCGTCGCCCGCTACCACCAGCTCCAGGGCGTGAACGCGGCGATCGAGGCGCTCCATCGCATCCGCGCCACCGGCGACAAGCGACTCGGCGTCTTCTGGCACACGCAGGGATCCGGCAAGAGCCTCTCGATGCTGTGGTTCACGCAGAAGGTGCTGCGGCTGCTCGAGGGCGGCTGGACGTTCGTGATGGTTACCGACCGCAAGGAGCTGGACGAGCAGCTCCACGGCACCTTCATCGACGCGGGTGCGGTGTCGCGCGAGGCGGCGGTGCACGCCGAGGACACAGACCATCTGCGCACGCTCCTGCGCGCCGACCATCGCTATGTCTTCACGCTGATCCACAAGTTCCGGCTGCTCGGCGACGAGCGTGAGATGCCCGTGTTGTCCGAGCGCGACGACGTGATCGTGATCACCGACGAGGCGCACCGCACGCAGTACGACGTGCTGGCCGCGAACATGCGGCTCGCCCTCCCCGCCGCCGCCTTCATGGGCTTCACCGGCACCCCGCTCGTCGTCGGGGAAGAGGCGACCAGACGAGAGTTCGGCGAGTACGTCTCGATCTACGACTTCCGCGACGCGATCGCCGACGGCGCCACCGTGCCGCTCTACTACGAGAACCGGATTCCCGAGCTGCAGCTCGTCAACGAGGCGTTCGCCGAGGAGCTGAGCGAAGTGCTCGAGGAGGCCGAGGTCGACGAGGCGGCGGAAGGCCTGCTGGTTCGTCGCTTCGGCCGTGAGGTGGCGCTGATCGGCCGACCGGAGCGGTTGCAGACGATCGCACGCGACGTCGTGCGGCACTTCGTGCAACGGGGTTTCGACGGCAAGGCGATGCTCGTCTCGATCGACAAGCGCACCGCCGTACGGATGTACGGCCTCGTGCGGGAGGAGTGGGGCGTGTACCTGGAGGAGCTACGGGCCGAGCACGACGCGCTGCCCGAGCTCGAGCGTCCCTGGCACGCGTCGCGGATCGAGCTGATCCGGACGACCGACATGGCGGTCGTCGTCAGCCAATCTCAGAACGAGGTCGCGGAGATGGAGCAGGCCGGGCTCGACATCCGGCCCCACCGCGCGCGGATGCTCGCGGAGCGTCTCGACGAGCGGTTCAAGGATCCCGACGATCCGCTCCGGCTCGTGTTCGTCTGCGCGATGTGGATGACGGGCTTCGACGCCCCGAGCTGCTCGACGATCTATCTCGACCGGCCGATGCGCAACCACACGCTGATGCAGACGATCGCCCGCGCGAACCGCGTCTTCCCGGCCAAGGAGAACGGGCTGATCGTCGACTACATCGGCGTGTTCCGCGATCTCGAGCGGGCGCTTGCGATCTACGGCGCGGCGTCCGACGACCGGATCGACTCGCCCATCGCCGACAAGGCCGAGCTCGTCGCCGCGCTCGCCGAGGCGATTCGCGAGTGCGACGAGCTCTGCGAGCGCTACGACGTCGATCTCGACGAGCTACGCGTGGCCGCCGGGTTCACGTTCATCGCCCTCCGCGACGACGCCGTCGAGACCCTGCTGATCGACGACGACGTGCGCGCGTCCTTCCTCACGGCGTCTCGGCGTGCTCGAGCGCTCTTCAAGGCGGTGCTGCCCGACCCCGTTGCCGCCTCGGCGCGCGAGACGGTCGCGGTGATCAGGGTGATCGCCGAGCGCCTCGAGGAGCTCGCGCGTGGAGACCGACCCGACGTCTCCATTGTCGCGGATGCGGTCGACGCGCTGCTCGATCGCAGTATCGGAGCCGAGGAGTACGTGATCCGTGCGGCCGCCGGGGCCGAGGCCGATTCGCTCGTCGACCTCTCGCAGGTCGACTTCGACATGCTCACGGCCCGTTTCGCCGACCGACCGCGGACGGAGGCCGCTCGACTTGCATCGCTTCTTCGCGGCCGCGCTGTCGCTGCGGCGCAACGCAACCCGACGCGGCACGATCTCGTCGAGCGGATCGAGGAGCTGATCGACGCGTACAACGCCGGTTCGCTCAACATCG
The DNA here is from genome assembly GCA_046590225.1 of Gaiella sp. Classification (GTDB taxonomy): domain Bacteria; phylum Actinomycetota; class Thermoleophilia; order Gaiellales; family Gaiellaceae; genus Gaiella. The sequence goes on along the minus strand of JBKJVI010000027.1, from coordinate 1,302 downwards.
AGGAGGTGATCCGTCGGCTGATCACGCTGTCACACGATCTCTCGGCCGAGGAGCAACGCGCGGTCGCCGAAGGAATGAGCGAGGAGGAGCTTGCGGTGTTCGACCTGCTCACGAAGCCGGAGCCGGCGCTAACAGACGATGAGCTCGTGCTCGTGAAGGGCGTGGCGAAGCGCCTCCTCGAGCATCTCCATGACAAGCTCGTGCTCGACTGGCGACGCAAGGCCGAGACGATGGCCGACGTCCGCGTCGTGATCCGCGACATCCTCGACGAGCTCCCCGGCGATCCGTACCCGCGGCCGCTGTACGACACCAAGGTGCAGGCCGTCTTCGAGCACGTCTTCACCGCGTACGGCGACGATGGGTCGAGCGTCTACGGCGGATGTACGAGCGATTGACGTGCGGCAGCCAACCCGGGCTCGTGTCGGGGCGGTGGCGCGGGGGCCAGATCATCCAGTCAAGATCGTGCCCGAAGCGGACGTGGCCGCGAGTCAATCGACCCGCGCGATGATGTAGTCCGAGGCGTACCGGATGCGCTTGCGCTGGCCGTTCCGCGGGGCCGTGACGCGGAGATACGCCCGATCGAGGGGGAGCGCGTCGATCGGGATCAGGTATACGCCACCCGTCTCGCGGCAATAGACGGCGAAGTGGTCCACCTGCCCCAGATAGTGGCGCTGCGTCGGCTTCTCGTTCGGATGATGAGCGTAGGAACTCGCAGTTGCGAACTCGACTGCCCCGAGCCTCATTCTTCCGGTCTTGCACTGAACGCGAAGCATCCGTTCGCCGTCATCGAGGATGAGGTCATAGCGCGTGTTCTCGCCGAATGGGGTTGCGACGTGGTAACCGGAGTCATGCAGAGCGAGCATGACTGCGAGCGTCGTGCGGTCTCCAACATGCTTCGGGTGCTCCATCGAACTACCTTATACCGTTGCTCGGATGGACAACGCCTCGAAAAGCCGGAGAAGGGATTCGAACCCTTGGCCCCGCGCTTACAAGGCGCGTGCTCTGACCAGCTGAGCTACTCCGGCGATGGAGACATCGTAGTCGCAGGGCGCGGGCAGCGGTTCCCCGCTGGTTGGTCATCAACGACGAGCACGATATGCGTCGTGCGCCAATCGTGGCAGATAGCCGGGGGCCGCCGCGCAATACGTCGAACGGCGCTCCTACGTCGAATGAGGAACGCGCCCTGCGCAATGCGAGGACGACGGGCGAATCGAGCGCGCAACTGCGTCATACTCCCTCGATGAACTCACTTACCGAGACCACGTCGCACGACCGCATCCTCGCCGACCGCGCTCGCTACGT
>JBKJVI010000103.1:0-52658 GCA_046590225.1 Gaiella sp. | reverse complement strand
GACGACCACGCGGTCGCCGAGCCGCTCGGCGAGTCGGAGCGGGATCAGCTGCGAGCCGCCGACGATGCGGGAGTGGAGGCAGAGGTCGGGCTCGAACAGGTTCGCGACGCTTCCCGCACCCGCGACCGTCGCTGCGGCGCCGAGAAGCGAGAAGCTGTCTGCCGGCTTCGTCATGTAGCCGCCGGCCATGTTCGAGCGAAGGAAGTCGCGCGCGAGCGTGTCGTCGACCTCGGCGGCGAGCCACTGTTCGAACGTGATGCCGTCGAGCTCGGTCGCCAGCGGGTGCTCCCACGGCGCCTCGGGATCGAGCGCCCCGCAGAGCGCGTCGAGCTTCGCGACCGCCTGCTGATACTCGGCGGCCGAGACCGCGGGCAGCGGTTCCTCATCGGCGGCATATCGATGGAGCACGCCTGCCGGGTCGATGTAGAGGTTGTCGCCTTCGCGGTAGGCGTGGAAGCTCTCGATCCCGAGGTCGGCGAGGAGCGCATGCATCTCGCTCTGATACGGGGCGATCCACTGGCCGCCGAGTTCGTTCGGCTCGCCGCCGATCTCGGTGTTGAGGAGGCGGCCGCCGACGCGATCCCGTGCCTCGAGCACGACGACCTCGCGTCCTGCCGCGACGAGATCGGACGCCGCCACAAGACCAGCGACACCTGCACCGATGACAACGACGTCTGCGTCCCGCTGGCTCATGCTCCCCTCCTCCTGACCGTGTGGTCAGGGAATTCTGTCACATCGAGCGGCTACCGAGCGAGATAGCCGCCGTCGACCGGGATCATTGCCCCGGTCACGTACCGCGCGTCATCGGAGAGAAGAAATGCGACGACATCCGCAACGTCCTGCGGGGTGCCGAAGCGGCCGGCGGGGATGCGGGCGTCGACTTCCCGCCGCCGCCAGTCCTCGAGCGAATCCGTCATCTCGGTCTTGATGTAGCCGGGAGCAACCGCATTCACCCGGATGCCCTGTCCGGCGAGCTCGTTCGATAGTGCCTTCGTAAGTTGTGCGACGCCGCCCTTCGACGCCGCATACGCGCTCACGTTGACGCCACCCTCGAATGACATCATCGAACCGAGAAGAACGATCGAGCCGCCGTCTCCCGCGAGCATCCGTCTTGCCGCGGCTTGTGCGAGCGCGAAGACGGAGGTGAGGTTGACGTCGATGATCTGCTGCCAGTCGTCGAGGGTCGTGTCGAGCAGCGACTTTCGGACGATCGTGCCTGCGTTACAGACCAGGGCATCGATGCGGTCGAGACGGTCGACGGCTGCTGCGGCCGCGAGCGGATCTCTGAGGTCGATGCCTGTCGAGCGCTCAGCGGTCTCCACCGACCATCCATCTCGGCGCAGCCGCTCCGCGGTCGCAGCCCCGATGCCACGGCTTGCGCCGGTGACGAGGGCAGTCCTTTGGCCCGGGCTCACCGCTCGACGTGCTGCGACCCGTTGAGGTCACCGAGGACGAGGTCGCGCTCGCGGTCGCCGATGTGGTCGAGCGGCACCGGCGAGAGCGCCTCGATGAAGGTGACGCCGTCGGCCGAGTACAGCTCGTGCTCGATGCCGCGGTTGATGATGCATGCGTCGCCCGGCCCTATGTCGCGCGTCTCGGCACCGATCGTCATCCGAAGTGATCCCTCGAGCACCAGCATCGCTTGCTCGGTGTGCTCGTGGCTGTGCCGCTTCACGGTCGTTCCCGGCTCGTAGGTGACCCGGCCGAGGAAGACCTGGTCGCCGGCAATGGGGTGGAGCCCTACCCCGGGAAAGATGGGGAAGGGCTCCTCTCCATTGAACGAGCGGAAGGGCGAATCGGCCATCAGTGGCTAGGCCGCATTCCCGAAGGCGATCCCGGTGCCGACTGCGTTGACCGAGAGCTCGGCGTCGAAGATGACGGTCTTGCCCTCACGCTTCGGAGCGTCTGCCCCGGCGGCCTTCTTCTGGAGAGCACGCAGCACCTTTTCGGGCGTGATCGGCAGCTCCGTCACCCACACGCCGACCGCATCGAAGACGGCCGTTGCGATTGCGGGCGGCTGAGCGTTGTTCGCCATCTCGCCGATGCCCTTGGCGCCGAACGGGCCGTCGGCTGATGGATTCTCGATGATCAGCGTGTCGATCTGCGGGAGATCCTCCATACCCGGGACGAGGTAGGCCCCGAACTGTCCGCCACGATGCTCGACCGAGGGGTAGTACGGGTAGCAGTTTTCGAGGATGCCGAGGCCGAGCCCCTGCACCGCGCCACCCTCGATCTGTCCCTCCACGAGCGTCGGGTTGATCGACTTGCCCACGTCGTAGCACTGCCAGAGCCGTTTCACCGTGACGACGCCGGTCTCGTCGTCGACATCGACCTCTGCGGCGCACGAGGCGTACGAGATGGCCGAGTGGGGCGGGAGATCGACCTTGCCCGTCTCGGGCTCGACGATGGTGGCGTACGGCTTCAGCTGGGCACCGGTTCCGGTGAGGAGCTCGCCGTAGCCCCAGGTCGCTGCGGCGGCCACGTCGGGGACGCTGATCTTCTTCTGTGGCGCGCCTTTCGCGATCACCTCGCCGTCGATGATCTCGAGGTCGGCGGGGTCGATCTCGAGCTCCTTGCCGGCGATCTCGAGGATCTTCTGCCGGACGTTCTCCGCCGCCTTCTCGACAGCCTTGCCCGCGACGAACGTCGCCCGTGAGGCGAACGTTCCCGTGCAAACGGGTGACGAGTCCGTGTTCGAGTTGTCGTACGTGATCCACTCGTAGGGAACGCCGATCGTCTCGGCCACGATCTGGGACTGGATCGTCTTCGAGCCGTTGCCGATGTCGGACGTTCCCGCGAAGACGTCGATGCGGCCGTCCGGCTTGACCTTGATCCAGGCCTGCGACGGGTCGCCGTTCTGGTTCATCCCCGTGGGGTACTCGATCGCCGCGAAGCCGCGGCCAGTTTTCACAGCCATCAGTGGGCCTCCGGGTTTCCGAGTTGGCCGACGAGATGCTCCGGGAGAAGGTCGCCCGATCGTTGTGCGGGCGTCATTCCGGCGTACTCCGGCGTCAGGTCGTGTCCGACGGCGTCGGCGATCGCGAGGATCGTCGGCACGGTCGACGGGTCGGTGTAGGCGATCTGATTCGGCGACGTGTCACCGATTCGGTTCGCGTTCTTCAGTCGTAGTTCGAACGGGTCGATGCCGAGCTCGAGCGCGATCCGGCTCATGTGCGTCTCGGTTGCGAACGAGACCGAGGTGACGCCGAAGCCCCGCATCGCCGTCGTCGGCGTGCGGTTCGTGTAGACGACATACCCGTTGAACTCGAGATTGGGAATCGAGTACGCGCCCGTGTGGTGGAAGCTGTGCTTCGTGAGCCCGTACGGCGAGAAGCGGGAGTACGCACCCGAGTCGTGCAGGGTGAGCATCTTGCGGCCGAGGATCCAGCCGTCCTTCGTGACGGCATCCGCGACCTCCATGTGCCACGGCGCCCGCGTCGACGAGCAGAGGAACTCCTCCTCGCGCGTCCAGCGCCACTTCACCGGCTTGCCCGACTTCTGGGCGAGGAGCGCGCACATCGTCTCGGTTGCCGTGTCGACCTTGCCGCCGAAGCCACCGCCCACCGTGCCGCCGACGACCTTCAGCTTGTTCAGCGGGAGCTGCAGGTGCGCGGCGACGACGCCCATCGAGAAGTAGAGCGCCTGGGTGCAGGAGTAGATCGTGAGCCTGCCGTTCGCCTCCGGGACGACCTGGCACACCTGCGTCTCGATCGGGGCATGCTCGATCGCTGCAGGGCGATACACGCCCTGGACGATCAAATCAGCCTTGTCGAATGCCTCGTCGATGTTGCCCTTGCGGATCTGGCGCCGATCCATCTCGTTCTCGAAGTGCGTGTACCAGTTGCCTTCCTGGTGGATCTCGGGAGCGTCCGCGTCGAACGCCTTGCGGACGTCGAAGAGCGCGGGGCGCTCCCGGAAGTCAGCGGTGATCGCAGCCACGGCTGCCATCGCCGCTTCCTCACTCGGCGCCGCGACGACCGCGATCGGCTGGCCGAGATAGCGAACCTCGTCCTTCGCGAGCAGCGGCTCGTCGGCCGGGATCCCGAGGGCCGAGAGGTGGCCGTACTCGAGCAGAGGCACATCCTCCCACGTGATCACGTGGACGCCCTTCATTGCCGCGGCCCTGCTCGTGTCGAGATTCGTCATCGTGGCGCTGTGGACGGGTGAGCGGAACGCCTTCACCCATAGCGTGCCGGGGATCCGGACATCGTCGACGAACTCGGTTCGGCCCGTCGCGTGAGCGACGCCGTCATAGCGGGGGACGCGCGCGCCTACCGCCTTCATGCCATACCTCCCAGGTTTGTCATGGCCGTGCCCGCTGCCGTGACGTTCGGGTCGAACGACTCGCCACGAGCCACGGCTGCGACGGCGTCGATGATCTTCACGTAGCCCGTGCAGCGGCAGACGTGGCCGCCGAGGGCATGCTGAATTGCCTCACGGTCGTCCGTTCCACCGCCGTCGATGTAGGCCTGCGTGGCCATCATCATTCCCGACGTGCAGAAGCCGCACTGCGCGGCGTAGTGGTGCGTGAACGCCTGTTGCACCGGGGAGAGATTCTCCGGTGTGCCGAGCCCTTCGACAGTGGTGATCGCGGCGCCGTCGACCGAGGCCGCGGGCGTGAGGCACGACCGCCGGGGCTCGCCGTCGACGAGCACCGTGCAGGCGCCGCAGCCACCCTGCTCACAGCCGGCCTTGGGACTCGTGATTCCGAGCTCCTCGCGAAGCACATCGAGCAGGCTCGTCAGCGGCCCGCTCTCGATCGGGGTTTCTACTCCGTTGATCGTGAGGTTCATGCCAACTCCTCGAGTTGAGCGAGAACGCGACGGACGAGCACCGGCAACGTCTGCTCGCGATACCAGGCAGATGCGAGCGAATCGTCGGCGAACGTGACGTCGTTGACTGCCGCGGCCCCCGCCGCTTCCGGATCCGACGAGGCTGCCTCGGCCGACCGGAGTCGCGCTCCGGGGCCGGCAACGCCCGTTGCCGCAAGCCGGATCGTGCCGTCTGCGGCGCGGGTTCCCGAGACCGCAAGCACGGTGTACTCGTGCGTGTGCGGGTACTCGAGCGCCGCGAACGCCGAGGCTACCGGCCGCGTGAAGTTGACCTCGAGAACGAGTCGAGCGTGCCGGTGGGGGAGGAACGTCTCGAGCGATTCCGTGCGCTCGCCGTCTGATCCTGTCGAGCGGACCGTTGCGTCGAGAGCCAGAAGTGCACCCTGCAGGTCACCCCGCGGTGCCTCGTGGCCCTGGCCGACACAGAGGTTGCCGCCGACGGTCGCCTGTGAACGAATCTCGCCGTCTGCGACATTGCCGGCACACGCCGTAAGCCCGTCGATCCCGAGCTCGGGCAGGGCGTCGACGCGTGTCGTCGCACCGATCGTGATCGTGTCTCCGTCGACTTCGACGGTGTCGAGGCCTGCGTTCGTCAGCAGGAGCACCCGACCTGGCGCGAGGCGACCGTAGGTGATCTCCGGCATGACGACGGTTCCGCCACCGATCACCGTGGTGGCGGCGCCGTCGCCGAAGAGCGACACCGCCTCCGACGGCGACGACGGCATCAGCACTTCAGAAGCCATGTCCATCCTTTCGCGTATTCCTCGTCATTACGACTGCGGCTTCCCGCCGATGCCCCAGTGGCTCGGTGCGACGCCCTGGATGACGACCTGAATATGCTCCGGCGCCGCTCCACTCGATTCGGCCAGAGCGTTCGTGAGTGCCTCGATCATCTTCGGCACGGACTCTTCGGTGACTCGGCGGTCGTACAGCTTGACCTCGATCATCGGCACGGTGATGGCCTCCTTGGACTCGGCCGATCCCGGGGCGGGGTCGACGCTTGGGGATGTTCCGACAGTGTGACATTGTCGTACCGTTCGCGCAACGCTATCGTCCCAACTCGATGGCGCTCCTCGACAGCACCGAGCAACGAGTGATCGACGGCGCGCGCCGCGCGATTGCGTCAGGTGGGTGGCAATCCGCAACGCTCACGCGCATCGCAGAGGAGTCGGGCGTTTCACGGATGACGCTCCATCGACGTGGTCTCGGGCGCGACGAGATCTTTGCGCTGCTCGCCCGCGACTACGAGGATGCCTTCAAGGCCGCTCTCTGGCCGTCCGTGACCGGCCGCGGAACCGGGGCGGAACGTCTCGAGGCGACGCTCATCGCCGTGTGCGAGGTCACGGAAGACCATCTCGCCTTCCTCGCGGCACTCGACGAGGAGGCGGACCGGAGGTTCTTCCACGACACGGCCGACGAGGCGCGGTCGCGGGAGGGATACATCAATCCGATCGAGCGCCTGCTCTCGGATGGGATCGCAGACGGGTCGATCAGAGTGGTCGAGGTGGAAGAGGCGGCTACGGTCATCGTCAACGCTGTCGACCGGACGTACCGCCACCTCCGTCGCGCACACGACTGGGGCGAGGAGCGATCGCGTGCAGTCCTCATCGATCTCGTCCTGCGCGGTTTGCTGCCGTAGCGGTGTCAGGTCTTCTTCGTTCCACGTCGATCAACGCTGATGGCTGCCCCGACTGCTCAAGGGGTGGGACGAAGAAGACCTGACACCGGCGGAGCCGCGTAGACGCCGTCTTCGAGCGTCGCCGGGTCTGGTGCTGGCGCCTGCTCTGCCTCGGCGAGACCCGCATCGACCTCCGCGAGAGCTGCGTCTCGCATCCCCTGGATCGCGTGAGAGGCGAAGCCATCGAGCGCGAGGCGTGCCGCGAGTCGCTCCACCGGGTCGAATCGCTCCGCGAACTCCTCTCGCATCCCGTCTGGCATGTAACGGGCGTCGTCGTGGGCGGCGTGGCCGTGCATCCGCACCGAGAGGGCCTCGACGGCCTGGGGGCCGTTGCCGTTGCGTGCCCGCTCGACGGCGGCGCGCACGGTGTCGAGAACGGCAAGAGCGTCGGTTCCGTCGACGCGCTCGGCAGGTATCGACCAGCCACCGTAGATCCGCTGCGCGATGTTCGTATTGACCATCTGGCGCGCGACCGGGGTCGAATAGGAGTAGCGATTCGACTGGATCACGAAGACGGCGGGCACCTGCCAGACGGCCGCGAGGTTCAGCCCCTCGTGCGTGTCGCCGACAGAGAAGGCGCCCTCGCCGAGGAACGTCATCGCAACGCGTCGCTCTCCGCGCCGCTTGAAGGCGAGTGCGGCACCGGCTACGAGAGGCACGAGGTCACCGAGCATGGAGACGAGCGGGAAGACGCCCTGTGCGGGTGCTCCGAAGTGCATGTTGCCGTCCCTGCCGAACGTCGGGCTCGTCGCCTTGCCCAAGAAGTTGCGGAACACGTCGGCGGTGGTGGCGCCGCGCGCGAAGTGGCAGGCGAGCTCGCGATTCAGAGGGGCCACGACGTCGTCAGGACAGAGCGCGAGGCCGGCTCCCGCCGCCACTGCCTCCTGGCCTCGGCCCGTGTACACCGAGCCGGGCACACGACCCTGCCGGTACAGCGCCATCACGCGATCCTCGAAGAGACGCTGGAGCAGCACGAGCCTGAAGAGCTCGACGCGCTCGTCCGCCTTGACCGACGGTGCCTCTGCGCAGGGCTCGATCGGCATCAGTACCCCAGAAGCTGGTCGAGGGCGGCGGCCGTCGACTCGACCGACGGCATGTACCCGTCCTCGAGCTCGGGCGCGAACGGCACGGGCGTGTCGGGCGGGGCATGCAGAGCAGGCGGCGCGTCGAGGTGCTCGAACGAGCGTCGGGCGATCAGCGACAGGATCACTCCGGCGGCACCGGTCGAGCGAGACGCCTCCTGGAGCACGAGGACACGGGACGTCTTTTCGATCGACGCGAGGATCGTCTGCTCGTCGAGCGGCCAGATCGTCCGGAGGTCGACGATCTCGACGTCGCCGTCGACGAGATCGGCGGCGGCGAGCGCTGTCGACACTCCGGAGCCGTAGGTGACCACGGTTGCGTCTTCCCCTGCTCGAGCGATCACTGCCGGGCCGATCGGAGTGCGGTGCCCCGTCGGGGGCGCGTCGGCGCGAAGCGTGCGGTAGAGCCGCTTGTGCTCGAAATAGAGAACGGGATCAGGATCGTCGATCGCTGCCCTGAGAAGCCCGTAGGCATCCTCGACGGTGCCGGGGCAGACGATCTTCAGGCCAGCCGTGCCGACGAACCAGCCCTCGGGCGAGCCGGAGTGAAACGGGCCTCCACGCACGCCGCCTCCCGTCGGGCAGCGGATCGTGATCGGGATGCTCTGCCCCGAGCGCCAGTGCGTCTTGGCGGCGACGGTGACGATCGGATCGAAGGCGCAGGTGATGAAGTCGGCGAACTGCAGCTCGACCACGGGGCGCTCGCCCATCCAGGCGGCACCGATCGCGGCACCGACGAATCCCTCCTCGGCGATCGGCGTGTCCATCACGCGCGCCTCGCCGAACTCGTCGAGGAGGCCCGTTGTCACTCCGAACGCGCCGCCGAAGGCACCGATGTCTTCGCCGAGGAGGAAGACACGATCGTCGTCGCGCATCGCATCCTGCAACGCAGCGCGGATCGCCTCAAGGTACGTGATCGCACCGGCGGGGCCAGCACCAGCAGGCCCTCCCGGTGCCTCCAGATGACCGATCGTGGACACGAGACGAGCTTATTCGATCAGGACCGGACGCTCGACACCCGAGAGACTCACGGCGCCGGCGGGAGCGTGAACTCCTCCCGACCGAGACCCATCTTCCGGGTCTCACCGACCGTCTGATGCTCGACGGCGAGCTCGGGCCCGGGCACGCAGTCGCCGACGAGCCGAGAGACGATGCGGCCGTGCTCGACTCGGGCCGGGTAGTCATGGATCGGCAGGAGGAAGGTGCCACTATTGAGCGCCCGTTTGATCGCGCCGCGCTCCTGTCGTTTGGACGTGCCCTGGTTTCCGGTCGATTGAGGCTCGTAGTCGAGCACCTGGTAGATCGGGTCGATGATCTGGTTCTGGATGTCGTAGATCACGTCGCCGCAGATGCATGCGGTTCCCTCGGCGGTCTCGACAAGGATGTTCATCGAGCCCTCGGTATGGCCGCCAGCCGCCTCGCAGACGATGCCCGGTGCGATCTCGTCGGGACCCGAGAGCTCCAGGTCGAGTAGCCGCATCGCACCGGGCTTGTGGAGGCGGTCGATGTGATGCTTCACGTACTCGGCGGGATACTGCCCACCCTGGATTCCCGAGACCGAGTACTCGAGCTCGCGGCGGTTCGTGATCACGGTCTGGCGCATCGCGAACTGACTGTCCTGGCCTGCGTGATCGATGTGATGGTGCGTGTGGAGGATCCAGCGGACGTCGCTGATCTTGACCCCGTGCTTCGAGAGCTGGCGTCGCAGGGTCATCTCCTTGGTCACGATCCCCGTCATCCCGAGCGTTTCCATGATCTCGGGGTGGCTCGCGCCGGTGTCGACGAGGATCGGCTCGGTGTCGGGGCCGAGGATGAGGTACCCCCAGGTCTTGACGCGCGTGCGAATGCCCATGTTGCGGGCGAGCACGAGGAAGCTCGACTCGAGCTCGATATCGATGAGATCGAGCATCTTGATCTCGTAGGCCATTGGTTCGGCTCCTTTCTCGGAACTCGAGTTGGATCGGATGGAAGCAAGCACACGGCATCATGAACCCACGGTCGGCGCACCTCGCCTATCGTTCGCATCGTGAACCGCGACGATGCACTTGCTCGCCTCCGGGCAACACTCGCAGCGGGCCGGCCGATCATCGGCGCGGGCGCCGGCACGGGGCTCTCCGCCAAGTGCGAGGAGGAGGGCGGAGTCGACCTGATCATCGTCTACAACTCCGGCCGGTACCGGATGGCCGGGCGTGGGTCGGCGGCCGGGCTCCTCGCCTACGGGGATGCGAACGCGATCGTCGTCGAGATGGCGGGCGAGGTGCTGCCCGTCGTGCGCCACACGCCCGTGCTCGCCGGCGTCAACGGGACCGACCCGTTCCGCTCGATGCCGCGCTTCCTCCGCGAGCTCCAGGAGCTCGGCTTCTCCGGCGTGCAGAACTTCCCCACGGTTGGCGTGATCGACGGCAACTTCCGTCAGGTACTCGAGGAGACGGGGATGAGCTTCAAGCTCGAGGTCGAGATGATCCGCGTCGCGCATGAGCTCGACCTGCTGACGACGCCGTACGCCTTCGATCCGCAGGAGGCCCGGTGGCTCGCGGATGCGGGGGCGGACATTGTCGTCGCGCACATGAACACGACGACCAAGGGGATGATCGGTGTCACGAGCGCGCCCTCACTGGACGAGTCAGTCGAGCGCGTCCAGGCGATCGCGGACGCTGCATTCGCGGTGAACCCGGACGTGCTCGTCCTTTGCCACGGCGGGCCGATTGCGGAGGCCGAGGATGCGCAGTACGTGCTCGACAGGACGGTCGGTGTCGTCGGGTTCTACGGTGCCTCGAGCATGGAGCGCTTGCCGGTGGAGACGGCGATCGCCGACACCGCTCGCCGGTTCAAGCAGCTCACGTTCACGCCGCGCTAACCCATCATTCGGCCGAATTCGGCGTCTCAGTGTGGTAGCGATGTTGACGGAATTCGATGACGAGGCGATGGAGGCCGAGCTGACGCTGCGCGAGCGACAGGAGCGCGAGATCGCGCTCGGCCACTCGCTCACGAATGCGGAGCACGAGCTCGCGCACGAGGCGTTCGCGCTCGGCCGCACGCTCGAGCGTGCGGGCATCGCCTTCGATCCGCTCACCTTCGTCGCCCTGAGGATCATCGAGGGAAGTCGCGACGAGCACGTCGACCCGCTCGACTGTCTCAACGTGCTCGTTGCATTCGGCTTTCTCGAGCGGTCCGTTGCGCTCGCGGAGGGTCTGCTCGACGAAGCAGCCTGACGGGGCCAGGTACGCTCACTCCGATGAGCGCCTTCCGCACGATCGACGAGCTCGAGGTTGCACTGCAGGCGGCCGACTACCTTCCCGACCGAGGGCTCTCGACCGCGCTCTTTCTCGCGCTTGCGCTCGAGAAGCCGTTGCTGCTCGAGGGCGAGGCAGGCGTCGGGAAGACCGAGGCTGCAAAATCACTCGCGGTCGCGACGGGCTCCCGGCTGATCCGTCTCCAGTGCTACGAGGGGCTCGACGTCGCGCATGCCGTGTACGAGTGGAACTACCCGCGCCAGCTCCTCCACATCCGCGCCGCCCAGGAAGGCACGGTTTCCGAGGACGAGCTGTTCGGGCCGGAGTTCCTCATCCGGCGGCCGCTGCTCGAGGCGATCGACTCCGACGAGCCCGTCGTCCTGCTGATCGACGAGATCGACCGTGCCGACGAGGAGTTCGAGGCGTTCCTGCTCGAGGTGCTCTCCGACTTCCAGATCACGATTCCCGAGCTCGGCACGATCCGGGCCCGCCGCAAGCCGGCCGTGATCCTCACTTCGAACCGCACCCGTGAGCTGCACGACGCGCTCAAGCGTCGCGCGCTCTTCCACTGGATCGGCCATCCGTCGATCGATCGTGAGATCGAGATCGTCAAGATTCGCATTCCCGGCGTCTCCGAGCGGCTCGCCGCAGAAGCCGCGGCGTTCGTCCGCGAACTGCGCGGACTCGACCTGGCAAAGCCGCCCGGCGTCGCGGAGACGATCGACTGGACGATGGCGCTGAACGCGCTTGGCAAGCAGGAAATCGATGCAGACGTTGTCGAGCAGACGCTCGGTTCGGTGCTGAAGTACCGCGAGGACATCGAAGAGGTGCGCGACGAGACGCTTGCGCGCCTCGTCGACACCGCCCGCGCGACAGCGGCCCGGTAGGAGGACGCTGGATGGCCGATGCCGTCGTTCGCCACGTCGTCACCTTCGGCCGCGTCCTGCGCGAGGTCGGTCTCGAAGTCGGCCCCGGGCGGGTCGCAGATGCCCTCCGTGGCCTCGACCGGGTCGACCTGACACGTCAGGAAGATGTCTACTTCGCTTTACGACAGACGCTCGTTGCGCGGCAAGACGAGCTCGATCTCTTCGATCGTGCCTTCAGGGCCTGGTTCCTTCGCGCGCCGGTGCTGCCTCCTGTCCGCACGACCGACCGGCCCGCCGAGCAACAGAAGATGGGTGAGTCTCTCTCGGATGCCTCGGGGGGTGAGCAGGACGAGGAGATGGGCGATCCGCTCGAGCTCGGGGCCTCGGGCCACGAGTTGCTCCGTGACAAGGATTTCGCGGAGATGACGCCCGACGAGTACCGGCGGGTGCGGCGCCTGATCGCAGCGATCGCCGAAAGTCGGCCGCTTCGCGCCTCGCGGCGCCGGCGCTCGGATCCGCGGGGCGACCGCCTGGACATGCGCCGACTGATCAGGGCCTCGTTGCGCACGGGTGGCGACCCGGTCGATCGGCCCTACCGTGCGCGCAAGGAGGTACCGCGGAAGCTCGTCGTCCTCTGCGATGTCTCCGGCTCGATGGACGCCTACGCCCGCGCGCTCGTGCTGTTCCTGCATGCCGCGGTCGGCTCCGGGCCCGGCGTGGAGGCCTTCGCCTTCGGCACGCGGCTCTCCCGCCTGACGCCGGAGCTCGGCACGCGCGACCCGGAGGCTGCACTCGAGAAGTGCACCGAGGCCGTGACGGACTGGGGGAGTGGCACCCGGATCGGAGCATCGCTGAAGGAATTCAACGACCTCTACGGCAAGCGGGCGCTGTCACGTGGCGCGGTCGTCGTGATCGTCTCGGACGGGTGGGAGCGGCAGGATCCCGAGCTCGTCGGGCGTGAGATGGCACGACTCGCTCGAGCCGCCTACGCCGTCATCTGGGTCAATCCGCTGAAGGGGAATCCGGAGTACCAGCCGCTCGCCGGCGGGATGCGCGCCGCGCTGCCGTACATCGACCGGTTCCTCTCCGGCCATAATCTAAGAAGTCTGGAAGAGCTGGCAGCAGTGCTCGCCGGCATCGAGAGGAGGCACGCAGCATGAAAGAGATCCTGGACGAGGTGGAGCGCTGGCGTGAAGCCGGTGAGAAGGTCGTTGTCGCAACCGTCGTCGCCACGCGTCGCTCGGCGCCGCGCCCGGTGGGGACAAGCCTTGCAGTCTCCGAATCGGGGAAGATGTGCGGCTCGGTATCCGGCGGCTGCGTCGAGAGCGACGTCTACGAGAACGCGATGGCCGTGATGCAGTCGGGTGAGGCGAAGATGCTCAGCTACGGGATCACGGACGAGATGGCCTGGGGCGTGGGATTGCCGTGCGGCGGCGAGATCGACGTCTTCATAGAGGCTGTCGAGTGAGCCTGCTCCGACGGCTTTCCGAGCTGCGCGACTCCGGTGAGCGCGGCGTACTCTTCACCGTCGTCGAGGGTGACGGGATCGGCGGCAAAGAGCTCCTGCTCGAGACCGGCGAGCGGATCGGCGGCGGCGTTCCTGACGAGGCGACGACGCAGTTCCACGAACTCGTTCGGCGGGGACGCAACAAGCTGCTCTCGCTCGACGGCGACGTGAAGGTGTTTGTCGAGTGGTACGGTCCGCCGCCGCGAATCTTCGTCTACGGCGCGGTCGACACAGCCGAGGCGCTCTGTCGCGCGGCGAAGCTCCTCGGTTGGACGGCGATCGTCGGTGATGCGCGGGGCATGTTCCTGACGCCCGAGCGCATGCCCTCGGCCGACGTGCTGATCCAGGAGTGGCCCGAGGAGGCGATCGCCGAGCTCGAGCCGGACCACCAGACGGCGGTGGTCGTCCTCACGCACGACGACAAGTTCGACGAGCCAGCACTCAAGGCTGCGCTCGCGAGTGAGGCGTTCTACGTCGGCGCGCTCGGCTCGCGTCGGACGACCGAGCGGCGCCGTTCACGCCTGCTCGAGGCGGGCGTCCCGGAGGAGCAGCTCGCGCGGATCATGGGCCCGTGTGGTCTCGACATCGGGGCGGACACGCAGGAGGAGACGGCGCTTGCGATCCTGGCCGAGATCCTCGCCGTACGCTCGGGCCGTGGTGGCGGGCCGTTGCGTGAGTCGAAGAACCGCATACACGTCGAGGTTGCGTAGCTGAATCCGCGATGGAAGAGCGTATCGCGGATTCAGCTACGCAACCTCGACGCATATTTTCTGCAGGCTTCGCCTGATCCTAAGGGGGCCGGCCCGCCGGCCCGTTCGGTACGAGGCGACGGCGTTATCCGCCGTTGGAGCGATGGTCCTCAAGTCCGTCGACGGGTTCGGTATTTCCCCGGGGCTTTCGCGCGTGCCACAGCTGAGCAGGGAGCAGCCCCCAGAGCGGCACCTCTCGGAGCGAGGCGCGGAGGTTGAGCGACTCGGATGGGAATGCCGCGCTTACCCCGACGCGACGGCCTCGCAGCATCAACTGGAACACAGTCTTCGCTCGAGGTGCATGCCAATGCGACGTCACGACGACGACCTCTCGCGCTCCGACGCGGCGGATGTCGTTCAGCGCGTTGACTGCGTTGCCGACCGTCGTCCGGGCGTCAGGGTCGACGACGAGCTCGCGAGCGCGACCCTTCCACGCTGCCGCCATCAGCTCGGCCTCCGATCGCGTGCCCGATACGCGCGCCCAGCCCGAGAGCACGACGACGTCATTCTCGGTCGCTACCTCTGCGGCGCGCGCGAGTCGTGCCGCTCCGATCGGATGCATCTCGCCTCGCCCGCCGTCCGAGTAGCCGAGCACGACGATGACGCGCGGTGCCGGGTGGGTCACGAGCCGCGGCGGCGCAGCCAGCGGAAGAAGAGCAGCGTGCCGATAACGGTGACGACGAGCTTGATGGCCTTCTTCCCCTGCAGCTTCGACTCGCCGCTCGCGCGTTCGCGCATGTGCACAGCGACCTCTTGAACGCGCAGGCCCTCCGACTTCAGCCGCAGCAGCGCCTCGACCTCGGGGGCTCCGCTCACGTACGGCTCCGCCATAACGGGCATCGCCTTCGCGTTCACGGCAGCCATGCCACTCGTCGGATCGTGGAACGGGCGCCCGAGCCTGATGTGCATCGCCTTCTGCAGCAGGCCGATCCCGAAGCGACGGCTCGGCGACGGGACGTATCGATCGTCGTCGTAGCCCTCGCCCTCGGCGAACCGCGAACCGACTGCGACATCACAGGTGTCCGATCGCACGAGGTCGAGGAGTCGTGCGAGCTCACCTGCCGGATGCTGTCCATCGGCGTCGACGCGGCCACAAAAACCGTATCCGCGCTCGGCAGCCTCGCGGTACCCGGCAGCGATGCCGGCGCGCAACCCGCGGTTCTCGCCGAAGGAAACGACGGTCGCCCCCGCAGCACGCGCGACGTCGGCCGTTCCGTCCGTCGAGCCGTCGTCGATCACCAGCACGTCCGCATCAGGCAGCGTCGCGTGAAGCTCCGCGAGCACTGCAGGAAGGTTGGCCTCCTCGTTCCAGGCGGGGATGAAGACGACCGTGTCTGTGTCGGGAGTCATGGATTCAAGGGTACAGCGCGAAGGAATCGATGTCGTGTTAGCGTCGCGGTGTCAGCCTCCGTCCTGAAAGGAGACCGAAGTGTCGGGTATCGACGCCAAGTCGAATGCGATCTACGACCTCGTCGAGGAGGGCTCTGGAGTCGAGCAGCTCGCGACGGGCTTCACGTTCACGGAGGGGCCAATCTGGCATCCCGCCGAGCAGGTGCTCTACTTCTCCGATATGCCGGCGGACATCCGTCGCAAGGTGACGCTCGACGGCACCGTGACCGAGGTTCGGAACCCGTCGTTCAAGTGCAACGGGATGACCCTCGACCATGATCTCAACCTGCTCGTCTGCGAGCACGTGACGAGCTCGCTCGTCCGTGAGCGGCCGGACGGTGTGCGCGAGACACTTGCGTTCCACTGGCAGGGCAAGTACCTCAACTCCCCGAACGACGTCACCGTCCGCACCGACGGGACGATCTACTTCTCGGACCCGTGGTACGGCCGGTTCCCCGGCTTCGGGATCGAGCGCGCCCGCGAACTCGGCTGGCAGGGCGTCTTCCGCATTCCCCCCGGCGGCGGCCAGGACGAGCTCGACCTCGCGGTAGCGGAGGACGAGTTCGACATGCCGAACGGGCTGTGCTTCTCGCCCGACGAGTCGCTGATGTACATCAATGACACGCCGCGGGCGCACATCAAGGTCTTCGACGTCAACGCCGACGGCACGTTGTCAAACGGCCGCATGTTTTTCGAAGGCGTCGGCACCGGTGTGATCGAGGAAGGCATCCCGGACGGCATGAAGGTCGACGAGCTCGGCAACGTCTGGGTGACGGGGCCGCAGGGCGTCTGGGTCATCTCGCCGGAGGGTGAGCATCTCGGCACGATCGAGGTGCCGGAGTCCGTTGGCAACCACACCTGGGGTGGTCCGGACTGGCACACGCTGTTCATTCCGTCGTCGTCGTCCGTCTACACGATTCGCACCAAGGTCGGACCTCGGCGCGAGCCCTACATGCGATAGGAGGCTGTGATGTCTGATGCATTGATGCTCGATCCTGACCGCTGCGCGCTGATCATCCAGGATCTGCAAAACGACGTGATCATCGAAGGCGGCGCCTTTGCCGAGTCTGGCTCCCCGGCTCATGCGAAGGAGCAGAACGTTGTCGCGAACGTCGCCGATCTCGCAGCAGCGTGCCGTGCGAAGGGCATTCCCGTGTTGCACGTCTGGTACATCGTCGAGGCGGGAGCCCCCGGCCTGAAGCTGAACGCGCCACTCTTCCAAGGCGTCCTCGACACCGGTGCGCTCGTTCGTGGAACGTGGGGCGCGGCTCCCGCAGACGGCCTCGAGGTGCAGGAGGGCGACTACGTCGTCGAGAAGATGCGGATGAGTGCCTGGCAGGGAACGCGTCTCGAGAACATGCTCGAGGGACTCGGTCGTGACACGATCATCATCACGGGTGCATGGACGAACATGTCGATCGAGCACACGTCGCGGACAGGTGCCGACAAGGGCTACTCGATGGTCGTGCCCGAGGACGGCACCTCGACGATGAATGCCGACTGGCAGAACGCGTCGATCAACTATGCCCTCCAGAACGTCGCTTCGGTGACGACCTGCGCCGCCGTGAAGGCTGCGATCGGGGCGTGAAGACTTGGGCCGGGCTCTTCCGGGCGGTCGGCGAGCCTCTCGAGGTCGTCGAGATCGACCTGGCGGAGCCCGGCCGAAACGATGTCGTCGTTCGCATCGTTGCGGCAGGAATCTGCGGCACCGACCTCCACCAGGTGAAGGGCGAGTGGCAGCGCCCGACGCCGATGGTGCTCGGGCACGAGGGCGCGGGCATCGTCGAGCACATCGGGGATGCGGTCGACTCGGTGGCCGTAGGGGACGAGGTTGTCCTCTCGTGGGCGCCTTCGTGCGGCCACTGCGCTGACTGCGCTCGCGGTCGCCCCGCCGCCTGCGTGCCACTTCATCGCGCGATCGGAAACGGCACGCTCGTGGACGGGACGACCGGGATGTCGCTCGACGGCGCCACCGTCTATCGCGGCACAGCGACTGGTGCGTGGGCCGAGCGCGTGGTCGTCTCGTCGCAGGTCGCGCTCCCAACGCACGGGGCAGTGCCGCTTCGCGATGCTGCCCTGCTCGGGTGCGCGGCTCTGACCGGCGTCGGCGCGGTGCTCTTTGCAGCGCGCGCGCAGCCGGGCGGCGTTGTCCTCGTGATCGGCGGCGGCGGCGTGGGGCAGTTCGTCGTTCAGGGTGCGCGGATTGCAGGAGCGGAGGCGATCGTCGTCGTCGATCCGGTGGAGGTGCGCCGCGACCAGACGCTGCGGTTCGGGGCGACCCACGCCGTTCATCCGGACGATCTCGAGGAGGCGATGACCGCAATCGCGCCCGAGGGGGCCGACTATGGCTTCGACGCGGTCGGGTTTCCCGAAACGAGCGCGACCGCGCTCCGCTTCACCCGCAGTGGAGGCACGACCGTGATGGTGGGCCTCCCACCGACCGGGCTTCGGCTCGATCTCGATCCGGGCGAGTTCCTGCGCCGCGAGAAGTTCCTCACGGGAACGATGTACGGCTCCGAGGACCCGGCCGTTGCGTTGCCGATCCTGCTTGAGCACGTTGCGGCAGGACGGCTCGAGTTGGCTCCATTGCTTGGCGAGGTGTTCTCTCTCGACGCGATCGACAACGCGGTGCAGGCGAGCCTCGAGCTCCCTGCAGGTCGCGTGCTCGTCGAGCCGTGACCCCTACAGGCTCGCCGAGAGGGCGGCGACCGCCTCCTCCTGGAGCCAGCTCAGATAGCCGTAGAGCGCGAGCGCCGGCGCTACAGGATCGTTTCGGTCGACGTCTCGCTCGTAGACCTCCTCGGTGATGTCGAGCTGCGTGCCGAGGTAGAGCCGGAGACTCTCGAGGGCACCAAGCCAACCCTCGAGCTGCTCCCGTGTGAGGTGGTCGCCGTCCGCTGTCTCCTCAACGATCCGGAGCGCCGCGAGCTTGCCCTCGAGCAGCTCGTCTCGCATGAGGCGTTGGAACTCGTCGTCGGCCTCTGTGTCGTCAGTGTAGGCGGGAGGGAAGAGGCGTCGCAGGGCAGGGTCATCGGTTTGCAGCACCTCGCGCATCTGCTCGGGAAGCGTTAGGAGCAGCTCCCGCTCTACTTGCGGCAGCTTCAGGTGGTAGCCACCCTTGCGGTCCCGCTGGATCCGCCGAGTCGGCAACTAGACCACTAGTCCTGCCGGAGGGTGGCCCACAGGCCGTGTGCGTGCAGGCGGGCGACGTCGAACTCTGCCGTCTCCTTGGTGCTCGAGGAGACAGCCGCCTTGCCGTCGTTGTGCACCTGCAACATCATCCTCGTCGCCTCTGCCTCCGAGTAACCGAAGAGCTTCCTGAGCACGAGCGTGACGTAGCTCATCAGGTTGATCGGATCGTTCCACACGAGCACGACCCAGGGACGGTCGTGGTCGAAGTCCTCGCTCTCGTCCGGATGACGCACCTCGATCGGTGCCTCGATCGTCTGGCTCATCGCCTCACTCCTGATCCTTCAGGGCGTTCTCGCTGCTGTCTCCGTGCCCGTAGGCGCGGAGCCGGGCGATCATCTCGGCGCTGATCCGTGCATCGTCCTCACCCGTCGAGTCGGCGGGATCCGGGACGGCCGGACGAGGCGCTGAAGCGCCCGGGTGTCGCGCCAGCTCCTTCTCGCGCTTCCGTTGCTCGGCAGCTGCCGCGTCGGTGGCGCGTTGTGCTTCGGCTTCGTCGCGGCGGGCCTTCTCTGCTGCGGCTTTCTCTTCCTCGCGACGGCGTTTCTCGTCGAGTTTGCGTTGCTGCTCGGTCTCCTTCGCCTCCGCCTTTGCGACACGGCGCGCCGCTGCCTTCTCGCGGCGTGAGTGCTTCGCCGGGGCATGTGGCTCGACCGCGGTCTCCGCTGCTGCCGTCGCCCCCGCGTCTCGTTCGAGCTCCGTGATCACGGCTGCTGCCGTCGTCGCGGCCTCTTCTCGGTGCCGGCGGTTCAGGTCGTCGGCCGCGCGCACGCGCTCCTCCTCCCTGCGTTGCTCGTCGGCCGCTGCTACGCGTTCCTCCTCGTCGCGGCGCGCCTGCTCGGCCGCTGCACGTGCCTCCTGCTCTTCGTGCCGGCGGCGTTCTTCGACCGCCTCACGGGCGCGTTCCTCGTCCTCTCGGCGTGCCTGCTCTGCTGCCGCTGCTGCTGCCAGCGCAGCCGCTTCTCGTTCCTCGTGCCTCCAGCGCTCCTCGTCGGCCAGCTGCGCGCGTTCCGCTTCCTCGCGACGCGCCTGCTCGGCGGCGTCCACCTGTAACGCTGCGGCTTCAGCTGCGCGTTCCTGCGCTGCGCGCCGCACCGCAGTCTGCCTGTCGCCTCGACCGGTGAACCAGAGGCAGCCGTCGCGATCCCGGGTCGCCCGGTCTCCCGGCAGGTACCACTCACCGACAAACGCGGCCCCGGTCGCGTCCGGGTCATTCCAGTATCCAGTGAAGAGCGACGGTGGCTGACCACGCAGGGCGATCTCGCCCTCCACGCCCGCCTCGTGCTCGTTGCCACTCTCGTCGATGACTGCGATGTCATAGCCGGGCATCGGCTCGCCGAGCGATCCAACGCCAACCTCGGAGCCTTGCCGACTTGCCACGAGGATTCCGGTCTCGGCTTGCCCGTAGCCGTCGTGGATGGTGATGCCGAACGTGAGGCGAAACGCGTCGACCGCTTCGGGATCGAGCGGTGCTCCGGTCGAAACCGCGTGTCGGATGCTCCCGAGGTAGAACTGCTCGAGCTCGCCATGTTCCGCCATCAACCGATACTCGGACGGGGGCTGGCAGAGGACGGTCACGCCGAGACGGTCGATCAGGTCGAAGCGCTCCTCGACCGTGAACTCCCGCTCGTGCAGCGCGATTTCGGCGCCGAGCGACCAGGGGCCGATCAGCGAGTTCCAGACAAACAGCGCAGAGCCCGTGCCGGCCGTACACCAGATGAGGTCGTCAGTGCGGGCGTCGAGCCAGTGCTTGGCCTGGAGGCGCATCGTCCACGTGGACGCGTGGGTGTGAATCGCCCCCCTCGGCGGCCCGGTCGTTCCCGACGTGTAGAGAATCAACGCAGGGTCGTTCAGGGCCGTGTCATGCGTCCGCACGTCGACCGGGTGACCGCGAAGTTCCTCCTTCACGTCTTCGACAACCAGGAGCACGTCGGGTGCTCCCTCGGCTTCTGCGTTGCCTGCCAGCAGACGTGCGTGCGCTCGATCGGTGACGATGGCCCGCGCGCCGCAATGGGTGGATCGTTCCATCAGATCGCGAATGCCAAACGTCTCGGAGCACGGCACCGTGACGAAACCCCCCTTGAGAGCCCCGAGAACCACGGAGTGCCACAGCGGCGTTCTGCCGACGAGGACGACGACGCGATCACCTGGCTCGAGCCCCCGAGAGCGAAACAACGACGTCCAACGGCTCGCGTCGTTCGCGATCTCCTTGAATGTGCGCCGGTCGATAATGCCTTCGTTGTCGACAAACGTCATCGCGTGGCGGTGTGCGTCGCCGACCGCGGCCGCCTCGACCACATCGCGCGTGAAGTTGAACCGCGCGGGAACCGGGAAGAACAGGTCGGGCTCGGGCGCCTCGACTACTCGCTTGCGGAGTCGGAACCTTCCCATCGCTCCCGGTAGTCCTCTCTCACCGGACAGAAGATGTCGATGACCGTGGCACCCTCGGGGCCGCAGTACGCCGAATGTTCGACCTCCCCGGGCAATACGTAGCCCTCCATGGGGCCGAGCTCCCGCGCCACACCGTCGACGACGAGAGCCTGCATCCCTCGGAGGACGATCCCGAGCTGCTCGTGTGGATGACTGTGCGTCGGAACGGTCGCCCCGGGACTGAACTCGATCAAGTTGACCATTGCAGCCTCTCCGAACAGGGGGCGACCCTCGACGCCGGCAACCAGCGAGAACGCTTCGACGTCGTCGAACCGGACAAATTGTGGGCGCATACCATCAGTATCGCATCGTCTCCGGTTCCGGAGAAAATGCAACACCCCCGTAGCTATCGTCCGGCGCATGACAACTCTTGCATCAGACCTTCTCCGTGACCAGGCGTACGTCGACGGCACCTGGATCGATGCCGATTCCGGCTCCACCTTCCCCGTCGTCGATCCTGCGACGGGCATCACGATCGCGGAGGTCCCGCGCATGGGAGCCGCCGAGACACGACGTGCAATCGAGGCGGCTCAGCGTGCCCTTCCCGCCTGGAAGCACAGGACCGCAAAGGATCGGGCACGGATTCTTCGCCGCCTCGCTGATCTGATGATGGAACGCAGCGACGACCTCGCCGCACTGCTCGTGCGAGAGCAGGGCAAGCCGCTCTTCGAGGCCAAGGCCGAGATCGGCTACGCCGCATCGTTCTACGAGTGGTTCGCCGAGGAGGCAAAGCGCCTCGACGGTCGGGTGATTCCACAATCGCTCCCGGACCGCAGGATCGTCGTCCTCCGCGAGGCGATCGGGGTCACCGCGGGCATCACGCCGTGGAACTTCCCTGCCGCGATGCCGACTCGGAAATCTGCGCCCGCTCTCGCCGTCGGATGCACCATGGTGCTCAAGCCCGCCGAGCAGACACCGCTTACGGCGCTCGCGATCGCTGCGCTCGCCGAGGAGGCGGGGGTCCCGGCGGGTGTCTTCTCCGTCGTCACGGGCGATGCCGCCGACGCCCCGTCGATTGGCGCGGAGATGACGTCGAACCCGATCATCCGCAAACTTGGCTTCACCGGCTCGACCGAGGTGGGCAAGCTCCTGATGGCGCAGTGCGCCGGCCAGGTGAAGAAGGTCTCGCTCGAGCTCGGGGGGAACGCCCCGTTCATCGTCTTCGACGACGCCGATCTCGAGGGTGCCGTCGCCGGAGCGGTGATGTGCAAGTTCCGGAACTCGGGGCAGACCTGCATCTCGGCAAACAGATTCCTGATCCAGGACGGGATCTACGAAGAGTTCGTCGGCGCGTTCAGCGAGGCTGTCTCCGCGCTCAAGGTCGCCGATGGGTTCACCGAGGGCGCGCAGGTCGGGCCTCTCATCGACGGGCCTGCTGTCGCTAAGGTCGAACGCCATGTGGCAGACGCACTCGCGCGCGGAGCGGATCTCCGGCTCGGCGGCAAGCGCCTCGAGGGTCAGTTCTACGAGCCGTCCGTTCTCACCGGGGTGACGATGGACATGGCGATGAGTTGCGAGGAGACCTTCGGGCCTGTCGCAGGAATCAACCGGTTCGCGACCGACGCAGAAGCTGTGGCGATCGCGAACGACACGCCCTATGGACTGTCCGCCTACTTCTACACGCGCGACCTCGAGCGCACCTGGCGTGTCGCAGAGGGTCTCGAGTATGGGATCGTTGGGATCAACACCGGGTTCATCTCCTCGGAGGTGGCACCCTTCGGAGGCATGAAGGAATCGGGCATCGGACGCGAAGGCTCGAGCTACGGCGTAGACGACTGGGTCGAGCTCAAGTACCTCGCGATGGGCGGAATAGGGGAGGCGATCTAGATGATCATCATCGAGCAGCGCGACTACCACGTGCACACCGGGCAGCTGCCCGAGCTCGTCCGGCTCTACGGTGAC
Source organism: Gaiella sp. (assembly GCA_046590225.1). Lineage (GTDB taxonomy): Bacteria > Actinomycetota > Thermoleophilia > Gaiellales > Gaiellaceae > Gaiella. The sequence continues at coordinate 29,801 of JBKJVI010000103.1, read as the reverse complement.
GAGGGAATCGCGATCCAGCAGGAGGTGCTCGGCGGGTTCGTCGGGGCGTTCACGACGGACATTGGCGCACTCTCGACCTACACGAGCATGTGGCGCTATGACAGCTTCGCGCAGCGCGAGGAGCGGCGTGCCGCTCTGATGGCGCGTGATGACTGGAAGGCGTTCATGGGGAAGATCCAGCCGCTGATCCATACACAGCAGAACCGGATCCTCACGCCCACCTCGTTCTCGGCACTCCGGTAGAAGGGAGGCCCGATATGGGTCAGCTCGACGGCAAGATCGCACTCGTCACAGGCGGTTCACAGGGGATCGGGCATGCCATCGCACACGGTCTAGCGGCCGAAGGCGCGCGTGTCGTGATCGCTGACCTCCGGGGAGCAGAGGCTGCGGCCAATGCCTTCCCGAACGGCGTCGGACTCACGGCCGACGTCTCCGACGAAGACGCAGTCGAGGAGCTCGTCAACGATGCAGTCGCGCAGTGCGGCTCGATCGACATCCTCGTCAACAACGCGGGCCTGTACGCATCTCTTGCGATGCGGCCGTTCACGGAGATCCCGCTCGCCGAGTGGCGACAGGTGATGGATGTCAACGTCGCTTCGATGTTTCTGATGTGTCGTGCCGTTGTGCCGGTGATGCAGGCAAACGGTGGCGGGCGCATCGTCAACATCTCGTCGGGAACGCCGTTTCGTGGCGTGCCGTTTCTCCTTCACTACGTCACGAGCAAGGGTGCAATCGTCGCGTTCACGCGCGCTCTTGCGAAGGAGGTCGGCAAGGACGACGTGCTCGTCAACTGCGTTGCACCGGGCTTCACGATGTCGGCCGGCGTCGAGGCGCATCCCGAGGTGGTCGAGAAGCTCCGCGATGTCTCCGTCTCGGCGCGGACGCTCCAGCGCGACCAGGTCCCGGAGGACGTCGTCGGCGCCGTCGTCTATTTCGCGAGCGCCGGATCGAGCTTCGTCACGGGCCAAACAATTGTCATCGACGGTGGGCAAACGTTCCACTGACCCGAGGATTGCTCGATTGGAGAGCGTATCGAGGAATCCTCGGGTCAGTGGACCGTTCATTTCTCTGGCGCTTCGCGCACCTGAAGGGGCCCGCCCGCGGGCCGTGCAGGACGGGCGCGAGCCTGGGCCTGGTGGCCGGCTTCAGCCGGTCGCCGGGGTCTCCTGGTGGTGCCCGAGCATCCGCAGCCGGGTGGTTGGCTTCAGTTTTCGCGGCCCTCCTTTCCTCGACGTTGTGAAGCGGGCCACAATCCGAGCGAGCCAAGGCCCCGAACGGTGCGGCCGGCGGGCCGGCCCCTTCAGGATCGCGCGAAGCGCGCGGAATGATCGGGAGGGGAGGGCTGCGATACGCTTTTTCATCGCGGCCCTCCCCTCCCGTCGCGATAGAGTCACCCACGATGAGACTCTCCCTCTACGAGTTCGAGACCGGGGCCGAAACGATTGGCGGCGATCGCGCCGTCTACGACATCGGCAACGGAATCGCCCACTTCGGAGCTGCAGAGGTCGAGGGGCACGCGCTCGTGTGGCAGCTCGACGAGACGCCCGAGCAGGCCGAGGGCGCGCTGCTTTCCCGACGGGTTCAGCTCGACCCGTACGAGAACTGGGTGATGCGCTGTGACCGCATCGACTTCCCGTCCGGTGGCATTGCCTACCGCCACACTCATCCTGGCCCCGGGATCCGCTACCTCCTCTTCGGCGAGCTCGACATCACGACCGAGGGGAAGATGCTCTCCTATGGGAGGGGTGGCGCCTGGTTCGAGTCCGGTCCCGACCCTGTGCTCGCGGAATCCTCACAGCACCAGCCAACGGCCTTCATTCGCGTGCTGATCCTCCCCGCCGAGTGGGCCGGGAAGCGCACGATTCGCTACGTCGATCCGGCCGACGACCAGCGGCCGAAGCTCCAGAAGCCCACGGTCTACTTTGAGCACCCCATTCACCTGCGGTGAGAACCGGCGGTCAGCTCATCGTCGACCAGCTCGTCGTCCACGGCGTCGACGTGGCGTTCGGTGTGCCGGGTGAGAGCTATCTGGCCGTGCTCGATGCCCTCCACGACGCGCCGATCCGCTTCGTCTCGGGCCGCCATGAAGTGGGTGCCGCCAACATGGCGGACGCGTACGGGAAGCTCACCGGTCGCCCCGGTATCTGCATGGTCACGCGCGGGCCCGGGGCGACGCACGCGGCCGGTGGGATCCACACCGCATATCAGGACTCGACGCCTCTGATTCTGCTGATCGGCCAGGTCGGCCGCGAGATGATGGAGCGCGAGGCATTCCAGGAAATCGACTACCGGCGGATGTTCGGGCCCATGGCGAAGTGGGTGGCGCAGATCGACAGCGCCGACCGGATTCCCGAGCTCGTCTCCCGCGCCTTCCACGTCGCCACGTCGGGCAGACCGGGGCCGGTCGTGCTGGCCCTTCCGGAGGACATGCTCGTCGACGAGTCGGGCGCCGAGGATTCTTCGCCCTACTCGACCAACCGTGTGCATCCCGCTTCAGCTGACGTTGAAGCGACGCGGACATGGCTCGCAGGCGCGGAGCGGCCGCTCGTGATCGTCGGCGGGGCACCCTGGAGCGCCCAGGCGAACGAGGCGCTGACCGGCTGGTGCGTCGCGAGTAGCGTTGCGGTTGCGTCGGGGTGGCGCTGTCAGGACTACGTCGACAATGCGGCCGAGATCTACATGGGGCACCTCGGCCTCGGCCCGGACCCGCGCCTCGCCGAGCGCGTCCGAAACGCGGACGTGTTGCTCGTGATCGGCGATCGCCTCAGCGAGATCACGACCTCCGGCTACACGCTGCTTCAGGTACCGAGCCCGGCCCAGGCGCTGATTCACGTCACCCCCGATCCCGAAGAACTCGGGCGCGTGTACGCCCCGGTACTGGGGATCGTTGCTTCACCGGACGCGTTCGCCCGATCGCTCGCCGGCACGCCTGCGCTCGATCCGGGGCCGCGGGAAGGCGGGGCACGGCAGGGCCGCGCCGAGTACCTTGCGAACCTTGTCCACACACCCGCGCCCGGCGCCCTCGACATGGGTGAGGTCATGGCAACGCTACGGAAGCGCTTACCAGCCGATGCGATCCTTACGAACGGGGCCGGCAACTTCACGGTCTGGGCGCATCGCTTCTACGAGTTCCGGCAGTACCGCACGCAGCTCGCACCGACGAGCGGGGCGATGGGATACGGCGTCCCTGCGGCCGTTGCGGCGAAGATCCTCGATCCCGAGCGAATGGTCGTCTGCATCGCGGGAGACGGCGACTTCCTCATGACGGGCCAAGAGCTGGCGACCGCAGTGCAGGAGGACGCTGCGATCGTCATCCTCGTCGTCAACAACGGGATGTACGGGACGATCAGGATGCATCAGGAGCGCCACTATCCGGGGCGCGTTTCCGGAACCGACCTCGTCAATCCCGACTTCGCGGCGCTCGCTCGCGCATTTGGTGCTCACGGCGCAGTCGTCGAGCGAACCGCCGATTTCGCGGCCGCGTTCGACGAGGCGCTTACGTGTGGACGACCCGCGGTCATCGAGCTGCGGGTCGACCGGGAGGCACTGACGCCGCGGCACTCCCTCACGGAGATCCGCGAGGCTGCGCGAGCAAGGCTGTCCGCGCCGTAGGATCCGCCAACCAACCACCCTCACCAACGAGAAGGAGCACCAGATGGCCAAGTCGTATGCAAGCATGGTGATAGGCGCATCTCCGGACGAGGTCTGGGCACACGTTCGGGATTTCAACGGGCTCGCGACGTGGCACAGCGGCCTTGTCTCCCAGAGCGAGATCGAAGATGGCCTCCTCGGCGATCAGGTCGGTGCGATTCGCAGTTTCACATTGACGGACGGGACTCACCTCCGCGAGAAGCTGCTCGCGCACTCCGATCTCGAGCGGTCGTACACCTACGATTTCCAGAAGACGCCATTCGACGTCGACAACTACTGCGCGACGCTCCGGGTCACCCCCGTTACGGACGGCGGAGGGAGCTTCGTCGAGTGGTGGACGACGTTCGACTGTGACCGCGATCAGCAGGCGCACTGGACGGACTTCTTCGCCTCCCAGGTCTTCCAGGGCGGCTTCGATGCACTCAACGCTCACTTCGCCTGATCATGTCGACGCGTCGTGAGCTCAGGGTCGCAGGGCAGGCGGAGCCCATCTCTCACTTCACCGATGCGGTCGAGGCCGGAGGGTTTCTGTTCGTGTCCGGCATCGTCCCCGTCGACGAGCGACGAGAGCTCGTCGGCGGAGACGACGTCGTTGCACAGGCACGCTGCGTATTCGAGAACATGCGTGCCGTACTGGCGGCCGGCGGCTGCACATTCGCCGACGTCGTCAAGGTGACCGTCTATCTGACCGACGTGAACGACCGACCGCTCGTCAACCCGGTCAGGCAGGAGGTCTTCGGGGAAACCCGCCCGGCGTCGACGCTCGTCGAGATCTCCGCCCTCGTGATCCCGGGGGCAAAGGTCGAAGTCGAGTGCGTTGCGTTGATCCCGTGACGGATCCCTTCAACGCAGCCATCACGTGGCTCGACGAGCCGCTCCGCGGAGCTGCCGAGGGACCGCTTGCGGGGCGGACGCTCCTCGTCAAGGATCTCATCGACACCGCGGGGATCAGGACGACGTACGGCTCGAAGATCTACGCCGAGCACGTCCCGGCCAGGCACGCCACCGTCGTGCAGCGCGTTCTCGATGCGGGCGTGACGATCGTCGGCAAGGGCAATCTCCCCGAGTTCGCGTGGGGCGTGCTCGGTGCGAACCCGTGGTACGGCACGGTGCACAACCCACTCCAACCGGGGAGGACGACCGGCGGCTCCTCGGCGGGGAACGCGGCAGCGATCGCGGCAGGGCTCGTCGATCTCGGGATCGGAACCGACACGGGATGCTCGATCAGGCTGCCGGCGGCCGCATGTGGAATCGTCGGTCTCAAGTCGCAGTGGGGACTCCTCCCGCTCGAAGGGGTGTTTCCGCTGTGCCCGTCACTCGACACGGTCGGGCCGATGGGACGTACAGTCGAGGATGTCGCGCTGCTCTGGTCTGTGCTGGCCGAAACCGGGGTGCCCGAGCCTCGCCTCGATGGTCTCACCGTGGGATTGCTGCGACAGGCCCCGGACCTAGGCGATGGGCGCGAGACGGAGACGAGCGACGCCGCGGAGGCGTGGGTTGCCGATCTCGAGAGGCTGGGCGCTCGCGTCGTCGAGTCGGCCATTCCGGCCGCGCAGGCCGACATGTGGCCGTTGTTTCTCCACGAGGCCGCCGTGAGCCACCGCGAGACGTTCCCGTCCCGCGCCGACGAGTACGCCTCCACGATCCGCCCCAAGCTCGAGGTGGCCCAGCTCGTGCAGCCCGCCGCCGTTACGGCCGCACGCGAGGCGCTCGCGGTCTGGCGGCGATACGAGCCCGAGGTCGACCTCTACGCGTGCCCGTGCTACGCGATCGAGCTTCCCGTCGAGGATGCCGACGAGCTCGAGGTGCGACTCCCTCTCTCGTCGTTCCTTCGCTGGGTCAACCTGATCGGCTGGGCCGGCCTCGCCATCGGGAACATGCAGTTCGTCGCACCCGACGATCGCACCGTTCTCGCAGCCGGTCTGGCGTGGGAGCGTCGGTAGAGTCCACGGTCGTGCGCGGGGCCGTGATAGCAACGACTCTGATCGGGCTCGCGCTCGTCGCCGGCGGCTGCAGTGAGGACGAACCGAAGCGCTCGCCGCTTGCGGAGAGCCTCGCAGCGCTGTGCGAGCAGGCACGCGCAGAGACCGAGGCGCTTGGCCTTCCGGGCGACAAGGGGTTCGCGGTGATCCGGCCGGGCGCAGAGATCGGGATTCGCCTCGCAGCCGACATCAAGAAGCTCGAGGGCACGACGCCCGCCGAGAAGGAGCAGATTGCCGCACTCGCCGAGTATCTCCGCTTCTACCACAACGAGGTCAGCGCGGCTGCGAAGCTCTACGAAGCAGGGCAGACCGAGGTCTACGGGATCACAATCGACCGGGCGAAGCCGACGCTCGTAAGCGCCGAGGCGCTCGCGAGCCGCATGGGCGCGCCCGAGTGCGCCGTACGGCCGTTCCCCGACCGCTAGCCGGTCCCAGCGTCAGTTGTGGGTGGTGAGGGAGGGGTCACGGGGAACCCCACGCGAAGCGTGCAGGGAAGTGACGTAAGGGAGCCGCGGTATGCTCTCTCACCGCGGCTCCCTTACGTTCCGTCAAAGTTCGGCTTCCGCTTCTCGACGAACGCTTCGACGCCCTCGTGGAAGTCGTGCGTCTGCTGCATCAGCCCGTAGGCGAGTCCCTCGAGTTCGAGTCCCACGTGGAGCGGCCCGTCGTAGACCGTGTTCAGGACGCGCTTCGACATCGCGAGCGACAGGGGTGCGTGGCGGGAGAGTTCCTCGATGAGCGACGTGACGGTCCCGTCGAGCTGATCGACCCCGACGACCTCCGTCACGAGACCGATCGCGAGAGCCTCCTCGGCCTTCACTCGCCGACCGCGCATGATGATGTCTTTCGCCCGGCCGACGCCGATGAGTCGCGCCAGCCGCTGGGTGCCACCCGATCCGGGAATCATTCCGATCGTCGCCTCCGGAAGCGCCATCTGCATGTCGTCGGCTGCGATCCGGAAGTCGCACGCGAGAGCGAGCTCGAGGCCGACGCCGAAGACGTAGCCCTGGAGTTTCGCAATCACTGGCTTGGAGCACCGCTCGGGCGCCGCGACGTTCTTTGCAAGCTGCGAGACAACCCACGGTGACTTCGTCAGGAACCCAGCGATATCGCCGCCCGCTGTGAACTGGCCGCCCGCGCCGGTCAGGACGACGAACCGCACCGACTCGTCGCGATCGAGCTCGGCGAAGACGGCGGCAAGCTGATCGCGCGCGAGCATCGAGACCCGATTGAGCTTCCCAGGTACGTCCAACGTGACCGTGGCCACGCCGCGGCCAACATCATGGTCGACCCGGAAGCCATCGAAGGTTTCAGCTCGTTCCTCACCCAAGGTTTCGGCTCGTTCCTCGCCGAAACCGTTAGATGGGGCGTTCACGCGTCGGCTCTGAGTTCGGGGGTTTTCATCAGTGGCCTTTCGTCGTAGCGGCAGACATCTGTCGCACTATCTAACGTGATTCCGGGGAAGTGATTCCGGCCTCGACCGGAATCACTTCCCCGGAATCACTTCGGAGCACTCTACGGAGGATCTTTCCTGATGGACTCTTTGGAAGCGCCGCCACGAGTCGGTATTCCCGTGGTCGCTTGAAGCGAGCGAGCGGCGATGCGAGGCAGAATGCATCGAGCTCCTCGGCGGTCGCGTCGCCGACGACGACCGCGACGACGTGCTGACCGAGGCGGTCGTCCGGCGCGCCGATCACCGCAACCTCCCGCACGCTCTGGTGGCTCGCGAGGATGTCCTCCACCTCGAGGGGGTGGATGTTCTCGCCTCCGGAGATGATCATGTCGTCGAGCCTCCCATCGATCCAGAGATCTCCGTCGCCGTCGAGGTGACCGATATCGCCCGTGTGGTACCAGCCTTCGTGCATCGCCTTCGCGTCGGCATCGGGACGATTCCAGTAGCCCGCAAAGGCCTCGTCGCCGGAGAGGTGGACGCAGATCTCGCCGGTCGGCTCGAGCTTGAGCCGGCTGTTCACGGCCGCCCGACCGGCGCATCCGGGCTTCGCGTCCTGATCGCGCCCGATCGAGAACGTGTAGATCTCGGTCGAGCCGTAGTGGTTGACGAAGACGTCCGGGTGGAAAACGGTGACGCAACGCGCGACGACGGCCGAGGTCATAGCCGACCCGGCATAGCCGAGCGCGCGAACGCTCGAGAGGTCGTGCTCGGCGATGTTCTCGGAGCTGACGAGGTCGTAGAACAACGTCGGCGCGAGATAGAGGGAGGTGAGGTGCTCCTGCTCGATCAGTCGCAGCGCCTCGTCGGGATCCCACCGTCCCTGCGGGACATAGCACCCACCGACCGTGTGCATGGCGAGCAAGGAATGGATACCCATCGTGTGGTAGAGAGGCATCACCCCGAGAGTGCGATCGGCGTGGAGATACCCGTGCTGCAGCGCCTGGCTGAGGCAACCTGCGCGGTCGGCGGCATGACTGCGCGGTACTCCCTTCGGACGCCCGGTTGTGCCGGAGGTGTAGAGAAGGAGCGAGATCTCCCGTTCGCCCCGGTCGAGCGTACCACGGTGGGCGGATCCGTCGGGCAACGGATCGCCCTCGCGAATCACGCGAGCTGCACCAGCGTCGTCGATGCAGTAGTCGAGCTCCTCCTCGGAGAGGCGCCACGAGAGCGGAACGAACACCGCGCCGGCCCACTGGGCTGCCCAGTAGAGCAGCGCCGTCTCGAGCCGGTTGTCGAGGACGACGACGACCCGGTCGCCGGGCTCGACGTCGAGCCCACCTGCAATCCGCGCCACGCGCGGCAGCAGCGCGTCGTAGCTGATCCCGGGGAACGCCTCGAGTTCGGGGTGCCGCTCGCAGGCTGCGAGGAGAGATTGCGCGAGGTTCACCGACCGGCCTCCCGGGCCTGTGACAATTCGTCACGAGCCTCCTCGATCGCAGCGACGATCGGGGCGTAGCCCGTGCAGCGGCACAGTTGCCCGGAGAGCATGTCGACGATGTCGTCATGGGATGGGTCTCCACGGGACAGGAGATCGTCGGCCGCGATCAGGATCCCGGGCGTACAGAAGCCGCACTGGAGCGCGTGATGCCGCTTGAACGCCGCCTGGAGTGGGGAGAGGAGGTCGTCTCCCGCGAGCGACTCCACCGTCTCGACGATGGAACCGTCGACCTGAACGGCGAGGACACAGCAGCCGCGCACCGAGACACCGTCGAGGCGCACCGTGCACGCGCCGCAGACGCCGTGCTCGCAACCGACGTGCGTGCCGGTCAGCCCCAGTCGATGGCGGAGGAAGTCGGTCAGAAGCAGCCGCGGCTCGACGTCCTCGACGACCTTCCGCCCGTTGACGGTGAGCTCGATCAGGGTCATGCCGCTCGCTCCCAGGCGCGAAGGAGCGCTCGCTCGACGAGCGTTCCCGTGAGAGCGCGTAGGTACTCCGGAGTCGCGTGGATCGAGCCGGCCGGGTCGACGGCAGTCGCGGCGAGCACTCCTGCCTCCCGGGCGATCGCGGGTGTGACGAACGTTCCCTCGACGGCCGACTCGACATCGGCGAAACCGGTCGGGCGATCGGTCACCGCCCCGATCCGGATCCGGACGTCTGCTGCGAGGTCATCGACGCGCTTCACGACGACCGCCACCATCGAGAGAGCGTAGTCCCCTGCGCGAAGCGCGAACTCCTCGAAGGCTGCGCCCTCGAACTCCTCCGGCTGTGGCCAGACGGTCTCGACGACGATCTCACCCGGCTCGAGCGTCGTCATGAAGTGCGTGACGAAGAATCCATCCGGGTCGATCTCGCGGCGTCCTGACGGCCCTTCCACCACGATCGTCCCGCCGAGAGCGGAGAGGCAGAGTGGGATCTCGGCGGACCCGTCTGCGTGGGCGACGCTGCCGCCGACCGTGCCGCGGTTCCGCGTGACGAAGTGGCCGACGAACGGCAGCGCCTCGCGCAGCAGCGGATGCGTGCGCAGGTCGTGCTCGAGCGTCGTCTGACGCACGGTCGCACCGACGCGGAGGACTCCGTTCGACTCGATCGTGTCGAGCCCAGCGCGATTGAGATCGACGAGGATCGTGGGGCGGACAAGGCGCATGTTCAGGGCAGGGACAAGGCTCTGCCCGCCCGCGATCGGCTTCGCGTCCTCATCGCGACCGAGCGCCTCGAGCGCCTCCTCCAGCGAGTGGGCGGCAACGTAGTCGAACGCCACAGGCTTCACGATGCTTCTCGCTCGTTGAGGAGCTGCCAGACCCGTGGGGGCGTCAGCGGGAGCTCGACATCGTCGCGGGCGATTGCGTCGGCCACCGCATTCGCGACGCAGGCGGGGGCGCTCATCGTGTTTCCCTCGCCGATCCCCTTCGCTCCCAGAGCGGTCACGGGCGACGGCGAGGAGAGGTGGCCGATCGTCAACGCGGGGACGTCGGGAGCGGTGGGGGTGAGATAGTCGACGAGCGATGCGGTCATCAGGTTGCCCGACTCGTCGTAGACGTGGCGCTCGTACAGGGCGGCAGCGAGGCCGTGGGCGAACCCACCCATGACCTGACCGTCCGCGAGCAGCGGATTCAGGAGACGCCCGGCGTCGTGAACCGTGATGTAGTCGAGCACGCGTACCTCGCCCGTCTCTCGTTCCACCTCGACGGCGCAGACGTCGACGATGAAGCCGTGGGATGCGGAGGAAGCGATGCGATCCTCGTTGTCGGGAGGATCGAGCGTCGGCGGTGCCCAGAAGGCAACGGCCGAGAGACCCGGCTCTTCGCCCGCCGGCAGCCCTTCCGGGTTCCAGTGCGCCATTCCTGCGACCCGACGCAGCGAGAGCGTGTCGTCGCCCGCGTGCGCGCGGATCGCGTCGATCTTCGCCCGGAGCTTCAGCGCGGCAGCCTGCACCGCACCGACGGCGACGCCGGAGAAGCGCGACGAGTAGCTGCCCGACGCAACCGTCCACGGCACGCTCGCGGTGTCCATCTCCGACAGCACCGTCACCTCGTCCGGCGTACAGCCGAGCGTGTCCGCAACGACCTGGGCGCAGACCGTGCGATGCCCCTGCCCCTGAGGTGTCGTCGCGAGCCGCACCGTGATCCCCCCGAGCGGGTTGATCGAGACCGAAGCGCCTTCGGCGTTCCCCGACTTCGGCAGCGTGAGCGCGCGCTCGTCGGCGGTCTGGGCGAGCGTGATGTACCCCATGTTCGAGATCGAGGGCTCGACGATGCACGCGAGACCGATCCCTGCGAGGCGCCCGTCGGCGCGGGCCGTTGCGACCCGAGCACGGAGCGCTTCGTAGTCTGCGAGCTCGAGTGCGTGGTCGAGACACGCGGCGTAGTCGCCCGAGTCGTAGAGCGCCCCGGACGGCGTGCGGTACGGCATGGCTTCGGCTGGGATGAGATTGCGCCGCGCGAGCTCGGCGGGGTCGAGGTCAAGCCGGCGGGCGGCGATCGCCATCGTCCGTTCCAGGCCGAAGTAGAGTTGCGGCCCGCCGAAACCTCGGTTGAGGCCGGACGGTTGCGTGTTCGTGAGGACAACCCGGTTCCGCACGGAGATATTCGGCACGGTGTAGGCGCCCGAGAGCGACCCGTGCATCCGGTACAGCGTTGCCGGCTCCGGCGCCCGGACGTATGCGCCGACGTCCTCGATCGCGTCGTAGCGGAGCGCGATCAGCTGACCTTCGGCGGTGAACCCTGCCTCGATCTCGGTCGTGCGGCCCGTTGCTGCCGCGCTCGAGGCGAGGTGCTCGAGACGGTCCTCGATCCAGGTCACGGGGACGCCGAGACGGCGTGACGCGAGGCCCATCAGCACGATGTAGGTGAATACGGACGACTTGACGCCGAAGGAGCCGCCCGAGTCGGGCGGCGTGAGAAGGCGGAGGCGGTCGCCTTTGAGCCCGAGCGCGGCCGCCGCGACGCCGTGCAGCGTGAACGGCCCCTGGAAGTTCGCCCACGCCGTCAGTCGCCCACCGGTCACGTCCCAGTCGGCGACGACCGCGTAGCACTCGACCGGGGTGCACGTGAAGCGAGGGACGTGGAACGTCTGCCGGAGAACGAGCTCGGCCTCCTCCATGGCCGAGGCGACGTCGCCGTACTCGAACGCGCGCTCGTGCACCGCGTCGGCCGCGGCCGCAACCGGATCGAGCACGGCGTCGAGCGGGTCGTAGTCGACGTCGACGAGCTCGGCAGCATCCTCTGCGAGGTAGCGGTCACGAGCAACGACGACGCCGATGGGCTCTCCGACGTACCGCACCGTGTCGATCGCCGTCGCATACTGCGGTGTCCCGCTGTCGATCCCGGCCGGGAAGGGTCGCGACAGCGCCTTCACGTCCTCGCCGGTGAGGACGCCGATCACACCGGGTGCATCGAGCGCCGCGCTCGCGTCGACCGTGATCCGGGCGTGCGCGAGCTGCGACCGGACGACGGCCGCGTGGTAGCTGTGAGCGACAGGGGAGAGGTCGTCGAGAAAGCGGCCCTCACCGCGAAGGAGCGCATCGTCCTCGACCCGCTGCAGGGGCCGCCCGACCCAGGGCTCGGAGCTCGCAGACACCGCGTCATCGTCGCGGTTTCACTGCGAGCAGCGCAATCGTCCGTTCGGACGAGGGGAGGTGCGGAGGACTGGGCCCAACAGGGTGCGCTCGTCCTGAACGGGCCGCGGGCGGCCCTCTTCAGGATCACGCGAAGCGTGTGGAAAGGAGGTAGTGGGGAGGAGTGCGGTCCGCTCTTCCACCGCGACCCTCCCCACTACCCGAGCAGGCCGCGCTGCCGGGCGGTGTAGGTCGCCTCCGAGCGGGAGCTCGCTCCGAGCTTGCGGAACAGGCTTCGCGCGTGGGTCTTGGCGGTCGTCTGGGAGATCCCGAGGCTGTCGGCGATCTGCCGGAAGCGCATTCCTTGGTCGAGGCACGAGAGCACGTCGAGCTCGCGCGGCGTCAGAGCGGTTTCCTGTCTGCGCGCCCGGCTGCGCGGGAGCCACGACTGGCCCCGCGAGACCGCGTCGACGGCCAGAGAGAGCGCGTCCTCCACGTCGGCCCGCAGGACGAATCCCGTGGCGCCGGCGGCAAGTGCGACACCGAGGCTGTCTCCGCCGTCGTGCGGCGCGACGACGAGCAGCGGCGCGTCGACCCCGGCTGCTCGGAGCTCGCCGATCCAGGCATCGATCCTGCGTCCTCCGAGTGCGAGGTCGCCGATCACGACGTCCGGGGCCCGCAGCGGGCCGGACCGAACTGCATCCGAGGGTGAGCGGGCGAGGGAGGCGCGCGCGAGTCCTGTCTCCTCGAGGAGGCGCGCGATCCCGTGGCCGACCAGCGGGTCGTCGTGGCAGACGAGAACCGATGTGGGTGCGATCTCGTCGGGTTGGGCGAGTGCGAGTGACAGCCCTCCCCGCAACGATTCCACGAGCGTGCAGGCTTCGGCGGCAGCCGACCCTGTCGAATCGAAATGCATGTTCAGGGCTCCGTGGCGCCCCTTCTCGTGTCGCAGAGGCAGCGACGCTCCGGAGCGGAAACCGTGCTCTCGGACGATCCGGTCGAGCGGTCGTGAGAAGCCCCGCCGCTGAGCGAAGTCGGGAGAGACGAACACCTTTCCGTCGGCGGCACTCCGATGGTGCGTTGACGTCCCGAGTGGGAACCGTGTCCCCGGCCCGAGCAACACCTCACCGCGGGCCTCGATGATCTCGAAGGCGTCATCGCTCAGGTCGATCTCCGAGATCGAGACGCGCGCGGCGCCGACCGCCTCGAGAATCCCGTCGGCGACCTCGGCGAGGCTCGTCTCGCCGTCCGCCAGCATCTGCTCGATCTCGCCAATCCTCTCGGGCTGTGCCATCGCTCGACCGTACCACCCTCAGCGAGAGTGTCGCTCGGCGGCGAGAGCCACCTCCTCGTTGGTCGGCCCACCGTGCTCGAGCGCCCGAAACGCGATCAGCACGGCCCGCGGGTCCCGGGCGTGACGCTGTGCTGCGAGTGTGAGCGGCTCGCGGACGGCTCCGCCGCAATGGGCACACGGCCAGTAGATCTGCGACATGAGGTGTGCCGCTCGTCCGTCCGGGTACATGCGGAGGATCTCGAGGATCGTCGTCGAGCCGCGGATGTCCCGGCGCACGGCGTCGCTGTCTGCAACGCCGTGCGCCGGACGGAATCCCGGGATCGCGGTGCGCGACACGTCGGCCGGGTCTAGAGGCTCGCGTGAGCCAGGATGCTCGGCTCGTCGGTCGCCATCCGGATCGCGTTCTTCGGCAGCTGATACCGGGCGTACGGCAGGATCGCCACCTTCGCGTTCGCTCCGTGCCGTGACATCGCGGCCGCGAACGCCTCGTCCAGTGATGTTGTCGCATCGAGCCCGATGTCGGCTGCCATCTCGAGGTTCTCCTCGAGCGTCACGACCGTGAGGTGCTTGCGCGTCATCACCTCGTAGATCGGCACCCAGATGCAGCCGGCCCACATCTGGATCTCGCGCTTGTGGATGTCGTGCAGGACGCGCTGGTAGTTCTCGGCGGTCGGTGGCATGTACGGCTTCATCAGGTCCATCAAGGCGAAGCCGGGGAAGTCTCCGATCGCGGTCGAGACGCCGGGCGACGGACTCGTGTAGATAATCGTGCCGCCGTCCTTGAGGACGAGGTCGGCCGACATGCATCCCCACCCGGTGTGGAAGAATAGGTGGTCGGTGGGAGCGAAGACGCCGCAGATGACGATGTCCGCCTGGCCCTGCTCCTCGACCCAGCTGTCGTACGCGTAGATCGCGTTGAAGCGGCGAATCGCTTCGCGGTGCGCCTCGGGGTGCGAGCCGAAGATGCAGTCGATCACCCGACCGTGCGTGTCGAGAATTACGTTCATCGTGCAGTCGAGACCGCACATCGTGGCGGCCTCGTCGATGTCAGAGCGCATCGGTCCCGCGTAGGCGCCGTAGTGTGTCTGCGGCGAGGTGACGAACGCGCAGTGGTTCGACTCGATCGTCGCATCCGAGACGACGCCCGGCAGGATCAGCTTGCCGCCGCCACCCGCACCCCAGTGGTTCGCCTGCGCCTGGCCGATCGTGATCTTTACGTCGCTCGAAGCGACCTCGGTGTGCAGCCAGATGGGCGTGCCGCCCGACGAGACACCGACGAACGTGTAGGCGTCCGGGTTCTGCGGGTCGTTCTGGTGGAATGCCCAGCCGCTCGCCTCCATCCGCGCGAGATTGGCCGGACCGATCTTCTGCTCCATGTCTGCTTCGGACATGGGAAAGACCTTGCCGTTCGCACACACGACGCGGACGTCGCTGATGCCGGCCGCCTCGATCGCATCGAAGACGGGCGGGAGGAGCTTCGAGGAGGGAGTGGGGCGGAACTGGTTGTCGATCACGACGGCGATGCTTTGCTTCCCGGCGAGGAGCTCCGCGAACGCTGGGCCGTCAAACGGCTCGGCGAGTGCGCGCCGAGCGGCCGCGGTCGAGTCTCCAACGGGTGCCGGCTCGTCGGGGTAGACCGCTGCGACGAGGTTTGCCGAGGGAATGTCGAGGGTCAGCGTATCGCGGTGCTTCTTCGACTCGTCATCGGTTGCTCCGATGGCGAGGGGATCCATCGACTCGTACGGGATCACGGCGTGATAGGTGTCGCTCATCTGCCCTCCAGGCGTGTCGTTGCGTCTGTCGCGAGGCGCGTGGGGTGTCCCCGCAACTCTAGACCCGAAATGATCGTTGCGGGTCACCCCACTCCATGTTGGTTGCGATGGTGCAGCGTCTCACAGCGATGCTCTTTTCTGTCAAACGTTGTGAGACACCGCACCACGTGCTCGGGTCTCGGTGGTCAAGGTGATAATCCAGATCCTGGCCGGCGACTGCCTCGTCTCAATGGACGAGGCGACGGTGGTCGGCCTTCGGAAAGAATCGATTATCGCTGGTTCTCTGTTGTATCTATCCCGCCTGGTTGTTAGGTTCGTGTCCGCGTGAGCGAACGATTTGCACAGCTAGACGTCCGACGAAGGGCTCCGACAATCATCGTCGGCTTGCTCGTAGGGTTTGCCCTGCTCTACATCATCGTGCTCGCAACTCCCTCTACCGACATCGGCGGCAACTGGCGCACGACGACGTTCGGGTCGGCGATCGACGACTGGCAGAGCTTCACCCGCACCCTGCTGAACGGTCTCACGTTCGCCGCCCTGCTGTTCATCGTCGCGAGTGGCTTTTCGCTGATCTTCGGCCTGATGCGCGTCGTCAACATGGCCTACGGCTCGTTCTATCTCATCGGTGGCTATGTGGCCTACGAGGTACAGCAGAAGATGACCGGCTCGGGCTTCACGATCCCCGGGATCGAGGTTTCGACCTGGGAGTGGGTGTTCCCTGCTATCGTCGCAGCCGGCGTCGTCGGTCTCGTCGGGCTCTTCGTGCAGCAGGTCTTCCTGAGCTGGAATCAGGGTCAGGAGCTGCGGCAGGCATTGATCACGATCGCAATCTCCGTGATCATCGCCGACCAGATCATTGCCCACTTCAACGAGGGTCTTGCATCCACCGTGACGTGGCCGGGCTGGTCGAATCGCCTCGTCGAGCTCCCCTTGCTCGGGGTTGACTACTCGCTGGCGCGACTCGTGATGCTCTTCCTCGGGCTCGCGGTCGGGTTTGCCCTCTGGGTGTGGCTCTACCGGACCCGGACAGGCCTCGTGATCCGGGCAGGCGTCGACGACCTCCAGATGACCTCCGCGCTCGGAGTCAACATCAAGCGAACGCTCGCGCTCGCCTTCGTGGTCGGCTCGGCGCTCGCAGCCTTCGGCGGTGTCGTCGGGGCGTCGCAGGGAGCCGTTGCCCCGGGACAGGACGGGCAGTGGCTGCTCAACTCCCTCGTCGTCGTGATCATCGGCGGGATGGGCTCGTTGCTCGGTGCCGCCGTCGGCTCGCTGCTCTACGGCCTGACGTTCTCATTCTCGGCCGTCTACCTGCCGACGATCGGGGACAACTGCTGCACCCAGTACTCCATTGTCTTCACGTTCATCCTGCTCGCACTCGTCCTTGCCTTCCGGCCGCAGGGCCTCTTCGGGAAGTTCACGTGACGCGCGACCCCAAGCAGATCACCGAGCGGGTAATCGGCCTCGTTGCCGTCTGCTTCCTGCTGCTCGCCCCCGTGGTTGTCAGTAACTACTGGGTCGATGTGATCCTCACCCAGATGCTCATCGTCGGCATCGCGGCGGCCAGTCTGATCTTCCTCGCGGCGTACGGCGGGATGATCTCGCTCGCGCAGACCGCCCTCGCAGGTACGGCCGGGTTCATCCTCGGGAACCTCGTCACCGTCGGTGGTGAAGGAGGAGAGTCGAAAGGGCTCACGCTGGGGTGGGATCCGACCCTGTCGCTTCTGATCGCGATCGTGGGCACGGTTCTGATCGGCCTGTTCTTCGGGGCGATCGCGGCCCGAAGCACGGGAATCTACTTCCTCATGATCACGCTGACGTTCTCGGTGATCGGGTTCTATTTCGTCGGCCAGGTGACGGTCATCTCCGGCTTCTCGGGGATCGGTGGGATCAACCGCTACACGCCGGGCTTCGTGGGCGACATGGTCAACGACCGCTTCCGTCTCTACTACATCGCGTTCGGGGTGGCCGTACTCGTGTACGCCTCGATCCGCTTCATCATGCGTACCCCGTTCGGACTCAGCCTGCAGGGCGTCCGGGACGAGCCGGTACGGATGAGCTCGCTCGGCTACGCCGTTCCGCTGCACCGGACGCTTGCATTCGGTCTCGCCGCGTTCTTCGCCGCGCTCTCCGGCGTCCTGCTCGTCTGGTGGCAGGGGCAGATCGCTCCGGGTGACGTCGGACTCCCGGCGACCATTGACCTCCTCATCGTGGCGGTGATCGGCGGCCTTGCCCGGGTCGAGGGAGCGTGGATCGGAGCGCTGGCCTTCATCCTGATCGGGAACTACATCCGGGACAGCTGGCTGACGCAGTTGCTCGACGACCTGCACATCGGCGGCAGCTTCAACACGATCATCGGGCTGATCTTCCTGCTCATCGTGATCGTGTCGCCCGATGGGCTCGTCGGTCTGTGGGATCGACTGTGGGGCCGCTTTCAGAGCGGCGGCAATTCTGACGCACCCGGAGCGCCGGTTTCACCGGTGGGTGCTGTCCCGCGAGAAGTGTGAAACGAGAGGAGGAGTGGAGCAACCTCGTGATCGATTGTTCGTCTAATCAACGCAAGTCCAATTCCAATCAAGGAGGGCAACAGGCATGAGAAGCATCTCGCGCCATTGGAAGCTTCTGCTTCCGCTCGGTGTGCTCGTGGTTCTGGCCTCGGTCGTCGTGTCGACGTCGTTTGCTGCGTCGAAGGCGAAGGTGGTCAAGGTCGCGATCATGACCGACTGTAAGGGGGCATTCGGGTTCGCCAACGAGCTCGACATCGGCGGCGCCCAGGCGGCATTCGCAAACTACGCGAACGGCAAGGTCGCGGATCCCAAGAAGCCGTCTGCTGGGATGAGCGGCATCAGGGTCGGCACCACGCCCGTGAAGATCGTCGGCTACGGCTGCGGCGACGACACGGTCCCGACCGCGGTGAAGGAGACGCGGCGACTGATGGAGCAGCTTGGCGCCGACGTGATGGTCGGCCCGCTCTCCGGTGACGAGGCGGTCTACGTCGCGCGCTACGCAAAGGCGCATCCGACGAAGACCTTCATCATCGGGACGGCTGGGTCACAGGATCCGACGTTGCAGATCGCACCGAAGAACCTGTTCCGCTATCACGCAGATGGTGCCCAGTGGAATGCCGGTATCGGTGAGCTCGCCTACAAGAAGCTCGGTTGGCGCAAGGCGGCCATCATGATGGACGACTACAGCTTCGGTTGGACGTCGGGTGCCGGGATCATCGCCGACTTCTGTGCTGTCGGCGGCAAGATCACGAAGCGTGTTTTCCCGCCGCTGAACACGACGGACTACTCGTCGTACGTCCAGCAGCTCGGCGGCCCGTCGCAGGTCGACGGAACGTTCTGGGTCGTCGGCGGTACGGGTACGTCAGCCGCTCTGACGGCGTACGAGCAGGCCTACGGTCCGATAGACCCCTCGAAGCACATCGGGAACCTGTTCTTCGCGTTCCTCGGTGCCGACAAGGTCGTCGCACCGAAGATGGTCGGCTCCTACGTTGGCGGTTCGGGCACGGGCCCGGGCCTGAAGAGCCCGCAGGCAAAGCGGTACGAGGCAGTGATGAAGCGGTGGTATCCCGGTCTGCCGGCAACAGACCTGTTCGTCTACAACTACTACAACGCCGCGTGGGCGCTCGTTCAGGGCCTCACGGTGTCGAAGGGTGCGACGGGAGCAGCGCTCCAGGCTGCGATGCCAAGGACGCTCCGCTCCGGGTACCAGGTCTCGAACGGCGGCAAGGTCAAGCTCGACTCGCGCCGCCAGGCGATCGGTGACCAGTACCAGCTGCAGCTCGTCAAGAACGCAGACGGCTCGGTCGGTCCGCAGGTGGTCGCGTACGTACCGGGCGTCGATCAGACGTTCGGCGGTCTGTTCAAGCCGACGAGCCCCCCGCCCGGCCGGACTCAGCCTGCGTGTAAGAAGCTGAAGACGCCATGGCAGGGCAAGGTCAAGGTCGTCAAGAACGGCGTGATCACTCCAGTGGTCATCAAGTAGCGTCAGTGACGGAAGTAGTCGAAAGCGGTGTGGGGGGCGGGCTGAAGCCCGACCCCCACACCGCACCTGTCGAGCCGATCCTCCGCTTGCGGGGGGTCGGCCGACGCTTTGGCGGTGTTCGGGCCGTGCACGACGTCGATCTCGACGTCGCGCACGGCGAGCGCCGTGCCATTCTCGGGCCGAACGGCGCGGGAAAGACGACCTTGTTCAACCTCGTCGCGGGTGACTTTCCGCCGAGCGCGGGCACGATCGAGGTCGCCGGGCAGGACGTGACCCATCTCCCCGCGCGGGTGAGGCCGAAGCTCGGCCTCGCGCGGACGTATCAGAAGACCCGATTGTTCTCAGGCCTCTCGGTGGAGGACAACATCTACCTCGCGATCGTGGGCCACGACGGAGGCAGGCTGCGGGCGTTCCCGAGGGGCAAGGATCGAACGATGCGCGAGCGCGCACGGGCAGCGGCGGACCGGGTGCTCCTCGGTGCGAAGACCGACACCCTGGTACGAGATCTCTCTCACGGAGAGCAACGCCAGCTCGAGGTCGGGATGGCGGGATCGGTGGAGCCGCAGCTGATGCTCTTGGACGAGCCCGCATCGGGGCTCTCGCAGGGCGAGCGCGAGCGGTTGACGGAGTTGCTGCTCGGCCTGCCCGCCGATGTGACGTTGATCCTGATCGAGCACGACATGGATGTCGCCCTCACCGTCGCCGGCTACGTGACGATGATGAGCGGCGGCCAGAAAGTGGTCGAGGGTACCCCCGCCGAGATTCGCGGGAACCAGATGGTGCACGATATTTACCTCGGAAGCCGTTTCCACGACGAGGAGGCGGAGGCGTGACCGAGCTCCTGCTCGAGCTCGAGGGGCTCGACGCGTTCTACGGAACAGCGCGGGCCCTCGAGGGCGTCTCGTTCTCGATGGGCCAGGAGGCCGTTTCCGTGATCGGGCGCAACGGCATGGGGAAGACGACGCTCTGTAACTCGCTGATGGGTGTCGAACCCCCGAACGCGCGCGGATCTGCGCGGTTCCGCGGTAAGGAGCTGCTCGGCCTCGCGTCGTACAAGATCGCAGGATTGGGAATAGCGTACGTGCCCCAGGGGCGCCGCCTGTTCGAGTCTTTGACCACCGACGAGCATCTGAAGATGATCAAGACATCGCGACCGGGAAAGTGGAATCCGAGCGCGGTCTACGACCTCTTTCCGAGGCTCGCCGAGCGCAAGAAGGTTGGC
This sequence comes from Gaiella sp., assembly GCA_046590225.1. Lineage (GTDB taxonomy): Bacteria > Actinomycetota > Thermoleophilia > Gaiellales > Gaiellaceae > Gaiella. Next base: position 9,446 of record JBKJVI010000103.1, on the reverse strand, counting down.
GCGACACAGCTTTCCGGTGGTGAGCAGCAGATGCTCGCGATCGGCCGCGCGCTCCTGACGAACCCCGGCCTGCTGATCATGGACGAGCCGTCCGAGGGGCTCGCTCCGACAATCGTGGAACAGGTGATCGGAACCTGCAAGGCGCTCGTCGAGGATGGGATGGCGATCCTCCTGGTCGAGCAGAACCTCGGCGTCGCGACCGAGGTCGCCGAACGGCAGCTCGTGATGATCGCAGGCAGAATCGCCGCCGAGACGAGCTCGACCGCGCTTGCGGCTGATCCCGATCTCCAGCGTCGATATCTCGGCGTCGAGCCGCTCGTCCAGACGCACTGACGTCGCGGGCTCATGCCGCTGTGCTAGACCAGTCGCGAGAGTCCCAGCTCCGAACCTGAAGGAGGAACCCGAACATGTCAACCGTCGTCCTGGTCGGAACGCTCGACACGAAAGGTCGGGAGTACGCGTACCTCGCCGACCGGATTCGTGAGAGCGGAGTCGATGTCGTGCTCGTCGACGCCGGGATCGTCGGCGCACCGCAGACGACACCTGATGTGAGTCGGCAGGAGGTCGCAGCCGCCGTCGGTGCCGACGTCCAGTCACTCGCGGATGCGGGCGATCGCGGCGCGGCCGTCGAGACGATGGCGCGCGGTGCGGCAGAGATCGTGAAGCAGCTGCACGCCGAGGGCAAGCTCGATGCGATCGGCGGCCTGGGTGGCTCGGGCGGATCCTCGATCGCGACGTACGCCATGCGTCAGTTGCCGATTGGCGTACCCAAGCTGATGGTCTCCACCGTCGCGTCGGGAGATACGAGCCCCTACGTCGGCTCTGTGGATGTGACGATGATGTATTCCGTCGTCGACATTGCCGGGGTGAACAGCATCTCGGCGAAGATCATGACGAACGCCGCCGCCGCGCTCGCGGGGATGGCGATGGCGACGGTCCCGCCGCTCGGCGAGGAGAAGCCGCTGATCACCGCGTCGATGTTCGGTGTCACGACGGCCGCTGTGACGACGGCACGGGAACGACTCGAGGAGCTCGGCTACGAGGTGCTCGTCTTCCACCAGACCGGCGCGGGAGGCGGCTCGATGGAGGCGCTGATCGAGGCCGGGTTCATCACGGGGTCGCTCGACGTGACCACGACCGAGTTCTGCGACCTCGTTGCGGGAGGCGTTCTGCAGGCGGTGCCCGACCGTCTCGAGTCGGCCGGCCGACGTGGGATCCCTCAGGTTGTCTCGCTCGGCGCCCTCGACATGGTCAACTTCGGCCCGGTCGAGACCGTGCCCGACCGGTACCGCGACCGGAACCTCTACGTCCACAACCCCACGATCACGCTGATGCGGACGACGCCCGACGAGTGCCGTGAGATCGGTCGGATCATCGCCGACAAGCTCAACGGGGCATCCGGCCCGACCGAGCTCTTCATGCCGTTGCGGGGCGTGTCCGCGATCGCCACCGAGGGCCAGGTTTTCTACGACGCCGAGGCGGATGCCGCGCTCTTCGACACGATTCGAGAGCTGATCGACACGTCGAAGGTCGTGCTCCACGAGATCGACACCGACGTGAACGATCCTGCATTTGCGCTCGCGATGGCAAACCGTCTCCACGAGCTGATCGAGGCTGCGGCATGACGAGAGCGGAGGCACTCTCGAAGCTGCGTGCCCAGATCGCGGCCGGCAGCCCGATCATCGGCGCTGGTGCAGGGACCGGGCTCTCGGCGAAGCTGGCGGAGGCCGGCGGCGCCGATCTGATCATCATCTACAACTCCGGCCGCTTCCGCATGGGCGGCCGCGGCTCGCTGTCGGGCCTGATGCCCTACGGCGACGCGAACGAGATCGTCGTCGACATGGCGCGCGAGGTGCTCCCGATCGTCAAGGACACTCCCGTCCTCGCCGGGATCTGCGGCACCGACCCGTTCCGCCTGATGCCGGTCTACATCGCCGAGCTGAAGCGAATGGGCTTCAGCGGAATCCAGAACTTCCCCACGGTCGGTCTGATCGACGGCACCTTCCGGGTCAACCTGGAGGAGACCGGGATGGGGTTCGGGCTCGAAGTCGATGCGATCCGCATCGCCCACGAGCTCGATCTTCTCACCGCGCCGTACGTCTTCAACGACGACGATGCGGTGGCGATGGCCGAGGCGGGTGCCGACGTGCTCGTCCCGCACATGGGCCTGACCACGGGCGGCTCTATCGGCGCCGACACCGCGAAGACGCTCGACGACTGTGTGGCGCTGATCCAGGGCATGCACGACGCAGCAAAGCGCGTCAACCCCGACGTGATCGTGCTCTGCCACGGCGGGCCGATCGCCGAGCCGGATGACGCCGCCTACGTTCTCGCGCACACGGAGGGCGTCGTCGGCTTCTTTGGTGCGTCGTCGATGGAGCGCCTGCCGACCGAGGTTGCGATGACCGAGAACATGAGGCGTTTCAAATCGATTCCCGTGAAAGGGGCATAACGAGATGGCAGGAGCATTCAAGCCGGCAGGTTCACTTACCCGTGACGAGCAGGACTGGGGCGTGTTCGCCCAGATCAGCGGTCCGCGTGACGGCCTCTCGGGGATCGTCGCGATCGAGGCGACGTTTCTCCCGGGCAAGTGTCACGACTTCCATCGCCATCCCGGCCAGGAGGAGGTCATCTACGTGATCGAGGGCACGATCGAGCAGTGGCTCGGGGAGGAGAAGCAGATGCTCTCGGCCGGTGACTCGGTCGTGATACCGGCCTCCGCTGTGCATGCGACGTTCAACGACGGTGATGCACCCGCGAAGATCCTCGCGGTCCTCTCTCCGTCGGTCGGCGAGGACGGCTACGGCGTGGAGGACGTTGCAGGCGACGAGCCCTGGGCGTCGCTGCGCTGATGCTGGCGGTCCAGGTTCACGAGGGCGGCGAGCTGCGTCACGAGACGGTGGCCGATCCGATTGCGGCGGCGGGCGAGGTCGTCGTCGAGCTGCGAGCCGCTGCGCTCAACCGCAGGGATCTGCTCGTCGCGGGCGGCACCTACCCGTTCCCGCTTCCGTTGATCCCGGGCTCGGACGGCGCAGGCGTGCGCCGCGACACGGGCGAGGAGGTCGTGATCTATCCCGCGCTCGACTGGGGCTTGCGCGAGGAGTCGTTCGGCCCGGACTTCCAGGTTCTCGGCGGCCCGCGGAACGGCACGTACGCCGAGCTCGTTGCGGTGCCCGAGGCCAACGTGTTCGCGAAACCCGCGCGGTTCTCGTGGGAAGAGGCGGCTGCGTTCCCCCTTGCGGCGTTGACCGCGTACCGCGCGCTCTTCTCTCGCGGTGGTCTTCGAGGCGGCGAGACGGTGCTCGTGCTCGGTGCAGGAAGCGGCGTGTCGACCTTCGCCGTGCAACTCGCTGCCCAGGCTGGGGCGCGCGTTCTCGTCACGTCGTCCTCTGAAGACAAGATCGAGAAGTCGGTTGCGCTTGGCGCGGAAGGGGGCGTGAACTACGCGACTGACGACTGGGTCGCTGCGGTGAAGGAGCTTGGCGGCGCTGATCTCGTTGTCGACTCGATCGGCTCGACGTGGCCACAGTCGCTCGACTGTCTCCGTCCGGGAGGGCGGGTCGTCGTCTTCGGCGCCACGGGCGGTACCGAAGCAACGATCCCCGTGCGGCCGTTCTACTTCGGCCAGTGGTCGTTGCTCGGGACGATGATGGGCAGCCCGGCGGACTTTGCGGGGCTCCTCGGAGCACTCGAATCGGGCACGTGGCGACCGGTGATCAACTCCGTTTCGCCGCTTGCCGAGGCCGCGCGTGCGGTCGAAACGATGGCGAGTGGGCAGCATTTCGGCAAACTGGTGCTCTCATGCAGCTGAGCACGACAGAATGGGGCGATCCGGCGGGCAAGCCGATCGTCTGCCTGCACGGCGTGACGGGCCATGGGCGACGCTTTCGGCGCCTTGCTGAGGAGCGCCTCCAGCGCTATCGCGTGATCGGTGTCGACTACCGTGGCCATGGTCGTTCGGGCTGGGAGCCGCCGTGGAGCGTCGAGCAGCACGTTGCCGATCTCCTCGAGACGACCGACGCCCTCGGGATCTCAGAGGCGGCGTGGGTGGGCCACAGCTTCGGCGGCAAGCTCGTTGCCGAGGTCGCCGCACGCCAGCCCGATCGCGTCGTCGTTGCCGTCCTGCTCGATCCTGCAATGCAGCTCGATCCTGGCGTCTCCGGTGAGCGAGCCGATCTGACCCGTGCCGACGCCTCTTTTGCGAGTGCGGACGAAGCGATCGAGGCACGGCTGAATGACGGCTCCGTGTTCACGACACCGAGGGAGACGCTCGAGGAGGAGACACGCGAGCACCTCGTCGAGAGCCCGGACGGCCGCTTCCGCTGGCAGTACGCACCGGCCGCCGTGATCGTCGCCTGGAGCGAGATGGCGTCGTCGACCCCGCCGTGGCCGCGCTGCCCGACACTGGTCGTCTGCGGCGAGCGCTCGTGGATTCCGGTCACGGTTCCGCGAAACGGCCACGTCACACGCGTGGACGTCCCGGGCGGCCACAGCGTCCTCTGGGACGACTTCGATGCGACCGCCGACGCGATCGTGCAGTTCCTCAGCTGACGGCCTGCGCCTCGAGCGTCAGCACGCTGGCGCAGCCGAGGTTGTTCCTCAGCTCGGCGTGAACTCGGGTGCGATCACGGCCTGCCCGCGCGACGTGATGCTGAAGCGGAGATCCTTCACCGGCTTGTACTCCGGGTCGTCCAGGAACGCCTGCGCCGCCTCCACGTCGGCAAACCGGATCACGACCGTGCTGTTCGGGGGATCACCCTCGGCTGCCGCGAACGTGAAGCCCGTCACGAGCACCTCTGCGCCGTGCTTGCGCAGCAGCGGCCTGACGTCGCGGATGTACTCCTCGCGGTAGCGCTCGATATCGTCGACTTGCTGCATGAGAACGAAGTACGCGGCCATGTCGCCTCCTAGCTCGCGGGTGATTGTTCGGCAATCATGCTTCAACCGCCCGGCCGCATTACGCTGCTGCGGCTGCTTCCTCGGGTGACATTCCAGAACGCTCGCCCAGGTCGTGATGCTGTGGTCTGGGAAGCGGACCCGCTAGAACTCGTTGAGGATTGCGGCGGCGTCCTCATCCGGTCGTCGGGGCGATGGGCTCGCCGACGAGCTCGCGGAACGCAGGTTCGTTTCGGAGCGGGTCGAAGTCGGTGTCCTGCTTGGGCAGTTCGCGAAGGCTGGGCCGCCGCTCGAGGGCGTCCCGAAGATGAGCGATTGCGTCTTCGGTCCGGCCGGTCTGTGCCTCGCAGCAAGCGAGGTTGTAGAGCGGCGTCGCGTAGCCGGCCGTCTCGAGGGTGCTGCGACCCCGCTCGATCACGCCCTCGTAGTCGCCGGCCTCGTAGGCGGGATGGAACTCGGCCCAAACCTCCCAACCGCCGACCTCGTGGGCTGCCCTATCTTGCTACCCACCGCGAGCACGGTCGTCTCGGGCTCAACCGCGAAGGCTGTCCGGCTTGTCTCCGGTCCGACGAACACGAGCGCCCCTGCGGGCGCGTCGACAGTGTCGCCGCCGATCTCGAAACGCGCCCGTCCGCAGAGTACGACGTACAGCTCCTCGATGCCCTCGTCCTCTGCGTGCTCGGGCATGAGCCGGTCGCCCTCCTTGGTGCTCGTCCAGGCGTTCGCCCCGAACGCTGTGATCCCCAGGTGGTGTCGCACGGGCCGCATGTGCGTGTCCTCCCGGTAGGGAATGTCCTGGAATTCATCGACTGTCGCAACTCGATAGCCCACAGTTGTCTCTGCTCCTTCCCGTCCAGTGGACGGACGTCGGTATCCCGTCGACGTGCCGTCCGTCGACCTCGACCTGAATCGGATCTTAGGGATTCCCCTTTGGGGTCGCCACGTAAACCGACTCGGGTCACGCTTGGTTTACTGGTCGTGTCGGCGGCGCGTCCGGAGGCGGAAGACGACGGCGGTCGTGATCCCGAGCAGCCAGCCGAGGATCGCGGTGAGAAGGATGATCCAGACGAGCGAGGCATTACCGCTGCCGAAGACCCAGCTCAACGTCACCTGGCGTGTGTTCGCGACCGCAAGTGCGATCACGGCGACGAGAATCGCCACCATCGCGAACGCCGTGGCATAGAGGGCCGTGCGGTGGGCATGGCGTCGGCGACGAACAGCGTGCGGCTCGACGAATTCAGTCGCAGGCAACTCCTGCAGCGGTTGCTCCTCGTGCTCCAAAGGCTCATCTCCTGCTTGCATCGCTACTCCTCCCGTCGCGGTAATGATCGTTTCGGCCCTTTGCCGGCCGCGCCTCAGTGGGTGCGGAAGCTTCCCCTCGCGAGAAACGCAACGAGAAGTGCCAGCAGGAGCACGAAGAACAGAACTTCGAGATCACGATTCCGCCTCCGATGGCGATCAAAACCAGGATCAGCCACAGCAAGTACAACATATCTTTGCATTTCAGAGCCGGAGCGATACGATCGCCCCGACTCAACAGACGGAGGCAGAAATGTCCGAGTACGTACGCGTAGCGACGTTCGAAGTAGACGGGGATGCGCTCGACGCGCTGGTCGCCAGGATCAGGGCTGATGAGGGCCCGCCTGACGGCGTGGCTGCACGGCGGATCACGATCCTCGCCGATCGCACCGCCGGAAAGGCTGTCGTTGCGATTCGGTTTGCCTCCGAGGACGACCTTCGGGTCGGATCGGCAGTCCTTGACGGGATGGATCCGCCCGATGTCGGCAGTCGGCGTCGCGCCGCTGTCGATGCCTACGAGGTTGTGCTCGAGCGCGAGTTCTAGCTTCATCGCGTTTCGCCGCGCCGGTCGGGTCGCGCGTGCGACCCGACCTCGCCGGCGACGGTCCGCTGGCAGACCGCGATCCTCGGAATCGAGAAGCGCGCGATCGTCCCGCCGTTTCGCAGGCAAGAAGGGGAGAGCAGTGAATGGATGACCTTCGACAAGCACTCCATCGGGTTGCCGATCTGATTGCCGACTATCGCGAGGAGATCCCTGAGCAACACGTGACTCCGTCGCTGGGACGCGCCGCCGTACGAGACGCGCTCGCCCAGGAGCTGCCGCTTCGGCCGGCGCCGCTCCACACTGTCCTCGACGAGCTTGTCGCCGGTGCCAAGCCGGGGCTCATGGCCTCGGCAGGGCCGCGGTACTTCGGATTCGTGATCGGTGGCTCTCTCGATGCCGCACTCGCGGCGGATCTTCTGACCGCCGGCTGGGATCAGTGCGCGTACAACGAGGCCCTCTCGCCTGCGGCGCTTGCGTTCGAGGACGTGGCGGGCACATGGCTCAAAGAGCTCCTCGGCCTTCCGGCATCGGCATCCGTGGGCTTCACGACCGGTGGGCAGGGAGCGAACACCGTAGGTTTGGCTGCGGGGCGGTGGAAGGTGCTCCAGCAGGTCGGTTGGGACGTGGGCCGGGACGGTCTCGGCGGCGCTCCGCGGGTGAGAGTCGTAGCGAGCGCCGAGCGCCATGCCACGATCGATCGAAGTCTCCGCCTCCTCGGGCTCGGCGAGAACGCGATCGAGGAGATCCCTGCGCTTGCGAACGGTGCCATGGACACGGACGCGCTCGAGCGCGCCCTGGGCTCGCAACCCAACGCTCCGACGATCGTCTGCGCACAGGCAGGCAACGTGAACACCGGAGCGTGCGACGATCTCGACGCCGTGACCACCGCCGCTCGGGAGGTCGGAGCGTGGGTTCACGTTGACGGTGCGTTCGGACTCTGGGCCGCGGCGAATCCGACGACGAGGCATCTCGTCGCCGGAATCGGAGCCGCGGATTCATGGGCGTGCGACGGCCACAAGTGGTTGAACATCCCGTACGACTCCGGGTTCGTGTTCTGTGCGCACCCGGACATCCATGTCATCGCGATGGAATACACAGCCTCGTATCTCACGGGTCAGGTCGCCGGTCGGGTCTTCGGAGGCGGTGATTTCGTGCCGGAGTCGTCGCGGCGGGCGCGCGGTTTCGCGGCGTGGGCCGCCCTCCGCGCACTCGGCCGATCGGGGGTCGCCGATCTGATCGACCGGTCGTGCGCGCTCGCACGCCACGCCGCACTCCTCCTCGATCGCCTCGAAGGCGTGCAAGTCGTCAACGACGTCGTGCTCAACCAGGTGCTCGTACGCGTGGGAGACGCTGAGCTCACCGATGCCGTTGCACGCCTCGTCCAGTCTGACGGCGTCGCCTGGCTCGGGGGTACAACGTGGCGCGGCGAGCGTCTTCTTCGCATCTCGGTCTCGAACTGGTCGACAACCGAGCGGGACATCGAGTTCACGGTCGACGCAGTCGCCCGAGCCCGCGCTGCGGCGCTCGCGCGTGCCTCGGCCTGACCCGATGCAACGGCTCGAGTCACAACTCGACGCGATCGCCGCAGCGGAGTCGTTCTCGGGCGTCGTCCGCGTCGAGCGACCCGGACGACCTCTCCTCGAGAAGGCATACGGCCTCGCTGACAAGCGGCACGGGATCCCCAACCGTGCCGAGACGCAGTTCGGGATCGCGAGCGGGACGAAGAGCCTGACGGCGCTCACGGTCGTGAGCCTGATCGAGGAAGGTCGATTCGAGCTCGCGACGACCGCGCGCTCCCTGCTCGGCGACGATCTCCCGCTGATCGCGGACGACGTCACGATCGAGCACCTCCTCTCGCACCGCTCGGGCATCGGCGACTACCTCGACGAGGAGGTCGATCTCGACTACGACGCCTACCTGATGCCTGTGCCGGCGCAGGAGCTCGCGACGACCGAGCAGTACCTCCCGATCCTCGGCGGGTATCCGACGAAGTTCGCCGCCGGCGAGCGGTTCGGCTACTGCAACAGCGGCTTCGTCGTGCTCGCGCTGATCGCCGAGCGGGTCAGCGGCGTGCCGTTCCCCGAGCTCGTCTACCAGCGCGTCTGCGCACCAGCGGGAATGGTTCATACGGCGTTTCTCCGCGCCGACGAGCTACCTGGCTCTGCAGCGATCGGCTACATCGAGGTCGACGGAGCGTGGAGGACGAACGTCTTCCATCTCCCCGTCCGGGGCACGGGAGACGGCGGGATCTACACCACGGTCGCCGATGTCAGCGCCTTCTGGAACGCGCTGTTCTCGGGTCGCATCGTCTCAAACGAGGGCGTCGCCGAGGTCGTTCGCGCGCGCTCCGACGACACGCTCGAATCGGAAGCAACGCGCAGGCGGTACGGCCTGGGCTTCTGGCTCGACGCTACGCGAGGCGTCGTGACGATGAGTGGCGGGGACACGGGCGTGTCGTTCCGGAGCTCGCACGATCCGCACTCAGGCGTCACGTTCACTGCGATCTCGAACACAGGCGCCGGGGTAGGGGCGCTGACCCGCGCCCTGGAGGAGCTGCTCCCCTAGCATGCCCGCCAATGTATCGGGGCTTGGACGTAGGATCCAGAGGTGTTCGACCACGTCACGATTCGCGCCTCCGATCGCCGCACTTCCGAAGCGCTGTACAGGACGGTGCTCGGCGAGCTCGGAATCGATGTGATCTACGCCG
>JBKJVI010000063.1:0-26919 GCA_046590225.1 Gaiella sp. | reverse complement strand
CAGGCCGCCACTGTCGGTCACGATCGCTCCGAGGAGGGGCAGAAGGATGTTGAACGCCTCGGTCGTCGACACGGTGACGAGCACGTCGCCCTGCTCGATCCGGCCGAACTCCGCCGGGCCGGAGATCAGCCGAGCTGTCCCTTCGTAGACGCCGACGCTGGCGGCGAGGCCGCGCAGCATGTCGGCCTCGTGCTCGGCCTCGGAGCTGCCGAAGAGTGCGCCGAGGGCGACCCCGGTTGCGCGCATCACCCTGCCGGCCGCCGGGGGCAACGTGGACGGATCCGGCGGCGGCGGAGGGGGAGCGCCGAGGGTGTGCGGGGCAACCTTGGCGCTGTACGACGCACGACGCGAGGCCCGGGCAGCCAGCTCGTCCGCTGCAGGGCCACCCGCGCCGGAGACGAGGGCAACCATCTCGTCGAGGCTTGCGTCGACGATGTGCTCGACGTCGTGGAGGCTCCCGGCGGCTGCGAGCCGGCGACCAGCGGCGAGCGCCGTCCGCCGCATCAGCCCGGCGGCCCAGACGTCGCTGAAGACACCTCGCTCGTCCCGGAGGTGGTAGGTGGCGCGGGCCTCGTCGAGAAGCGAGTCGAACTCGACCTGATGCTCCGCCGGAACCTTCGCCCGGACGTCGGCGATCTTCCCCTCCACGTCCGACGAGTCGACGTCGTCGCCCTCGACGGCGGCGCGGATCGCGCGGCGCAGCGCGTCCGGCAGCTCGAGCGCGTACGGGTTCGAGATGTCGAACCCGTCCAGCAGCCGGTAGCCGACGAGGTCGAGGTAGGCGGTCACGGCAACGCCCGTACCGCCGTCGAGCGAGCGCAACGCAGCGAGCACCTGGCCGGGGTCGTCCTCGGAGGCAAGTAGCTCCTGCGCCCGCGGATCCTGCCGGATCGCGGTGATCAGCTGCTCGAGCTGCGCTGACACCCCTGCGGACACGGGAGAGGTGCCGCGCATCAGGCCGAGCAGCTCGGCGGGCGGCAGGCCTGTCCAGCCACCGACGTGGGCGAGGAAGTCTCCCGTCGGGACGACCGCCGAGGCCGTGAAGCGCATGTGCTGGTACAGCATCGCCGCATGGTGGTCGCGGCAGCGCGTCAGATGGGCGGCGAGGTCGACGTTCGAGAGCGCGTCGGGATCGACGGACTGGATCGCCAGGTGCGCCTCGATCGAGGCCGGCTTGACCGTCTCCTCCCATTCGCGCACCTGCTCACGCCAGAACCGTGTCGCGAGGACCTCCTCCGCCCGGGCGAAGCGGGCCGGGATCTCCTCCTCCGGGGGCGGCAGCACCGTGTTGTAGCCGATGCCATTCGGGTAGATCATTGCGAGCCCGCCGATCATCATCCCGTAGTTGCGCGCGAACTCGGCTGTCCCGCGCGCGAAGCCCTCCGGGTGGGTTTCGGTCCAGTAGCGGGTCAGCGGCTGCGGGAAGTGGACGGAGTCCTGCGTCCAGAATCCGGACTCGGGGGGATCGAAGCGAAGATCGCTGGGTGTAGTGGACAAGGTGACCTCTCGTCGGCACGTGGGGACGGTGTTCCTCCAGCCAGAGTATGTACCTCGCGCGCGCAGGGCGTATCCGTCTGGAAAAGCTCCGTTCGCATTCAGCGTGCCCAGGAAGTGCATCCCGGCTGTACCTGTGCCCGCCTCCCGTTCCTGACACGAATTCTGACGTCCGACGCATTCCGTACGTTGGCGAGGTGCCCCGTGGTGTTCTCCTCGTGCGTCGGATGCCCGATGCGGTCGTGCGACAGGCTCGCGTGGGGGAAAGCGACCTGTCCCGTCTCATCGAGGAGCTGTACGCCGTGCCTGGCGGTCCCGCAGAGTCGCCGTTCGCTGCGGACGCAGCTGTGACGCTCGAGAAGGCCATCGTCAACGCCGGTGCGGAAGCGTCGACGGGAACCGACATACCCGACGGTCAGGCGGAGGCAATCAGCTGGGCGCTCGAGCGGATGATGTTGGGTACGGGGGAACTCTCAGCGGGTCTACACGATCTGCGTGGTGTTGTGGCTCCGTAGCTCGCGAAAGTGGGCATCGTCCCTGGTGCCACAGCGTCGCCCCGCGCTGCCTCAGGTGGTCGTGCAATGCATCGCGGGCACCCGGGGCCCTGGATCCGACATCCACTCTCCGATCGCAGCCGCATCCAGTGCGACCTCGGGCGGTCGGGAACAACGGCAAAGCGAAGCCCGGGCCGTAGAGGCCCGGGCTCGGTGCCGCTTTGGAGGCCGTGTTCGGATGGGCACCCCTGTAAACCACGATCCGCATATCCGCGGTCGCCTATGTGACACAGGGGATACCCGTTCCCGTGGAGTCGAAACGCCCCGATCGAGTGATTCGCATCTAAAGACCACTTTCCGCGACGACGAGCGGCGCGAACCCCGGCCCAGCCGCCCATGCCGGCGCCGATCACCGCAACGTCGTAGCGGCGTCCACGAGGGTTGCGTCAGAGCAGGCGCGTCCACGTTCGGGTGGGCTCTTCGCGGTCGACAGTGTCCTCCCCCCGAAACGCGCAACGCGCCCACGACGGGGCGCGCTGCGGAGCGAATAGTTGCGCGCCGGCTCATCGTAGGCAAGGCCGCCGGCGGCCGCGCAACCTACAGGCTCCCGAACAGCGAGACGAGTTGGAGCCAAGATCGCGATTCGACTCACGTCGGGTCGAGGTTCGGGCAACAAACAACCCGCCTGAGCGGGTCTTTTGTGTGATGGGCGCTACTGGGCTCGAACCAGTGACCCCCAGCTTTGAGAGCTGGTGCTAACTGGCTGATTTGCAGATCTTTTTTCTGCTGTGGGGAAGTATTTGAGGAAGTCCCACACTGAACGGGACGGAGTTGAGCGGCGTTAGGCGGATTGAGCAGACCTTTTGAGATGGTTCGTCCCAGAGCCAAGTCTCGGTGTCGACGAGCTCGCCTGGCGTCGAGGTGAGCATCGCGTCGATCCCGGTGATGAGAGCTCCGGGATCGCTTCGCGGCCACCGCTTCTCGGTTGTGAAGACGAGGCCCGCGTGGCTGCCGCTGGCGGCAAGGAGCCGCCCAGCGAGCGGGCGAAAGTCGCGCACGTTCTCCGTTATGACGGCCCGTCCTTCGGATCGCGCGTGGTCGAGCACGTGGTCGTCCGCCGTGCCGGACCCGGGAGGCTCGTGAACCGAGACGACATCATGGCCGCGAGCTCGAAGCTCATGGGCGATCAGGCTGGGATACATCTCGTCGAGCAGGAGCTTCAAGAAGCGGCCTGCCGTGCGCGCGCGACGCGCTCGGCCGCGTCGGCTGCCTCCTCGTTCCGCCGGATCCACTCGTCGATTTCTGCTCGATGCGCCGCGTAGTAGCTCAGTACCGTCTCGATCGCGCTCGGTTGCTGGTCGAGCCAGTCCGCAGTTCGTTGCGCATCGTCGAAGCTGCGGTGAACGGCAACGACCTCCCAGACGTCAGGCCCGCCCAGGAGTCCGGGCCGGCGCCCAGCCGGTCCTGAGCGGAAGACGATCCCGGGATGCTCGTCCATCTCGATGCCCTCGGAGACATAGCGCTGAATCAAGCTCGAACGCGAATGGCCCTCAGCTCGCGCACGCCCGTCGAGACGCTTCAATGTCTCGCTGGGGTAGCGGGTCGATACTGGAGCAGCTGCCTTAGTGTCCATTGCCCTCATTGTACTACATGGGTGCACGCGCGTAGTGGCCCGCACTCCTTGCTCACAGAAAGCCTGTGAGCCGCTAACAGAATGGCCAATCTCATGTGCTCTCATTGTCCGTGGTGGAAATCACTCGACATCCAGATCAGGCACTGCTCGGGCAGCGCGTGCTGGTCGTCGCCATTGTTGTTGCCGCGGTTGCCCTGAGCCTCGCTGCCGGCTATGCCGAGGCACGGCCCGTGGGGCAGCCGACGAAGGTACAGGTTGAGGCGCAGACGCGAGTTGCCGTGCGCAGCAGCGGAGCGCGTGTAGCGCGCCTCCGGATCGTCGGCCCAAACCTCACCTACGAGCTGACAGTGCAGGTCGACGATCCGGCCGCCTACCTGAAACATCGAACCGACCCGGTCGTCACGACGATGAATCGACTCAGATTCCACTCCCGCTACCTCGCGGGGATCAACCACTCGGGCCGCCGCGTCTTCTGGGTGAGACAGGCCGGGGGCCTGACCGAGTGGAACGTCTCGCCCGCACTCGTGGACTGCGCGAAGAGCGTCGGTTTCGACCTCGAGCTCGATCCCGACGGCACTGCACCGCGCTGCCCGGCGCGCTGACTCACGCCGCCGAATGCGCTCAGTCCTAACACCGGGCGAACGGGTTGTTCACAGCTCCGAGCTACATTCGTCGACGGCATTCGAGCGCGAGAGGAGTCAGACGTGAGGTCGACGCGATTCGCTGTCTTCGCACTCCCCTCCGACTCGGTCGTAACGAACCCTGGGTCAGCGTCAACGCTCGGAGAGGTCGTGCTGAAAGTCGAGGTGCCGTCCAATCACGGCTACCCACTGGACGAAGCATTGACGCGGCTGCACGCGTTTGGTCTTCGTGCCTCGTTCCCTGGTGCGAGAACCCCGTGCGGTGAACTTCTTCCGTGGGTCGACGTGCAGTCGCCCCGTGCCCCCGCACCCGTTCCCACAGGCACGATCGTCTCGCTCAAGTTCGGCCACACGCCGATCCCAAGCCCGACCGTGCCGCTCCACCACGCACCCTGGACTACTGTCCCCGCCCTCGTCGGCCGCGACTTCGCCGAAGCAGCCGCACAACTAACCAGCATCTGGCCCTGCGTGCATGTGCGCGGAGCAACGGCGACTTCGGTGTCGCGCCTCGTCGTCGTGGCCCAGGACCCCAAACCGGGCACCCGCGTGCGCGCCTACGGTGCCCGCGTCGGTCAGGGTTACAGGCCAACGACGGTCGACGTGACTGTCGCGATCCGATAACCGCTCAGAGCACCTATGGTTCTCGTCCGAAGGTCATAGCCGCCGACATCGCGTCGCTCAGGTACTACCTGATTGCGTTCTGAGGCACCGAAAGCCGCCTCCAGGCGGCGCCGCGTCCCGCGCCGGTCACCTCGACGACGCCGTCGTCGCGAAGCTCGCGGAGCACCTGGCGGATGTACTCGTCGCTGACGCCGGGCGCCGCACGCTTGACCTCGGCGAAGGTAAACGAGTCGCTGACGCTCGAGCGAACGAACGCCTTCACGAGCTCGGCCTTCGACCCGCGCCCCGCGGTGACTGCCTCAGCGCGCGGCGAGAACTCGCGATAGGCGGCGGTGAGGATGCCGAGGAAGTACGAGAGCCACGGGTGTAGGTCGTGGGCGCCCTCGTGCCAGCCGGCGGTGGAGCGGCCGTGGGCGTCGTAGTAGGTCTCCTCGCTCTGCTCGATCAGCTTCTCGAGGCTGACGAAGCGCCCGACCTCGTAGCCGCCCTTGTAGAGCAGCAGGAGTGAGAGCAACCGTGACATGCGTCCGTTGCCGTCGGTGAAGGGGTGGACGACGAGGAAGTCGAGCGTGTAGGCGGCGGCGAGCAGGAGGCGGTGATGGTGATTCGCCGCCCACGCCTCGCCGAAGCGCCGGTGCAGCTCGTCCATCGCCGCGGGCGTCGCGAGCGCCGACACCGGTGTGAAGCGAACGGCCACGGTTCCATCCGGCAGCTCCTCTGTGACGAGGTTGTCCGAGCCCTTCCAGTCGCCGCCGGGCTGTGCCGCGTACTGGTAGAGATCGCGGTGCAGCTGACGGACGACGTTCGGTCTGAACTGGATGTCCGGTGCGCTCGCGTGGATCGTGCCGAGGACCGCGCGGTAGCCGGCGATCTCCGCCTCCGAGCGATCACGGGGCTCGGTTCGCTCCGCGACGAGCTCCTCGATCCTCCTCCGCGGCGCGGTGATGTTCTCGATCGCGTTCGACGCTTCCACGCTCTGGATCAACGCCGCCTGCTTCAGCGACTCGAGCGCCGCCGGGTGCTGCAGCGCGAACGCCTCCTGGCGACCGCGCGCAATGTCGATCTCGCTCAGCTGGCGGTTGATCGCCGCCGGGATCAGGTCGAAGTGATCGCTCAAGCGCCGGAACGTCTGCATGCGCCGAAACTACAGGTTCCGGACGACGAACTATGGGTTTTGGGTTCGACAACCCATAGTTCTCGGACGGGAACCCCTACTTGGACACCGCCGGCTCCGGGCGTGGCTCCGACGCGAGCGGACTGGAGCGGTCGAGAACGGCCTTGACCGTCGACGGCCACCATTCGCGTCCGCCCTGCGCCGTTGGCACCTCGTCGCGGTTCAGTCCTCGTGCGATTTCGGCAAGGCTGGATCCGGCTGCGTGCTCGGCGCAGATACGCCGCCGCAGGTCCGACGGGATGCCCGGGCGCCGGCCCACCGGTGCGGAGTGCTCTGTCCACTTCGGCTGTCGCGCTTCGGTGACGAGCCGCTCGAGCTCGTCGACGGGGATCATGCGGGTGCCCCATGGCATCTCGACGGTGTCGATGTGGGGAAGGACTCGCCGCGCGAGAGTCGCCGTACTGATCCCGAGTGCCTCGGCGGCCTGCGCTCGGGTGTAGACGAGGCGCACAACCCCATCCGACCTACGAAGAGCAACAGGCGGCTCGCCGGCCGGTGCGCCCGGGAAGCGGTTCTGCTGCTTGTTGTGACGCGCTCCATCACGAGACACCCATACAACATACAACAACAGAGGTTGTCTTGCACTATGAGTGCATCTGTGTCTCTCTCGCTACTCAGGCTGGTTGCAGACCTACGCAAGCGTCCTCGAAGCGAGCCAGGCCCCGGGGGTTAGCGTTCGAGCCTGGGGCCGCGGTGGCGGCTGACTGAGCTGTCGCTCGAGCTCCATCAGGCGGCTGGCGTCAGCCAACGACCTGACGGCACGACTCGGCTAGAGCACCAGGGCACTCGAGCACCGCATGGGCCAGCGTTCGGGAATGTCACAGAGCGGAGTGGTGTCTGCTCGCTGCTGATGACCCGTTGTGAGAACCAAGCGGCGTTGTCAGACTGTCGAGCGTGATCCCCGAGGCTCCTCTCCGATTGACGAAGAACGGTCTCGTTGTTGACGGCGAGGGCTGGTTCATCGTGAATGCCCGCGAGTCACGGTGGAAGGATGAGGGTCCGCTCGGCTCCTACTGCACCTTCGAGGGGAAGCGGCGGTTCCCTCAGTTCGGGATCAACATCAGCGTTCTCGAACCCGGGGAGGCTATGGGCATGTACCACCGCGAGAACACTCAGGAAGGGTTTCTCGTGTTGGCCGGCGAGTGTCTGCTGATCGTGGAGGAGCAGGAGCGACGACTGAAAGCTTGGGACTTCTTCCATTGCCCTGGCGGCACCCGGCACATCATCGTCGGGGCAGGCGAGGAACCCGCGGTCGTCGTTGCTGTCGGCGCTCGCGGACGCGGGATCGGCCGCGGAATCGTCTACCCGGTCTCAGAGGCTGCAGCCCGCCATCGCGCCAGCGTCGAACGCGAGATGACAAGGCCGGGCGAGGCGTACAAGAATGTGCGCGCGGATCTGCCGCGGTCGACCTTCGTCAGATACCGCCCTGAGTGGTTACCCGAGAAGTCCTAGAGGCTCCCGAGAGCCCGCCATTGGCCTGGGCCAGCGCGATCTCGCCAGATGGCACGCAGCCGCACTTCCGAGACTCCCGTCGAGCGGGGCGGACGGCTCAAGGCGCTCCTCATCGACCGACCGCGTGTGGGGAAGTCTTACACCGAAACCGACTGATTTCGGCGGTCTTGGGCGGACAGAAGACATCAACGAAAGAAAGCCAGAAGCCCTTGATTAGCAGGACTTTTGACTCTCTTTCGACATGGGCGCTACTGGGCTCGAACCAGTGACCCCCAGCTTGTCGAGCTGGTGCTCTCCCAACTGAGCTAAGCGCCCAAACTGTGCTTTATTGCAAAGCACTTCGTGATTCTGTCCCACTTTCTACACTCTCCCAACCGCTGGGAGTCGGCTGATTCTAGCCGACAGCCCACTCCGGCGCGTTCCGGCAGGTTTCACGGCAAGACAGGGGCCTCCGACCGTCGATCGAGCGCCTAGCCTACGGAGGAACGGTATCTGCTCCGACTCGTTGTGGCCCTCGGCGGAGCTAGCTGCCCTCGCCGTCGGCTCTCGCCCTGGGCTCTGCCCGGGAGCCACCGCTGGCGCCGAGAGCCGACCGCGGAGCAGCGGGGGTTGCCGCACCCAGACGAGGTCGCCGTGACGATGCCCTCCGGGACGGGAATCATTCTGCACTGCCCGGATCGGGCCTCGGGCTACCGGATCAGCGCGACGCCGACGCCGGCGCCGACGCGTTCGACCGCATCGGCAACGCGTCCGGCCCCGTTCGCGCTGCGAAGGTCGCGACCCAACGCCGCCGCCATGCTCGCGGCCCGCCCCTCGAGCAGCGCTGTCAGCCTGCCGGCGATCTCGGTCGCGGACGCGACGCCGGGGACGGCAGCATCCCCCAAGCCGCCACGTCGCAGGTCTTCTGCTCCTGCGAACTGATCTGTCGAGAACGGAAGCGCCAGTACAGGCAGGCCCGCCGTGAGCGCCTCGGTGACGGTGTTGTTCCCCCCGTGACACACGACCAGGTCGCAGCTCTCGAGCGCCGCGATCTGAGGAATGTGCTCCGCCAGCACCCAGGTGGAAGGCACGGAGCCGAGATCTGTCGGGTCGGTGGCACCCGTGGCGATGACGGCATCCCAGCCCAGCATCCCGAGAGCGTCGGACACGGAGCGCAGGACGTCGGTGCGCGCGGAGAGGAAGCTGCCGAGGGAGACGTAGGCACGAGGCCGCTCGCGAGACCCGCGATCGAGCCCGGCGATGGTCGCGTCGGCCTGCGCGGCGCGGACGCACGACCCGACGAAGCCGACGTGCGGGCGACGCTCTGCGTGGCCCCCGAGGTGCGCCGGGTAGTTCACGAGCGTCCCGGCAGTGCCACCCGCTGCGAACGCGTCCTCGAGCGGGTCAGCCTCCGGGTCGAGCGCCGACACGGCGGCGTTGTAGGCAGCGGTGAACTCGAGGGTGACATGCAGGCAGAGCTCCGCGAGCGAGGCGAGCTCGTCGTCCTGTGCCGTGAAGCCGGGCGGGCGCAGCGCCGGGTAGCCGAATGTCTCGCCGGGACACGGCAGCTGGCAGGGGTGGCCCGGGAGAAACGAGACGAACGGGACGCGCAACCCACGGAGAGCCGCGGTGGCGCCGAACGCGAGCTGGTCGACGAGCACGGAATCGGGAGCGACGCCTTCGATTACCTCGCGGACGCGGTTTGCGACAGCCTCCGGTTCCCAGAGGAGGTCGTGCCGGCGGCGTTCGGCCTGGTAGCGGAGCGTGGCCACCATGCCCGAGTGGGTCGCGGCGAAGAACCCATCCAGCTCGGCGTCCTTCACCGAACGTGAGACACCCGGGTTGCTCCCGGCTCCGAGCCTGAGCTGGGTATGGCCGAATCCGTCGGCCTCGACCCGGGGGCCGAGTGCCGGGCCGGTCGCAACGACCACGTCGTGGCCGCGACCGGCGAGGGCTTCGGCAACGCTGCAGAGCGGATTCCAGTGCGAGACGTAATCGGGGACGACGAGAAGAGCTCTCATGCAGCGACCCGTTCACGCGCGTCGAGGACGTCGTCGTACACCGCTGCAAGCGATGCGGCCATCGCTTCTACCGTGTAGTCGGAGCGAACGACGTTCGCCGCACGGCGTGCCCGTGCTTCGTCGCTGCGCGTCGCGAACGCCCGGCGCAACGCACCCCGCACGCTCCCGATCGAGGACGTGTCGGCGAGGCTGCCGGTCAGTCCCTCGCTCACGAAGGTGCTCGGCCCTCCTGCCGCGGGCGCGACCACCGCAATGCCAGTGGCCATCGCCTCGAGGAGGGCGACGCCGAACTCCTCCTTCTGGCTCGTACAGGCATAGATCCCGTCCGGCGAGATGAGATCCGTAAGCCCCTCGCGCGCGATGCGCATGATCGTCGCCACTTCGTGATTGGGCCGATGCCCGAGCGGGAGAAACCCTTCCTGCGCATGGGGAATCCTCTCGAACACCTCGTCGAGGCCCGCGAGCACTGCACGTTCCTCAGCCGTCGGCCGCTCCAGGTTCCCACCCACGATGACGAGGTTGAGCGAGCGGTGGAGATCGTTGTCGCCGGCCCATGCCTCGAGCAGGAGCGGCATGCCTTTGACGCGGTGGAGCCGCCCGACGCTCACGACCAGAGGAAGCCCTCGGCGATGCCACGGCAGTGCGGCGATCGCGTCGAGCAGGTCGCCGGCGACCGTCGGCAGCTGAGCACCGTGGCGAGCCTCCTCGAGCTCGAGGGCCGCCCGGTCGACTGCCGTCATCGAGATGCCTTCGGGCACGATACGCACGCGTTGTGGCTCGAGCTCGGCGAACGGCATCCCGAAGAGTGACCCGAGGGTTGCCCGGGCGTCCGGCCGGGGCAGTACGACCACGGTGTCCGCCTGCTGGAGCAGCGTCTCCACGAGCTGTGCGCGTTGCAGATAGTGATTGCGCAGCTCTTCCTCCGGAAACGATTCACGTGTGAGCGTCCCCGTACTCTCGGCAGCGGCGATGAGCGCGTGCGGATCGGGAGCGGCGGTGAAAACCACAGGGATTCCGAGCCGGCGGCACACGCGGGCTGCAGCAAAGGCGCCGGCGTCCGCGAACCGGAGGTGGGCCACGTCAATACCGCCGAGCTCCACCACCGTCGCCTCCAGTGTCCGCTCGAGCTCGAGCCGATGCTCCCACAGATCGGGTGCCGCAACATAGCCTGCCGGGCCGAACGGCATCCGCTCGATCGACACTCCATCGGCCTGTATCTCGGTCAGGGACGCGTGGCGCCAACCGGTCTCGGGCTCCGCGAGCGCCCGCGCGATCGTCGTCACGCGACCGACCACTGGCTCGGTTCTCAAGGCGCGGCCGAGGTGGACGAGGAGCGTCGAGATCCCACCGTCGTCGCCTGCTCCCGCAAACGAGAGATCGGCGTCGAGGCGTCCCTGAACGAAGACCTGCGCGACGTGGAGACCGGGCTCGATCGACGCGGGCCGTGTTCGCCCACGGACGACGGCGACGAGGAGCCTGTCGAAGGGCTCCTCCGATCCGACAACAGAGGTCGCGAGGCGCGCCGCAGCCTCACCTGCGACGGCGGTACGAAGCGCGAGGAGCGCGCGGGCGCAGGCAAATCGAACCTCGGCGCCGCCTTGACTCGCGGCCCTCCGGAGGTCGTCCAGGAGCGCAGGGTCGGGAGCAGCGGCGAACGCCCTTGCCGCCGCCGCGCGCACGCTGTCGCTCTCGACGGCCGAGCGCAGGAGGCGGGCCAGAAGGCGGCGAGCCTCGCCGTGGCGGAGCAGTCCTGCGGTCTCGGCGAGGCGCGCCCGTGCGGCCGCGTCCGTCGTGTGGTCGAGCTCGGCCGCGATCGCCGCGGCCACGGTGGGAGTGGCGTCGACCCAGCGCTCGATCGCGAGCTGGCCGACGACCGCTGCGTGACCACCCTCGGCGACGGCGCGGACGACCGGGGCGATGCCGGCGGCGCTCGCAGGACGATCACCGAGAGCCCACACCGCCTGCTCGCGGAGGAGGGGGTCGTCTCCTGATGCAAGACGGTGGAGCGTCCCGTCGAAAGCCTCGCCCCCGAGGCGTGAGAGGGGCCGAATCGCGAGAGCGCGGCCCAGGGCATCACCCGAACGGAAGAGCGACCACAGGCCGCTCGCCCCAGTCGTTGCCGGCGAACGCCGAAGCAGTGACGACTGCGCGCGGAGCGCCTCGAGCGGCCTACCGCTCTGAAGCGCTCGCAGCTCGGCCGTGCTGTTGTTACTTGGACAAAACATCGACAATAAGAAGAACGAGCACGACGCGCCGGGTATTCCCCGGCGCGCCTGCTCCTGCGCGTCGCACCGCCCGTCTACTTGACCGTCAGCACGCCTTTCATCCCTGCACCCTCGTGGCCCGGGACGCTGCAGTAGAACGTGTATCGACCCTTCTTCAACTTGGCGGACACGGTCGATGTCCCGCCCTTCCCGACGACCTTCCCCTTGACGGAAACGCCTGCGCCCTTGATTGCGATGTTGTGCGGAATCGGCGACGGGTTCGGCATCGTGATCGTGACCTTGCCGGCAGGAGCGCTCAGGGCCTTCTTCGTGTACTTCAGGGATCCGTTTGCGGCCGCGGGCGCCCGAAGGATGGTGCCGGCAATCGCGGCACCGACCAGGGAAAGACCGCAGACGGCGACAGCCAGCACCAGAGTGAGGCGTCTCATCGTTCATCTACTCCTCTCGGGATCCGACCAACTACAACGAGCTGGTGGATTCCAGTTTGTCCATTAAATGTACAACCCTAGAATAGCTGCACCATGCTCCTCGCCGTGCTCCACGCTCGAGCCCTCAAAGCCCACGACGCCGGGCTGCACACGATCGCGGCGGGGGCAACGTGCGCGCAGACGGAGTCGGGGAGCGCCTCCGCAATACGGCGACAAACCACGTGCCCTCGACAAATCAAGCGCGCGCCTTCGGGATCGTGCGGCTCTGAAGCCGCCGCACTAGTATGGCCGCGTGCGGGTCTTGATTCTCGGCGGAGCGGGCATGCTGGGTCGCAAGCTCGGGGAACGGTTGGCGGCTGACGGACGGGTGGGTGACGCGGAGATCGCGCACCTGTCGCTCGTCGACGTCGCGCCGCCGCTGCCACTGTCGCCCATGGCGATCGAGGTCGATGCCGCGGTTGCAGACATCTCGCTGCCCGGGGTCGCCGAGCGAGTCATCTCGGGTCGGCCAGACGTCGTGTTCCAACTCGCAGCGGTGGTGTCGGGCGAAGCGGAGACCGATCCCGAGAAGGGGTACCGGGTCAACGTGGAAGGGATGCGGCTCCTGCTCGACGCCGTTCGTGGCGCGGGCGACGGCTACCGACCGACGGTCGTTTTCGCGTCGTCGATCGCGGTGTTCGGTGCACCGTTCCCAGAGACCATCCCCGACGAGTTCGCCACGACGCCGCTGACGAGCTACGGCACCCAGAAGGCGATCGCGGAGCTGCTCCTCGCCGACTACTCGCGCCGCGGGTTTCTCGACGGCGTCGCGATCCGACTCCCGACGATCTGCGTTCGCCCGGGCACCCCCAACGCGGCCGCGTCGGGCTTCTTCTCGAACATCATCCGCGAGCCGCTCCACGGCCGCGAGGCCATCTTGCCCGTTCCGGAGGACGTGCGCCACTGGTTCGCCTCGCCGCGGGCAGCTGTGGGATACCTGGTGCACGCGGCGAGGCTCGATCGGCGGACTCTCGGGAACCGCTGCTGTCTGACGATGCCCGGGCTCTCGGTGACCGTGGCGGAGCAGATCGAGGCACTGCGGGAGGTCGCCGGCGAGGCGACGGTTCGCCTGATTCGCCGCGAGCCCGACGAGCGGATCACGAGGATGGTCGCAGGTTGGCCCGGCCGCTTCGATCCCCAGCGTGCCCTGGAGCTCGGCTTCCGCGGGGAGACGAGCTTCGCCGACATCGTTCGCGCCTACATCGACGACGAGCTCGGTGGCAGTGTGGCTGCAGGCCTCGGATGAGCGGCATCGAGCTGTTCACCGCCGTTGCGTGCGGCCAGGTCGACATCGGCAGCGCGGCAACGGCAATGACCGAGAGGATCGGCGGCAGCCGAGAGGCTCCTCGCCGACTCGGCCATTCGACGTCGGCCGCTCTCAGTGGTTGTCGCGGGGGATGCCTTTGGTTTCGGCGATGCGCTGGTAGGCGACGGCAGGCTTGAGCACCATGCCGTGGGAGAGCTCGTCGATGAGGCCACGCTGGATCTCCTGCCACGGGGTTTGGCTTTCCGGGTAGCTGTAGCCGCCCGCTGCGGCAAGGGCGTCACGCCGGCGGGCGAGCTCGTCAGCGGGAACGAGGGCGTCGACGGTGCGCTTGCCGAGGTCGATACGCATGCGGTCGCCGGTGTGGAGGAGCGCGAGGCCGCCGCCGGTTGCAGCCTCGGGGCAGGCATTCAGGATCGAGGGGCTGCCCGAGGTGCCGGATTGGCGGCCGTCGCCGATGCACGGCAGCTCATTGACACCGCGCTTCAGGAGGTAGTCGGGTGGGCGCATGTTGACGACCTCGGCCGAGCCCGGGTAGCCGATCGGCCCGACCCCGCGGATCACGAGCACCGTCTCCTCGTCGAGTTCGAGCGTTGGATCGTCGATCCGTGCGTGGTAGTCCTCGGGGCCGTCGAAGACGACCGCGCAGCCCTCGAACGCATCGGGATCCTCGGGGTTTTGGAGGTAGCAGGCCCGGAACGCATCCGAGATCACCGACGTCTTCATCAGAGCGCTCTCGAAGAGGTTGCCCGTCAGGTTGAGGAAGCCGGCGTGCGGCCTGAGCGGCTCGTCGGAGGCGCGAATCACGTCACGATCGCTCGTGAACCTCCCCACGTTGTTGTCGTGCAACGAGCGACCGTTCACGGTGACCGCGGTCGCGTCGATCCGCCCCATCTCGACCAGCTCCGCCACGACGGCCGGCACGCCGCCCGCACGATGGTACTCCTCCCCGAGATATTCACCCGCGGGCTGCAGGTTGACGAGCAGGGGCACGTCGTAGCCGAGGCGCTCCCAGTCATCGTTGTCGAGCTCGACACCGATATGACGGGCGATCGCGTTCAGGTGGATCGGCGCGTTCGTCGAGCCGCCGATCGCCGAGTTGACAACGATCGCATTCTCGAACGCCGCCCGGGTCAGGACATCCGACGGCTTCAGATCTACGGCGACCATTTCCACGATCCGCTTGCCGGTCAGGTACGCCATCTCCTGCCGGTCACGGTGCGGCGCCGGGATCGCAGCACACCCCGGCAGGCTCATCCCGAGCGCCTCGGCGAGTGAGTTCATCGTCAACGCCGTTCCCATCGTGTTGCAATGCCCGGCCGATGGAGCAGACGACGCGATCAGCTCCGTGAATCCCTTCGCGTCGATCTCGCCACGCGCCAGCATCTCCCGCGCCGTCCAAACGATCGTGCCCGACCCCGTCCGCTTCCCCTTGAACCAGCCGTTCAACATGGGCCCGCCAGACAACACGATCGCCGGGATGTCGACGGTGGCGGCAGCCATCAGCTGCGCGGGCGTCGTCTTGTCACACCCCGTCGTCAACACCACCCCATCGATCGGGTAGCCGTAGAGGATCTCGACCAGCGACAGGTACTGCAGATTCCGATCGAGCGCCGCCGTCGGCCGCTTGCACGTCTCCTGAATCGGGTGGATCGGGAACTCGAAAGGAACCCCACCCGCATCCCTGATCCCGTCGCGCACCCGGGCCGCCAGCACGAGATGATGGCGGTTACACGGCGTGATGTCCGAGCCCGTCTGCGCGATTCCGATAATCGGCCGCTCCGACTGCAACTCGTCGAGCGACAGACCGTAGTTCATCGTTCGCTCCAGATAGAGCGCCGTCATGTCCACGTTCGCCGGATTGTCGAACCACGCCCGCGAGCGCAGGTTTCTCGTCGGTGCGTCGGTCATGGTCAGGTTTTACCAGGGACGGCGACAGCTGTACAAACCATGGGCGCGGTTCCGAGGGAAACGCTCGCCGGAACCCTGTAGTCTGACTGTATCGGTTCTCCGAACGGTGAACCCCGTGCGTACCAGAATGTCGCCGACGAGAAAGGTGCGGGTGTCGACCGATCCACAGAGCGGGTCAATCCCCTTCAGCCGGGCGCCGAAAGAGCCTGTGGCCCTCGACGACGTGGCAGTGCTCCTCCATCCGGACGATGACGTCGCAATCGCGAAGGCGCAACTTGCCCCGGGTACGGAGGTTCGCCTCTCGGGTGACGGCTCGGTGCGGGTCGTGCAGGCGATCCCTTCAGGGCACAAGGTTGCCCTCCGTGCGATCCGGGGCGGCGACCCGATCCGACGCTACGGCCAGGTGATCGGTGTCGCCACGCGCGCGGTCGAGGCCGGCGAGCACGTCCACAGCCACAACCTCGCGGTGGGGGACGTGGGACACGACTATGCGTTCTGCGAGGCATGGCAGCCAGTCGAGCTCGTGCCCGAGCCGGAGCGAGCGTCCTTTCTCGGCTTCCGACGACCCGATGGCCGCGTCGGCACGCGCAACTACGTTGCTGTGCTCGCGTCGGTCAACTGCTCGTCGTCTGCGACCGTGGCGGTCGTCGACCGCATCGAGCGGTCAGGGGTGCTTGCCGACTATCCGAACATCGACGGCGTGATCGCGCTGCCGCACAAGGGGGGCTGTGGCGCGCATATCGGCTCCAGTGCGCTGCGCCAGCTTCAGAGGACCCTTGCAGGGACGGTTGACCACCCGAACGTCGGTGGATACGTGATCCTCAGCCTGGGCTGCGAGGTTAACCAGCCAGATGACATGATCGCTGCGACAACGCTGCACGAAGACGCCCCGCTCGTGATCACGATCCAGGAGGACGGTGGCTTCGCGAAGACCGTCGAGCAGGGTGTCGAGGCTGTGCTGCAGCTCCTCCCCGTGGCGAACAGGGCGGAGCGCGAGCCGGTTTCGGCGTCCGAGCTCGTGCTTGCGCTCCAGTGCGGCGGCTCGGACGGCTGGTCGGGCGTGACCGCCAACCCGGGACTCGGCAAGGCGTGTGATCTGATCGTCCGCCACGGCGGAACGGTCGTTCTCGGGGAGACGACGGAGATCTACGGTGCCGAACACCTCCTCACCCGCCGCGCGAGCAGCCGGGAGGTGGGCGAGCAGCTCGTCGAGCGGATCCGCTGGTGGGAGGAGTACACCGCCACCTGGGGCGCCTCGATCGACAACAACCCCACTCCGGGCAACAAGGCGGGTGGATTGACGACGATCTACGAGAAGTCGCTCGGCGCGGTCGCGAAGGCTGGCTCGACGCCGCTCAACCAGGTGGTCGGCTACGCCGAGCGCGTGACCGAGCGTGGGCTCGTGCACATGGACACGCCCGGGTACGACCCCGTCTCGGCCACCGGGCAGGTCGCGGGCGGCTGCAACCTCGTTGCGTTCACGACCGGCCGTGGCTCCGCCTTCGGGTTCAAGCCGGCCCCGTCGCTGAAGATCGCGACCAACAGCGAGCTCTACAGACGGCAGGAGCCAGACATGGACATCGACGCCGGCAAGGTTCTCGGCGGAGTGACCCTCGACGAGGTCGGGAAGGAAATCTTCGAGGAGCTCCTTGCCGTCGCGTCGGGTAAGCGGACGAAGAGCGAACTCGCTGGCATCGGAACCGAGGAATTCAACCCCTGGCTCCTCGGCGCCACCCTCTGAAAAGGCTACAGCCGAGTTCGACTTGATCATTGCGATCCCGGCACGGCCCACCGGCACCGCTTGGATCCCCTGGCGTCACCGCACCACACCCGCCTTGAGCGCCGACCAGACGCGCTCGGGAGTCAAGGGAAGGTCGCGGATGACAACGCCTGTCGCATCTGCGAGCGCCGCTGCGAGTGCGGGTGCAGTGCACAGGATCGCCCCTTCGCTGACGCCCTTCGAACCTCGTGGCCCCGGCCCGTCGCCGTTTTCGATGACCTCGGATTCGAGCTCGAGAGGCATGTCCTTGGTCGTAGGGATGCGGTAGTCGAGAGCTCCAAGGTTCCGGATTCGACCGCGGTCGTCGAGGAGTAATTGCTCCATCAGGCTATGCCCGAGGCCCATGACCGCCGCTCCCTCATCCTGCATCGTGACCTGGAGTGGGTTGAGGGCCTTCCCGACATCGCCGACGGTGACATGTCGATGGATGAGCACCTCACCCGTCTCGCCGTCGACCGAAACCTCGAAAGCGGTGCAATTGAATTCGTAGAACGCAGGGGCGCCGCCGAGCGGATGGTCGGGATCGTCCGCTCGGCGCATCGTGCCGTTTCCAACCAGCTCTCCCCGGAGTCGGCCGAGTCCTCGTTCGAGAACCGAGGCGATCGAGTGCTGTTCGCCCTTGACCTGAACCCGGCCGACCCTGATCTCGACGTCCGCAAGATCGACACCGGTTATCTCAGCGGCGAGCGATCTCAGCTGTCGGTGAACGTCCTCACACGCGGCGAGGATCGCGTTGCCCATGAACACCGTCGAGCGACTTGCAGATGTCTGGAGATCGAACGGAACGATTGCGGTATCGCCGCTGACGACGGAGACATCGTTGACCGTGATGCCAAATTCGTCGGCTGCGATCTGAGCGAAAATGGTGCGCGCACCTTGCCCCATGTCCGACGTACCGGCGTACACGATCACGCTGCCGTCGAATAAAAGCCGCACTGTCGCCTGCGAGAGCCCCGTCGTCGCTCCCGCCTTGATCGCGACCGCGATGCCCCGACCCCTTCCCTCGATCGCCGGTCGACCCCATCCGATCATCTCCGCTGCGCGATCGAGAGACTGCTGCCACTCGCCGTCGGCGGGCACGTCGCCCGGGACGACCTCTTCGCCGAAACGCGCAAGGTTCACGCGACGTATCTCGAGGCCGTCGAGCCCCAGGAGTCGCGAGGCTGCATCCATCTGGGACTCGATCGCCCACGCCACCTGCGGGGTGCCGAAACCACGAAATGCGCAACTGGGAGTCGTATTCGAGAAGATGGCCCGCGCAACGATCCGAGCGTTTGGGGTGCGGTAGGGGCCGCAGGCGAGGTAGTTCGCCTTCGCAACGACGCGCTCGGCGATGTCCGCGTAGGCGCCTATAAGAAAGTCGGATTCGACATCGTGGAAGACGAGTTCGCCGTTCGCGCGGAATCCGCTTCGGACATGGATCGAGCACGACGTGCGACGGACGGCCTGAAACGTCTCCTCGAGCGTCAGGATCAGTCTGCACGGGCGTCCGGTCTTCAGCGCAAGGCAGGTCAGGAGTGGCTCGAACTTCGGGTTCTGCTTTCCTCCGAACGCTCCCCCGGGGTCGGGGGCAAGGACCCGCACGCGCGCGAGCGGTTGCTCGAACAGATCGGAGATCGTGCGCTGAAGCAGGTACGGATGCTGCACCGGGCTCCAGATCGTCAGCCCGTCGTCGTCGGCGTATGCGATCGCACCGTGTGGCTCGATCGCGAAGTGGGTGACCATCGGGAATGAGTAGACGTGATCAACAACCGTGACGTGGGTCTCATCGATCACTCCCCACTCGTACCGTCGTTCTCGAAGGACGTTCGAGCGCGCAAGCGGATCGTCGGGGCGAAGGCTCGGGCTTTGCACGAGTGGGGCATCCTGAGCGAGTGCAGCGTCGATCGTGAACACACCTGGCACCTCGGTGTAGCCGACCAGCACGGCCTCCGCGGCAGCTTCTGCCAGGTCCCGTGACTCGGCCACGACCGCGCAGATTGGCTCGCCGTGGTAGGTCGTCGCTCCGTCGGCGAGAAATGGGCGATCTCGGTAGACAGGTCCGAATCGCGGTATCGGTTGCGGCAGATCGGCAGGGGTGACGATGCACGCGACCCCAGGCAGATGCGCCGCGATTGACGTGTCGATGGAGTCGATTCGCGCGCACGCGACATCGAGCGTGACGAGCTTGACGTGCAGCATGTCCTCCAGGCGGATGTCCGCAAGGAATTGTTGACTGCCGTCGACGCGCTCGCGGCCGCCGACACGCGGAACCCCCGTACCGACGGAGCCCGCGTTCACGCTTCAGGCTCCGTGATCGCCTCGACCGCTCTCAGCATCCGCTTGTATCCGCCGCAGCGACACAGGTTGCCGGCGAGTCCCTCGTTGATCTCCGACGCGGTGGGGCTCGGGTTGCTGTCGAGGAGGAACTGCGCCGACACGATCGTGCCCGGGATGCAGAAGCCGCACTGGACTGCGCCGTGTGCGAGGAACGAGTCCTGCAGCGGACTCAGGCTCTCTCCCGGCGTCAAACCCTCAATTGTCGTGATCTGCCGGGTGTCGGCTTCCACGGCGAGCATCAAGCATGCGTTCACGGTGAGCCCGTCGACGAGTACCGTGCACGCGCCGCACTCCCCGACGGCGCAGCATTCTTTCGCACCGGTCAGTCCGAGGTCCTCGCGAAGAACATCGAGCAAGGGTCGATGAACCAGGACGTCGAGCTCGTGCTCGCGCCCGTTGACCGAAAGCGTGACGAGCCGTCTCGAGGTCACGGCGAGACCCAGCTTGATCGCTCGATCGCGGTTGCGAGTGTTCGACGAGCGAGCACCGTGATCATCGCCTGCCGGTAGTCGTGGCTCGCGCGGACGTCGGTGATCGGAGATGCCTTGGCTACGAGCGCAGCGAACTGCTCGGCTGCCGCGCTCCCAACACCTCTGGCTGCGCTGTCGCACACGAGAAACGGTCGCGGGCCCACAGCACCGAGCCCGAAACGAACCTCTCCTTCGGGATCGACCAGACAGCAGACGCTGAGAATCGCGAGATCGACGCCACGACGTCGCGTGAGCCGCGCAAACGCGGCCCCGGTCCCCGGCTTGGGGGTGGGCAGAACGATCGTGGTCACGATTTCCCCCGGGGTCAATACGGTCTCGCGCGGCCCGAGGATGAAACCCTCGACGGGAATGCGGCGCTCGCCACTCGGTCCACAGATCACGACGTTGGCTCCGTACGCGAGTAACGCCGGCACCGTGTCGGCGGCCGGTGATGCATTGCAGAGGTTCCCCGCGAGAGTGGCGCGATGCCGGATCTGAACCGACCCAACCACCGCAGCCGATTCCACCAGGGCAGGATAGTCCCGACGAAAAACCTCGCTCGCCGTCAGTTGCGCGAGAACTACATTGGCCCCGATACTCATGCACTCCTCGTCCGCACGGATCACCGGAGCCAACTCGCGGATGTGCTTGAGATCGACAACGGCGCGCGGACGGATCGCACCGTTGCGGAGTCCAACGAGGAGATCGGTTCCCCCGGCCAGCGCTTTGACGCCGCCATCGGGTGCCGAGAGAAGCTCGAACGCCTCGACCAGGGTACTCGGGCGCGCATAGTCGAACGCGCGCACCCTTAGCCGCCTCTCACGTCAGCCGCCATGACCGATCGCCGCCTCGTAGAGCGGCACCGCGAGGTCGCGCGCCGCGGGTACCCGGATCCTCTGGAACATCCACGTGTGCTGCGCGCGCGCCCGGTCGAGGTCACAGTCTCCTCTCCTCACCCAGGCGTACGGAATATCGATGTTGACCTCGAGGAACGACAGCGAGTCCGCCGCCTGGAGAAGGTTCGCGTCGGGATCGCCTCCTGCCTCGTGGATCAAAATCAGTCGCCCCACTTCCGCGATCGTCGCGTCATCTGCTCCTTCGTCGTGGAGCCAGGCGCCGACGATCCGCGCCGAGCGCTCGGAGTGCTCGCGCAGATACTCGAGACCTTCGTCAGGCTGGATCGAGAGATCCTGGACGGGACCGCCGGGGAAGTGCCGCTCCATGTCGTGGGTGAGCGCGGCCAACCGCAACGCCTCGCTCGCGTCGGGATCGAGCACGAGCAGCCAGTCCAGTGCACGACGCAGGTGCTCCGCGTTCCAGTACGGCTCGATGAAGGCCTGCGCCTTGTCGATCACAGCGTCGTTACCGGCCGTGACTGGAGGAGGAACAGCGAGTCACCGACGATCGCCCACTCGATGTCCTGCGGTGCTCCGAAACGCTCTTCCAGGGACGTCCCCGCGGCGACGAGCGTCTTCAGCTCTTTCGGCGTCAACACCCCGCCGTGCACCAGGCGTTCCGTCTTGACGTCACCGTTGCGGTCGACAATGTAGTGATCCGGGGTCACCTCCCCCGACACGACCTGTTCGCCGAGCCCGAAGACCGCCTCGACGAGGAGCCTGTCGCGCCTCCGGGCAACCGGGTCGACCGTGAACAGAACTCCGGATTTCTCGGCGTCGATCATCCTCTGCACGACGACCGCCATGTCGAGGTCGTCGAGTGAGCCCTTCTGCGAGCGATAGAACAAGGCCCGCTCGCTGAAAAACGATGCCCAGCACTCGACGACGCGGCTCGAGACGTCCTCGGCGCCCTCGACCTCGAGGAATGTCTCCTGCTGGCCCGCGAAGCTCGCCTCCTCGGAATCCTCCGCGCAGGCCGACGACCGGACGGCGACGGAACCACCGAGACGATCATAGGCCAAGCCGATCTGCTCTCGGGGAGGTACGCAGGCGCCGACGAGCGCCTGCGCGGCGGCCCAGTCGAGCCCCCGTGCGCAGGCTCGAAGTGCCTCCGCGTCGACGAGCGATGCCATCACGTCGGCTCGAACGACGAACCCCGGTGGCACGTTCAAGCCGGCGGCAGCCATGGCGGCGAGACTCGCGCCCTTGCCACCGGCGACACGAAGGTCGAGGCACGCGCTGTCGTCGAACCAGACGACGACCTCAATCATCGATGATCGCGACGGCTCGCACCGGCGCCGCCGTGGTTCCCATCCATTTGATCGGAAAGACGGAGAGCTTGAAGCCGTGCGGCGGAAGCTTGTCCAGGTTGGTCATGTTCTCGAGGTGCCAGTAGTCCTCGTCCATCATCACGAGGTGGGCCTCCCAGAAGTGCTTCTGCTCGAACATCGCCCACACCGGAGGGTCGAAGGTGATCGCATCGACGCCCATCATCCGGACGCCGTGAGCAATCAGGTGCCGCGTCGCTTCCGCCGTCATGCCGCAGTGATCGGTGCGATACCGCTCCTCATCTTGATAGGCCCCGGCGCCCGTGTGCATGAGCACGATGTCTCGCTCCTTGAGCGTGTAACCGATCTTCTCGAGTGCCCCGTCGATCTCGTCAGGGAAGATGCGGGAGCCCGACTCCTTGTGGGTGAAGTCGAGGACGACCCCGTCCGAGTAGCAATACTCGAGTGGGATCCCTTCGACGCCGGGCGCGTCCGGTCCCCGCAGGTGCTTGACGGCGTCAACGTGGGTGCCGACGTGATCGTTCTGCGAGATCATGTAGCTCGCCGTCAACCAGGTGGCGCCGTGCTCGGCGGCACCGATCCGCTCCGCGAACTCCTCCCACGTCTCATGAATGCGCATGTCCGGCGGCGGCACGCGGGGGAACGTCATCATGCCGGGATGGACGGGCATGGATAGGTCGACTAACCGACTCATGGAATCTCCTTGTTCAGAACGGAGCGGAGGACCTCGAAGTGGTGACGCATCGCCGCAACAGCAGCATCGGGATCCTTGGCTTGGATTGCAACCACGATCGGCTCGTGGATCGCCGCGATCTCTTCGAACGCGATACCTGCTTTGAGTGTTGTGATCATCGTTCGGCCCTCGACCCGCAAAGAGAGCCAGACTTCGCGCAGGATCGAATTCCCGCACGCGTCCACGATCGTCCGGTGGAACTCGACATCCGCGAGCACCTGCTCGTGCCGATCGCCGGCTGCTCCCGCTCGCTGCATCGCCGCGAGGTGGGAGGTTAACTCTTCGACGTCACCGTCGAGTCTGAGTGCAGCCTCTCGTACTGCGACCTCCTCGATCGCTGAACGGACGGGGAAGATCTCGGCGATCTCGTCCGGTCTGACAGCCCGAACCCGTGCCCCTCGGAACGGCTCCGACTCAACGAACCGCAGCGCCTCCAATTCGCGCAACGCCTCCCGCACCGGCACCTGACTCGTCTCGAACTCGCGGGCGAGTCGCGTTTCGACGAGACGCTCGCCGGGCTCATAGGTTCCGTCCAGGATGCGTTCCAGGATCTGTTCCTTGATGTGCTCTCGAAGGAGGAGTCGCGGTGCTCTCACTTGACGTCTGTGCCCCGAACGAGGAGGTCGACCGTTCCGGTTGCACCGTTCACACGAACTCTGTCGCCGGTCGCGATCCGCTCCGTCGCGACCGACGTGCCGACGACAGCCGGGAGGCCGAACTCGCGGGCGACGACCGCAGGATGCGAAGCAACACCACCTGCATCGGTGACGAGGCCGCCGATCCTCGTGAAGAGTACGACCCACGCAGGATTGGTCATCTGGCAGACGAGGATTTCGCCGTCCTCCACCTGGTCGAACTCATCTGTCGATCGGACGAGCCGCGCAATACCCTCAACCACGCCGGGAGACCCAGCGAGCCCCTGGATCGTGGCTGCCTGTTCGGACGGCTTGCGGTGAAACTTCTCGGGGAAGCCCCAGAGCGTGTAGTAGGGGAAGGCGAGCTGGCTTTCGGTGGCGGTGCCGATCCACTCGGGAGGCCGGACGGCGAAGCTCCTCTCACGCTCGTCGCGGCGATCACCGGCGACGTCGTTTGCATCGATGCTCTGCGGTTCTCCGATGAGCACGCGCAACTCGTTGTAGTGAAGGAAGAACACGCTCTCGGGGTCATCGAGTGTCCCGGCTTCGACGAAGGCTCGGCCGATCGCGATGAGCACGAGCCGAACGTAGGCGTTCGTCGCCTGGTCGATGTAGAAGTGGTGGTCCGGCGTGAGCGGGTTCATTCGCAGTGAGAGCTCGAGTGCCCCCTCGAGCTGCTCGCGTCCTTCGCCTTCGGGGATGTCCTGCATGAGCTCCTGCTTCGCTGCCTCGAGGTCTTCCGTCACGGCAGCGAGGGTTGCCGGGTAATCGTAGTTCGTCGCAAGGTATGCGCGGATCGTCTCGATGATCGGCGCCGGGTTTTCTCGCCCCGTCGGGTAGACGAACTCGTGCGACCAGATCGCCTTGTTTCCGAACTCCTTGCGATGCGGGTCGAGTCGTTCTGTGAGAAAGCGGCGACCGCGATCGGATCCCGCGAGCGCGCGCAGGACGGGCTCTGCCGTTTCGCTGGCGAACGCTGCCGATAGCTCGGCGTCGTCGCGGACTTCATCTTTCATCGTCCACAACGCGTGGATTGCATCCCAGTTCCGATCCTCGACGGAGCTCTGAAGTCGTCCGACGAGCGCGGGGTCGACATCGCCCTTGACCTCTGCGATCGTGCCGTTCAACGCCATCGTTGCCGAGAACTGGGCGAAATTCAGCATCCAGTGGATCTTCCAGTGTCGGTCGTGAATGTCGATGGCATCCTCGAGGAGGACACCGAGCTCTACGAGCGTTTGCTCCCGCTCGAGGGCATCGTCGAGATAGGCGAAGTTCCGCTCGATCTCCGGTCGCAGCCGGTCGCGCCACCAATCGAGGAAGTTCTCTGCATAGTGCGGGAGAACCGCACCCAGATACGCCCCGATCCCAGCAGCCCATTCACCGCGAGGCACGCGCGCGGTGTAGCGGGCCTGATACTCGCTCGACTCGATGGCGAGGGACGGATCGGCCGGTATTGCTGCGTGATAGACGTAGCCGTTGACGTTCTTGGCGATCCAGTCGGACGCGAACGGCGTGCCGAACCGGCGAAACATGTGATCGCAGGTCAGCCACCAGCCACCGATGTCGAAGAACATCGGCGACACCGGGTTCGGGATGTGGAGGTCATCGAAGATCCAAAAAAGATCCCTCTCACCCTCATTCCAATCGATGGGGAAGACGCCATCGCCGTGGAAACTCCCGAGTACCTCTTGCGTGCCCTTGGTTGTCACGGACTCGTCCTTTCGTCGGTCGTCGGACACTCCATCACCCATGTTTAGCCGCATCACCCATGGCTACCCGTGTTTGACAAAACAGAGATAAGCGATTATACATGATTCTCCGTGAGAGAGCTACCAAAGGCAACTGGGCGTGGCCCAGTCCTCGAGACCGTCACCGGCCCGTTATCAGGCGCAGGGGTGCGATCTGCGCTCGCTCACGAACACTTCTTCGTCGACTTCTGTGGTCCGACGAGCGCGACGTACATGGATGTCAATTGGGCGGATGTCACCGGGGCGTGCGTCGAGAGCGCCGCGCAGCTGCGGTGCCAGAAGATTGATTTGCTCATCGACTGGACGAACATCGGCGTCGGTCGCAACGTCCTCCTCCTCCGCGAGATCTCCCGGCGAACGGGTCTGAAGATCGTCTGCCCGACTGGCATCTACAAGAACCTCGTTCCTCCCCAACTCGCGAAGAACTCAGTTGCGGAGCTCGCCAACCACTTCTATTCGGAGCTGACCGTTGGCATCGAGGGAACATCGATCCGGGCGGGGTGGATCAAGACGGCAACCACTGAGAGCGGTCCGACACGAGACGAGACGAGGATCCATCAGGCGGCTGCTCGTGCCGCCAAACGCGCGGGAGCGACGATCGGTCTGCACAGTCCCGAAGCCCTGGCGACGCGTGCAGTGATGAAGACTCTCGAACTGGAAGGCTTCGATGTTCGCCGGCTCGTGTGGGCCCACGCGCAACTCTCGGACACTGCCGACCACATCGCCGTCGCGAAGCGCGGTGGCATGGTTCAGTTCGACGCCATCGGCGCGGACAGGGACGACATCTTCGGCGGTCCGACGGACGACGAATCGATGCTCGAACGGATCGCAGCGATGGTCGACGCCGGCCTTGGCGACAGAGTCCTCATCTCGGCCGATGCAACCGTTTCGGCCAATCCGGTTAGCTCCCAGTACGACCGCCAGAACACCTACGTCTACCGAACGTTCGTCCCGAAACTGCAGCGACGGATCGGCGCCGCGGCGACCCGGAGGCTCCTCAGGGACAACGTCGTCAAAGCGTTCCGGCGCGGGAGTCGGGTGCGTTGATGTGGCGCCATGGTTGTCCCCGTGATTCGACTTTCCGTGAGCCCCAGATGCTTGTCGATCAGTCTCCGCTGACGCCAAAAAGGAGAGAGCCCCTGACCTGAGTGAGAGAACGTTCAGACCAGGGCTATCGAGTCCCCGATCTCCCCGGTGCTCCTGGGTACAGCCGCGAGCAGCGGCCAGTCGTACTACGCGAACTTCGATGATCCCCGTATCGGAAAAGGAGAGGAAAATGGATAATCAGGTGCCCGACGAAACATCGCTGAGCAGGAAGACATTCCTCAAGCGCACGGCGGTGGCAGCCGGCGGAGTCGCCGTCGCCACCGGAATGGGAGGCACCGTCGCAACCGCTGCTCCGAAGCGGCTCTACCGCGGCATGAAGGACACAGTCCTGATCGGCTCACTTCCTCCGTTGACGAGCTTTGCCGCCGCAGACGGCGCCGAGCAGAAGAAGGCGCAGATCCTCGCTGTCGAGCAGTGGAACAAGGCAGGCGGCGTCCTCGGCCGTGAGATCAAGCTCAAGTTCCTCGACCTCGGTTCGATGGAGCCCGCCAAGATGATCACCCTGCTCCGCCAACTCACGGGCAAGGACAAGGTTGACGCCGTTGTGACCGGGTACACGTACTACG
>JBKJVI010000065.1:0-9989 GCA_046590225.1 Gaiella sp. | reverse complement strand
CCGGCTCTCCCCCGCCGCGAGTTCGATCAACTCGCCACGCTCGCGCGCGTCGAGCCTGCCGGCGGTCCGGTTCGTGCTCGGCTCGATGCCGACGACGTAGGTTCCCTCGCCGAGCGTGCGCCAGACGAAGTGGTGCGGCAGCTGTTCCTGCCGGACGACCTCGTACACCCCCACGCCGAGCCGCCGATTGACGACCGCGGCCGAGGCATTGCCGGCGCCATCCGCGACGAGGTCGTGCTCGAACACCTGCTCGACGTAGCCCGCCTCGGGCGCCACCATCGTTCGATAGCCCTCTACCGGATGGTCACCCCTCGCCGTGACTCCCGAGGCGGTAACGACGAGCTCGGAGCCCTCATCGACGACCGGAAAGCCGACGTTGACGTGGTAGAGAAGCATGTGCGGTGTCACGTCGTAGCCCACGTTCTCGACGACGTCATGGATCCGCAAACGGGACTCCCCCACGACGGCTTCGATCCTCCGCCGGAGCACGAGCTGCTCGCCAAAGACGCTCGCCTGCAACGTCTCCCCTTCGGCCCAGAGCGTGCACGTGTCTCCGTCCCAGCGCTCACCGTATCCCACAAGGCGAGCCGGCCTGTTCGACACACGGCCGTGCAGGCCAAATGTCTCCGTCTGCTTGGGAGGGTAGTGGTACTGCGCCGCCGTGTCCTCAGCCATGAACAGTGCGTGGTCGATGCCACACGTTGTCAGCAACCCGCCGCCGAAGGTGCGGAAGAAGCCAAGGCCTTCGGGCTCGTAGTACCAGGGCCCCTCGACGCCAACCGCCGACGTCCACGCGAGTGAGACTCCACGGAGCTCGCACCGGCCGATGTCGAACGCGCGGTCGACGATGACGTCGAAGCTGAAGCCGGAGCCGGTGCGGAACTCGAGCACGCGCACGCCTCGCGCCCCGCCGTCACCCAACGTCAGGAGCCTCACACCCGCCACCTGATCGAGCCGACCGATCCGCCGGAGTAGCTCCGAGCGGCTATAGCTTCGTCCAAAGAGGTCGGGCATTCATTCGTCCTTTCGGGATGCGCGCTCGACCCTGGAAACAATCTCCGACGACCCGTGGGCTGAACCGTACATCGTGTAGCCGCCGTCGACGACCAGTGTCTGCGCGGTAATGAAGCCCGCGGCGGGGAGGCAGAGCAGCAGCACAGCACCGCCCACGTCGCCTGGGGCGCCGATTCTGCCTGCGGGCGTCCGCTCGGTGATCTCGCGCTCGTCGAGCACGCCGCGCGCAATCCCGTCGGCGACCATCGGCGTCAGGACAGGACCCGGGAGAACGGCGTTGACGCGAACGCCGCGACCGGCCCATTCGGCCCCCAGGGTGTGCGTCAGGCCGACGATGCCGGCCTTACTCGCTGCGTACGGCGCTCTGCCGGGAAGTCCCATCGTGGCGCTCAACGACGAGATGTTGACGATCGAGCCCCGGCCCTCAGCAAGCATGATCCTGCCGAACGCGCGACAGCAGCGGAAGACGCCCGTCAGGTTGACGTCGAGGACAGCGGACCACTCCTCGTCCGTGAAGGACTCAGCCGGGCCAATGTGGTTGATGCCCGCATTGTTGACCAGGATCGTCGGGGGGCCGAGCGACTCGAGGACCGATGCGGCCGCCCCGTCGACCGACTCCGTCGATCGGACGTCGAGCGCAACCCCGATGTGGCCCTCGCCGAGGGAAGCGGCCAGTTGCTCGGCCGTCGCACCATCTCGTGACGTGACCGCCATCCGGGCTCCGGCCGCGGCGAGGGTCTGCGCGATCGCCTCGCCGATCCCCTGGCTGGCGCCGACGACGACCGCGATCTCGCCCGTGAGGTCGCTCATCGCTGCTGCCTGCTGAGTCGAGGGCCTAGGCGTCGAGCGTTTGTGCGATCCATCCACCGTGCACTCCTCGGAGCGTTTCACTGTCGTCGTCCGGCGTTCTCCGGCCGAGCCCATGAGTGGGCTCCCTGAGCCTATCGCGTCGCCGAGGGCTTCGGCTGCTTGGCGGAGCTGCCCTCAGTGCATGAACCAGCCGCCGTCGATCTCGATCACCTGGCCCGTGATGAACGACGAGGCGTCGCCGGCGAGGAAGACGGCGAGGTTCCCGATGTCGTCCGGCGTTCCTCTCCGTTTCAGGCTCTGCTGCTCGAGGATCCAGCGCGTGTACTCCTCCGGATCCGGGTGGATCTTCTCGGCGTCCGTCGGAAACGCACCGGGCGAGATCGCATTCACCGTCACGCCCTCTACGCCGATCTCCCGGGCGAGCGCCCTCGTAAACGAGATCACCGCCCCCTTTGACGAAACGTAATCGAGCAAGTGCGAGAGGCCGATGAACGCGGTGATCGAGGCGACGTTCACGATCCTTCCCTGGCCGCTCGCCTGAAGGTGTGGGAAAGCAGCGCGCGCGCAAAGAAAGTAGCCCTTGAGGTTGACGGCGAGGACGGAGTCCCACTCCTCTTCCGAGATCTCGGTCCAGGCTCGACGCGGGTAGATCGCCGCATTGTTGACGAGGATGTCGAGGCTGCCGAGCTCGGCGACGACCCTGTCGGTCATCGCCACCACCGCCGTGCGATCCGTTACGTCCACGGTGACCGCAAGCGCGGTCGCGCCGGCGTCCCGGATCGCCGAAGCACGCGCCTCGGCGGCATCGACGTTCAGGTCGGCACACACGACGGCTGCGCCGGCGGCGGCGAGCGAGGCACAGATGCCCTCGCCCAGACCCCCACCGGCGCCCGTCACGATCGCTACCCGTCCGTCGAGTCGGAAGGGATCCTGGCTCAACGAGCGCCCTCCGCCGGCGTCGTCTCGGTCAACGCCACTGCCCGGCCTTCGCGTGCCGAGAGGTAGGCAGCCTCGACGAGCGCCATCGTGCCGATCGTCGTCCGGCCCGAGATCGCCGGCTCGGCGTCCTCCTGGATCGCCCGCATCAGCTGGCCCATCGTGCCTGTGAATGCCTGAGGGAACCACTGCTCGTCCCAGCTCGGACGCTCCCAGCTGCCCTCCCGGGCACGCGTCGTCCACATCACGGTCGAAGGGCTGCCGTCCGGGTAGTCGGGCCAGCCGATCGTGCCCTTGGCGATGCCTTCCGTGCCCTCGACCCGCCACTGGATGTTGTGGTCCGCCCACGTGAAGCAGTTGTCCAGGCCGACCGCCCGCAGACCGCTCGCGTACTCGAGCACGTAGATCGCGATTCCGTCGAAATGCTCGAAATCCTGGCTCGGGTCATTCCGGACGGAAACGAGGATCCGCTCGGGGTCGCCGAACTGGAAGCGGAACGCGTCGAGATGGTGGATCGACATGTTGAGCAGAGCGATCCGGCCGTACTGCCGGATGAACTCCTGCCAGTGAGGCCGGGCATTCATGATGATCTCGGCGACGACCGGTTCGCCGAGCTCGCCCGCCTCGAGGAGCGACTTGAGTGCCCGCATCGACTGGTCGTACCGCATGTTGTGGTTGACGCCGAGCTTGACACCGGCCTCGTCACAGAGCCGCACCATCTCGAGTGTGTCGTCGAGGGTGAACGCAACGGGCTTCTGGGCCAGGATCCCCTTGACATGCGGGCGCTTGACCGCCTCCCGGATGATCCCGAGCTGCTGGTCGGGGGGATAGGCGATGTCGACGATCTCGACCCGCTCGTCGTCGAGGAGATCCTGCCACGTGTCGTACACCGTCCCGACGCCCCGCTCGTCGGCGGCTGCCTGGGCGTGCGCCGGTGTCCGCGACGCGATCGCGACCACGTTGAAGCCGGCCTCCCGATACGCCACGAGGTGGATGTCCTTCATGATGAAGCCCGCACCGATACACCCGATTCCGTAGTCCGTCTTCGGCGGCAGGTCAGGCCCCGTACGCAGATCGATTGCTCCCATAACGATGCCTACCCGCGCACGCCGAGGTCGGCCATGATCGCAGCGGTGCCGTCGTAGGCCTTCTGGGCCCAGGCGACGATCTCGTCAGGATTCGGCGCGTACTCGAGCTCGATCGAGACGGT
This sequence comes from Gaiella sp., assembly GCA_046590225.1. GTDB lineage: Bacteria > Actinomycetota > Thermoleophilia > Gaiellales > Gaiellaceae > Gaiella. The sequence continues at coordinate 6,019 of JBKJVI010000065.1, read as the reverse complement.
TCCGTCGTACCCGGTGTCGCGGATCGCCGCGAGGTACTCCTTGATCGGGGTCACGCCCATCCCAGCGGGCATGTCTCCGTGTACCTTGCCGTCGCAGTCCGAGAGGTGGATGTGGCCGATCAGGCCCTTCATCAACGCCACGTCCTCGAACGAGCAGTTCGAGAGGTGGAGGTGCGAGATGTCCGCGTTCGCCCGCACAGCGGGATGGTTGATCTCGTTGACGAAGCGTACGAGCTCGTGCACGTCCTTGAGCAGAGCCTCGTTGAACGGCTCGAGCTCGAGCGCGATCTCGAGACCCTTCGAGTGAGCGTACTCACCGGCTTCCGCCACCATCTGCTTCGCCAGATCCCAGATCGCGGGACGCGGGAACACCTCGCCGTCCCAGTAGTACTCACCGACGACGAGCAGCACGTTGTGGGCACCGAGGTACGCACCCTGATCCACGTAGGCCTTGATGCGGTCGAGCGTGAACCGGCGCACCGCTGGATTGAAGTCGACGATCCCGAATCCGACGCAGACAACGGAGCGGATCCCGAGACCGACCTCGTCGCACGTGTCCTTGATCAGCTTCCGTGTCGCGTCGTCGATGTCGAGCGGGTCCTCGAAGATGTCGTAGGTATCGAACCCGATCTCCTTCGCCTTGCGAATGCCCTCCTCTGTCCCGATCTTCGTGTCGAACCAGGTCGAGCTGATCATCCCGAGTTCCATCAGTGCCTCCTTGGCGTTGGGTTGTGAAATCCGAGTGCTTCGTTCATGCGAGCGGTGTCCTACCCTGCTCGAGCAGGACGCTCCGGAGCGTCGCTGCCAGCTCGTTCGGCATCGACGTGAACGGGCCGAGCTCGACGTCGGCGCCCGCAAGGAGCTCCGCGAGCGGCAGATCCGGTGAGCTGCCGACGAACTCCCGTGCGCGGGCGACGAACGCGAGGCTCTCCTCGAGAAAGACACCAACGTCGTCGCCGCGAATAACGTCGTAGTGCCCCGTCAGGAGCAGCGCCGGATCGAACCCCTGCAGGAGGCGTACCGACGTCTCGTACCCCGCGACATCGACGATCGGGGGCGGGTGGATGACGCGTCCCTCCGTGTCGAGCAGGCCTCCCGCAAGCACCGCGTCCATGATGATTGCCGTCCGCGAACGAGGCTCCCAGACGCCGATATGCCCGTACGTGTGACCCGGGAGCCACAGGACTTCGACCGAGAGCCGCGACCCGAGCCGAAACACCTCGCCGCCCTGGAGCTGCACGTCGACTGGTCGAACCGGGCCCATTGCGTTCGCGAGCCAGGCCGCGGTGTCAGGGTCGTACCCGACCCCGAACGCGTCATACCAGCCGTACCGCTCGCGCATGATGAGCTCGGCATTCTCGATCCACGGGGTGTCGAGAGCGTGCGCGCAAAAGACTGCACCCGGCATCGCCTCGTGGATCGCGGCGTTTCCTCCGAAGTGGTCGACGTCGGCGTGGCTGACGAGCACGAAGTCGACCTCCCGCCCGTCGAGAGCGGGCAGGATCACCTCTACCGGTGTCTCTTTGACGCCAGTGTCGACAAGCATGCTGCGCTCATCCTGGAGCAGGTACTGGGAGAACGGTCGCGGCCCGAGGATGGACTCGATTCGCGTGATTCCGGGTGCGACTTCCAGCGTCTTCCAGGTCATCGGCCGGGTGCTCGCTGTGATTCGCGCTCGACCATCAGTATCCCTCAAGACTATAAGCCTCGGCCCGCGCCTGCGCAGAGCAAGGGTTCACCTCGATCATGGTGCGGAAGCCGATCCCGGCATGTAGCCGTGCTCGTCGAGCTCGTTGCCGCCGGCCTGCGCCTGCTCGAGGATCTCGGGCGCCCAGGTAAGGCGTCCCGCATCGGTTCCGCCGACGATCGCGAGGAGACGACCCGAGCTCGCGCCGGCATTGAGGAAGCTGCGCCAGACACCGGGCGGGACGGAGCACACGTCCCACTGCTCGAGTGTGACCTCGTGCTCGCCCGCCTCACCGTAGATCACCTGCCACGTGCCGGTCAGCGCCATGAACACCTCCACCGTCGTGTGCGTGTGCAGCGCGGAGCCGTTCCCCGGTTCGGCCTCGACGATCGCAAGGTGGAATCCGTCTGGAGGGATCGCCGGCTGCACGTTTCGGTCTTCACCGACGTTCTGACCGATGATGCTCCAGATCGTGCGCGCGTAGCCGGGGAGGACGGTATCGATGAAGAGTGCCGAGCTCGGCTCGAGCTCTGCGAAGCGCGCGAAGCGGCCGGCCAGGGGATCGGAACCCCCCGAGGTCGTACCGGAGCTGGCGGCGTCAGTCGGACCAGTCAAGGAACACCGTCTTCGACTGTGTGAAGAACTCGCCCGCGCTTCCAAGCTCCTTTGCCCCGAGCGATGACTCCTTCAGCCCTCCGAACGGGAGGTGCGCCTCTGCCCCGATCGGCGGCTTGTTGATGTGAACGACGCCGCTGTCGGTCTCGTGCATGAAGCGAATCGCAGTAGACAGATCGCGGGTGTAGATCGAGGTGGACAGCCCGTACCGTGTCGAGCACGCGACGTCCATCGCCTCGGCGTAATCCTCCACGATGAGCACCGGCAGGACAGGACCGAACACCTCGTCACGTGCGATCGTCATTGCCGGAGTCACGTCGACGAGCAGCGTCGGCTCGAGGAAGTAGCCGCTTGCGCCACCAACCGACGTGCCCTGCGCCGCAACGACTGCTCCCTCCTCGACGGCGCGTTCGAGCTGCGTCGAGACCTCTGCGAGGGCCTTCTCGTCGATCAGCGGGCCGACGTCGACCCCGGCCGCGTCACCCGGCCCCACGGTGATCTTCCTCGTCTCCTCGGCGAGGAGCGAGATGAGCTCGTCGGCCACGGAGCGAACGGCGATGATCCGGCGGGGCGCGGTGCAACGCTGCCCGGTCGTCCCGTAGGCTGCCATCACCGACCCCTTCGCTGCACGCTCGACGTCGGCGTCGGCCAGCACGACCACGGCGTTGTGCCCGCCCATCTCGGCCTGCACCTTCTTGCCCTGTGCCGCCGCTCTCACGTTAATGGCCAACCCGACTGCCGTCGAGCCCGTGAAAGAGATGGCTCGCACCCGTGGGTCGTCGACGAGCGCCTGCCCCACGACCGACCCGCTTCCGTGGACGAGATTCACGACGCCGTCCGGCATGCCCGCCTCGGCCAGTGCCTCGACGAGTGCGTTCGCAACCAGTGGCGTCACCTGCGCCGGCTTCAGCACAACGGTGTTCCCACAGACGAGCGACGAGCCGAGCTTCCACGAGGGAATGTTGAGGGGAAAGTTCCAGGGCGTGATCAGACCGACCACCCCAAGCGGTTCCCGCAGCGTGAGCCCAAGAATCCGATCCGCTTCGGTCGGCGCCGTGATTCCCTGGAGGCTCCCACCCTGGTTACCGATCCACCCGAAGAACCCAAACGCACGGGGCACCTCGCCACGTGCCTCCGCGAGGGTCTTGCCCTGCTCGCGGGTAAGGAGGTGCGCCAGTTCGTCGGCTCTGTCCTCGAGGACTCTCGCAGCGCGCAGCAGGATCTGCCCACGTCGGATCGGCGACATCGCCCGCCACGCCGGAAAGGCCTCGGCCGCCGCAGCGATCGCGCGATCCGCGTCTCGTAACGACGAGAGTGGCACGGCGGCGAGGATGTCAGCCGGGTCAGCGGGGTTGACGTCGTCGACCGTGGTGTCGGCGGTTGCCGCGACGAAGCGGCCGCCGATGAAGTTCTCGAGCGTGCGCACCGCGGCCGCCATCAAACGTTCGAGGTGTGGGCGTGGCCGACGTTTCCGTTCAGAACCATGCCCCCATCGACGACGAGCTCGAGACCGGTCACGTATCTCGACGCATCGGAGGCGAGAAACAGCAGCGCGTCGGCGATCTCCTCGGGCGATGCGATCCGACCCAGTGGGATCCGCTCGTTATAGGTGCGTCGCACATCTGGCGTGTAGGCGACCTGATTGAGCGGTGTATCCGTCGCACCCGGCGCGAGCGCATTGACCGTTATGCCGTGCGGGCCGAGCTCGACGGCGAGGACCTTCGTGAGGGCGACGATGCCGCCCTTGGCCGCGACATACGCCGAGAGGTCGGCAATCGGCTGGATGTCGACGATCGAGGTGACGTTGACGATCCGGCCGCCACCCTGGGGAATCATCTGCCGGGCCGCAGCCTGGCAACCGTAGAAGTACCCGTGGAAATTGGCCGCCATCAGGCCGTGCCAGTCCTCGTGCGATGTGTCGAGGAACGGCTTCACGATCAGCGCCGCCGCGTTGTTGACCCACACGTCGATGCCACCCCAGGCCTCGACTGCGGCGGCCGCGAGTGCGCCTGCGTGCTCCGGGTCACCCGTGTCGCCCTGCAGGACAATCACCTCGCGGCCTGCGGAGCGGACGGCCTCCGCCGTCCGCTCCGCCTCCGCTGTTGCGCTTCGGTAGCTGAAGGCAATGTGCGCTCCGGCGCGGGCCGCTGCGATCGCCGCAGCCTGCCCTATCCCCTGCGACGCGCCGGTGATCACGATTCGCTTGCCTTCGAGCTCCGCCATCAGAGCGTCCGATACTCGATCGGCTGACGCTTGCCGGACTCGTGCGATCGGACGATCGCGTCGCAGATCTCGGCACACCGATAGCCGTCCTCGAACGTTGCACCGTGTGGCCCGATCGGCGTGTTCTCCTTGATGCACGTGAGGAGGTGGAGCAGCTCGTGGACAAAGCTGTCCTCCCAGCCGATCATGTGGCCGTGCGGCCAGTGATGCTCCCAGTACGGGTGGTAGGCCTCCGAGACGAGCACGGTGCGGAAACCCTGAGCGTGCTCTCCCGGCTTCGTGTTGCCGAGGTTGACCTGCAGCTCGTTCATCCGCTCCTGGTCGAAGACGATCGTGCCCTTCGACCCGTTGATCTCCCACCGCATCTGGTTCTTGCGACCCATCGCAAACCGGGTCGCTTCGTACGTGCCGATGGCGCCGTTCTCGAACTCGACGGTCGCCTCGAAAGCGTCGTCGACGTCGACGGTCCCGCCTGGCCGCTCCTTGATGAACGTCTTCATGATCCCGCCGACCTCGGTCGGCTCACCGATCAGGTACCGGGACTGGTCGATCACGTGCGCTCCGAGATCGCCGAGAGCACCCGAGCCCGCCGCCGCCTTGTCGAGCCTCCACACCTTCGGGAACTGCGGATCCATAACCCACTCCTGGTGGTAGCGCGCCCGGAAGTGGTAGATCTCGCCGAGCTCGCCGGCGTCGATCATCTCCTTGGCGAGCCTGACCGCAGGGAAGAAGCGGTAGTTGAACGCGCACTGGTGCTTGACGCCCGTCTCCGCTACCGCCTTCCAGATGTCGAAGCTCTCCTCTGCTGTCCGCCCGAGCGGCTTCTCGCAGATGACGTCCTTGCCGGCCTTCGCGGCGGCGATCGTCGGTTCGAGATGGGAGTCGTTCGGGCCGCCGTTGTCGAAGACCTGAACGTCCGGGTCGTTGACCACGTCCTCCCAGTTCGTCGTCCACTTCTCGTAGCCGTACCGCTTCGCCGCCTCGGCCACCGCAGTCTCGTTTCGTCCGGCGATTGCGACGAGACGGGGGTGGAAGGGCGGTGGATAGGTGATGTAGTCGATCTTCTTGAGCGCGTTCGTGTGCGCCTTCCCCATGAATGCATATCCGAGCATGCCGATCCCGATCGAGGGGATATCTCCCTCGGACGCGGCGGCTCCCATGGTCACGAACCCGACCTGCGGTTCTTCAGCCATCGTTCCTCCTCTCTGACCCGGTGCGGTGTCTCGCAACCTTAGGCTGAAATGATCGTCGCGAGACACCGCACCTCAATGTTGATTCGGTAGTGCGGCGTCTCATAACGATGCTGTTCCTATAAACGTTATGAGACGCCGCACTACGGCTCGCTACGCGAGCCACCAGGCCTGGCCGGGGACAAGAGGCTTCTTGATGATCAGCGGCTCGAGGAACTTGATCGCCTGCTCGCAGCCGTCCTCCTCGCTCATGACCGGATCCTCGTGCTCGAACGAGAGCACGTAGTCGTACCCGACCTCGAGG
>JBKJVI010000045.1:0-13913 GCA_046590225.1 Gaiella sp. | reverse complement strand
GCGGCCGCCTCCAGGGCGTCGAGGATGAGGCCGAGGCCATAGTCGAACTCGGCGCCGTACGTGTATCCCGGTTTGAGGACGTGCTCGACGGTCAGTTCGACGAGGTGCGGGTACTCGGCGGGCGAGAGCTGCGGCATGATCGCGTCGACGACCTCCTTCAGATCGTCGGAGTCGTCGAACGGCAGGTTGAGCTCCTGCATGACGAAGCCGAAGATGTAGCTGTCGAGCAGCGAGAAGGCGTGGGCGGCCATTGCGACCGAGAAGCCCCCGGATCGGAAGCAGCCGAGCACGGCATTGTGATGTCGCAACGTCTCGGGCCCGGGGGACGTCCGCGACTCCATGATGCTGAGCGCCCACGGGTGGCGGGTGAGTGTCGCTCGTACAGACTCGGCTCGCTGGCGCATTCCGGCCTTCCAATCCCCTCCCTCGGCGGGGAGATCGATCTCGCCGAAGACCATGTCGACCATGCCGTCGAGGATGTCGCTCTTGTTCTCGACGTGGTGGTAGAGCGACATCGCCTCGACCCCGAGCGCACGCGCGAGCTTTCGCATCGTCAGCGAGTCGATGCCGTCCGCGTCGGCGATCGCTACTGCCGCGGACAGCGCCCGCTCCCGACTCAGGGGAGCCCGGGGCCGAGTCGTTGTCTTCTCATTCTTGGCCACGCGGGTGATCCTCGCGCTCGAGGGCAAACTGGTCTTGACAACCTTACAGCGTATGGTACATTGGTTCAATTGGTTCAATCGAACCTTACAGTGTAAGAACGCGGGCGTTCTGGCCCCGATAGGAGGAGCAGACATGACAGACTCGAGCACCCACTCGATCGACGCAGCCCCCGAAACGCACGCGATGCCCGACGACAAGATGCAGGCGATCGTGCAGGACCAGTACGGCACCTCCGAGACGTTGCGCCTGGCCGAGATCGACCGACCCACGATCGAAGCGGGGGAGGTGCTCGTTCAGGTCAGAGCAGCGAGTCTCGATCGCGGAACGTGGCACCTCATGACCGGCACGCCGTACGGCGTCCGACTCGTCTCAGGCCTGCGCGCGCCGAAGCGGGCCGTTCCCGGTCTTGCCCTAGCGGGCGTCGTCGCGGCGGTCGGACCGGACGTCACCCGGTTCGTGCCTGGTGATGAGGTGCTCGGCATCGGTAAGGGCTCGCTCGCCGAGTTCGCCGCCGCGCGCGAGGACAAGGTCGCGCGCAAGCCCCCCGGCATCTCCTTCGAGCAGGCAGCAGGCCTGCCCGTCTCAGCACCCACGGCACTGCGAGGTCTCTCCGATGTGGGGCGACTCGAAGCGCGTCAGCACGTGCTGATCATCGGCGCCTCGGGTGGCGTCGGCACCTACGCCGTGCTCATCGCGAGGGCGCTCGGCGCAGAGATCACCGCTATCTGCAGCACTGCGAAGATCGATTTCGTCCGATCGCTCGGCGCAGATCATGTCATCGACTACACCAGGGATGATTTCACGATTGGCAAGCAGCGGTACGACCTGATCCTCGACATCGCGGGCAACACGTCGCTCACCGGACTCCGCCGGGTGCTCACCCCCCGCGGGACGCTCGTCATTGCGGGCGGCGAAGGAGGAGGCCGACTGCTCGGCGGGATCGACCGTCAGTTCCGGGCGATGGCGCTCTCGCCGTTCGTCCGGCAGCGACTGACCATGCTGACGCCGAATGAGAACCACAGTCATCTCGTGCGTGCGGCGGAGCTTCTCGATGGCGATCGACTCGCAGCCGTGACCGAACGGACATACCCGCTCCGCGAGGCAGCCGCAGCGATGAGACATCTCGAAGGCGGGCTCGCACGGGGCAAGCTCGTCGTCTCGATGGAGAGGGGCCAAAGCTAGGCGGTTGGGCTCACTGTCAGCACGACGTTGCCGGTCTTCTCGCCGGTCTCGACGTACCGGGTTGCCTCGACGAAATCCTCCAGCGGATACGTGCGGTCGATGACGGCGCGATACCTGCCCGCCTCGATCAGTTCCTTGACATGGAGGACGTCTTCCTTCGAGTAGACCGGTACCGGAAGATTCACCTTCCGGCTGCCGATCCAGCGCGTGGCGAGCGCAAGGAACGGCACGTGCCACAGGAAGCCGAGATGCGTTTCGATGAACGCACCACCCTCCTTCACCGACGTCCGGCAACGGCGGAACGAATGCTTGCCGACCGCATCGAAGACCACGTCGTACGTCTGGCCGTTCTTCGTGAAGTCCTCGGTGAGATAGTCGATCACCTCGTCGGCCCCGAGTGAGCGCACGAGGTCGAGGTTCTGCGTGTTGCCGACAGCCGTCACATGAGCGCCGGTCGCCTTCGCGAGTTGTACCGCCGCCGTCCCGATCGCGCCGGTCGCGCCGTAGACGACGATCGTCTTGCCCTCGCGCAGGTCGACCTTCTTCAGGCATGCCCGGGCGATGCTGGCTCCGTCACATGTTGCCGCGGCTTCCCCGAAGGTCATGCCGACCGGTTTGTGCGCGATCGCGCCGCTCTCGGGCACGCAGACGAACTCCGCATTCGAGCCTCCACGGAAACCGAAGACCTCGTCGCCGACGGAGAATCCCGTGACGCCCGCGCCCACGGTCTCGATGACGCCCGCGAACTCGGTGCCGACGATGGTTCTCCGCGGGCGGCGCAACCCGGTGAAGAATCGGCTGATGAACGGCCTCGCCGAGCGGAACCCGCAGTCGGAGCGAGTCACGCTCGAGGCGTGAACGTTGACCCGAACCTCGCCGCTCTTCGGGACGGGACGCTCGACGTCTCTCACGTGCAGGACATCCGGTGTCCCGTACCTGTCGGCGACAACAGCCTTCATGGGATTACTTCCTCTCGTCTCGTTGCGTGCGATGGATGGGGCCGCCGTGGCTCCAGGCTTTCCCGGGCCGATAGAGCTCGGCGGGTCTGCCGCCGGCCGAGCCGGGCTTTGCGCGGCGTCCGGTCGGGACGACCCAGCCTTCCTCGGCGACGATGCTGCGCCGGAAGTTCGCTGCGTCGAGCTGGACGTCCCAGACGGCCTCGTACACCGACCGCAGCTCGGCCAGAGTGAACGTCGAGCCGACGAACGCGGTCGCGATCCCAGTGATCTCGAGCTCGACGCGGACGCGCTCGATCGCGTCCTGCAGGATCCGGAGATGGTCGAAGGCGAGCTCGACCTTGCCGCTCAGAAGATCGGAGACCGGAAGGAGTGCCGCGGCCGCCGCGTCCGACCCTCCCGCAACGTCCATCACGTCTCGGAGCACGGCGAGGTAGGCGACCGTGACGACGTTCATCCGTGGATCACGCTCGGGATCGCCGTAGGCACCGAACTGGGTGAGGAGGCCCGCTGCATCGATCCCCGTCTCCTCGTGCAGCTCCCGCCGGGCAGCGGCATCGAGCGTCTCCGTAGGCCGCTTGAAGGCGCCCGGGATCGCCCACATCCCCTCGAACGGCGCCTCACCTCTGCAGACGAGGAGGGCCTGGAGGAGGCCCTCGGACATCGTGAGGATCACGACGTCGACGGTGACTGCGAACGCCGGGAAGTTCGACGGGTCGTAATCCAGCGGCGCGCTCTCGTTCTTAGTTTTAGTCATATTGACTATTACCATACAGGGCGAACGCCGCTACTGCAAGCTCACTCGATGTGATCGAAGTAGGTCGAGGCTGCGCGGCGGTAGCCGCGGAGATCCGCGGTGTCGATGACGACCTTGCCGAGGAGCTCGAACGCCTCCCGCTCCCGACCTCCACTCCACAGCGCGAGTGTCAGGAAGACGCGGAGCGCGTCGTCGTCCGGATACTCGGCGGTCGCCCCGCTCAGCACGGAGATCGCGTCGGCGTGCCGCAGCACGTTCTGATAGCTCGACCCAAGTCCAAGCAGTGCCTGCTGGCGCCACGGATCGCCGAGACCGAGCTCGAGCGCCTCGACGTAGCAAGGGATCGCCTCCTCCTCGCGGCCGGCGCGATCGTGGTCGCACGCCTCGTCGAAGCGCTCGCGGGCGAGCTCATTCACGCGAGCTCCTCCAGCTCGTCGTCCGGCACCACGCGCTGGATGTCCTCGAACAGGACTCGCTCCTCGAGACGAACGTGGTCGTGGAGAAGCGAGCCGAGCGACTCCAGCGTCTCGGGCGTCACCTCGCCCGCGGCGACCTGGGCGCGCAACGCCCGCGCGAGTCCCTGCAGCTCCATGTGCTCTCGGAGAATCCGCTCGACGAGAGGTGTGGGGCCGGCATGTCGTTCGTAGACGGGGAACACGACCTCCTCCTCGCGGCGGAAGTGGTCGGTGGTCGGGCCGAAGAATTGCGTGACGTAGGTCGAGCCGAACGCGAGTCTCTGCTCGGCGTCGCCGCTCGCCGCTCGCCGCAACCCTCGTGCGAGCGACAGCTCGTGATGGTGCTCGCGCGACAGTGATGCGAGCGCAGGATGGCGCTTCATGCGGGACCACGCAGCTTGTCGACGCCACGCTCGGTCAGGGTCGCCTTCGTGGGATCGAAGTGGCGCGCGATTGCGGAGCCGTAGGGACGCGAGACCCGAGTGGCGTACGCGCCGAAGCCCTCGGTGCGAAGCGGCGCGAGGTCCTCGTTGTAGGGGTCGAGGACGTGCTGGCGACCGACGTGTCTGGCCGAGTTGAAGAAGGCGATCCCAACGCCGGTCGAGACCTCGAGCAGGGTTTGCCGCTCGCGAACGGCCTCCGCGCGAAGACCGTCGAAGAGCGACGCCATCTCGGTGGGCGACGGAAGGCCGCTCGCATCGGTGCGCAGATCGGAGAGCGAGCGGCGAAGCGCGGCAAGCTCGAGCGGTGGAATGTCGATCAGGCGTGCAGCCGTTCCCGTTCCACCGGCGAGGGCAGCGAGGAGCTCGTCGACCGAGCGGAGGTGGGCCTCCTCGGCGAGCACCCCCGCGATCTTCAGCTCCCGGACGAATGCGTCGAGATAGGTGCGCGTGCCGTTCGTGACGTCTGCTCCGGCCGCGAGGAGCCAGAGGGGCGAGAAGCCAAAGGCCGCGATCGAGCCGATCTCGACGACGTTGCCGGCACCTTTGCGCACCATCAGCTTCGTCGCGTTCGGCTCGTACTCGTCCACGATGCCCGCCGGCGCCTCGACGCCGCCGACGACCTCGATCGCGACCCGGAGAAGGTTCTTCGCCGTCGCCTCGTACAGACGCGAGCGGCGGACGAGCCGGGGCAGAACGACCTCCGCCGTCTCGTGGACGCCGCCCCCGACAACCGCAAAGACGGACCGCACAGCGCGCTCCGGGAACGACAGAAGGAAAGCAATCCGGCCGGCCAGAGCTACCTCCTCGTCAATGCCGCCGCCTGAACGATGGCGGTAACCGGAGGGAACATCGCTTGAACTCCTTGGGTTTTGCCTTGACCACGGTGCGTTTCTGGAACGTACCTGCGATGGTGTGCAGACCGCGAACTCGCTGATCTCAAAGGCGCGGGCCAAAATCTAAGCTACCTCCCCGTCCAACCGACCCCACTTCGCCGTGATGCGTGACGAGGGGAGGTAGCTAGCATCATTGCCGATGGCTGCACATTCGCTCCTCGCGCTGCTCGATCATGCCTTCCCCGGAGGGGACGTGGCAGTCGAGGATCGCACCGGCGGTGGCGACCACTTCCAGGTCACCGTCACCACCGAGAGGTTCAACGACCTGTCGTTGATCGAGCAGCACAAGCTCGTCAACGCAGCGCTCGCCGCCCCGCTCGCCGACGGCACCATCCACGAGCTTCGCATTCGAACGAAGGGAACCGCATGAGCACGCTGCAGGATCAGATCAAGCAGGTCATCGAGACCGAGCCCGTCACGGTGTTCATCAAGGGAACGCCGGAGGCGCCCGCCTGTGGTAACTCGATGCGCGCGATGCAGGCGCTCTGGCAGGCCGGCGCGCCGATCGTTGCCGTCGACGTTCTGCCCGATCCCCGCATCCGGCAGGAGCTGACCTCACTCTCCGAGTGGCCAACGATTCCGCAGGTCTTCGTCAAGGGCGAGCTGATCGGTGGAGCCGACATCACCGAGGAGATGCACGCATCCGGCGCACTCAAGGAGAAGATCGACGAGGCGCTCGGCGAGCACACGCAGTTCGTCCGCACGGTCGAGCTCGCGCTCGACTAGACGCGCGGTGGGCGGCGGTGGCCGGCGGTGGCTGGCGGTGGCCGCCTTCAGGCGGTCGCCTGGGTTGCGGTCTTGGGGAGAGCCGCTCTGACCCAGGGGAGCGGCTGAAGCCACCCCCCAGAGTGAAGCGGCTTCGCCGCGCTGTCTGTTAGCGCGGCGACCAGTGCCGGAAGGCGCTCTCGACGTGCTCGCGCATCAGAGTGGCTGCCCGGTCGGCGTCGCCCGCCTCGCAGGCCGCAAGGATCGCCTCGTGCTCCTCGACGTCGTGATCCTGCCACTGCTCCGAGCGGCGCCGTTGCGCGAGGAGGCGGCGGCCGACATCGGCGATCCACAGCCCTTCGAGCAGCTTTGTGAAGGCGTTGTTCCGCGTTGCTCGTGCCACGGCGAAGTGGAAGGCTCGGCTCGCGTCATGGACCTCGTCAGAGGTTGTCGCTGATGACTCGGCGCTGATCGATTCGCGCATCAGCTCCAGATCCGCGTCGTCGCAGCGGGTCGCCGCGAGCCGCGCGATCTCCGGTTCGAGGGCGAGTCGCGCCTCGAGCCGCTGCCGCACGTCGTCGAGTCCGCCCTCCGCGACGAAGAAGCCGCGGTTGACTTCGAAGTCGACGAGGCCGTCGCCCGCAAGCCGGCGCAGGGCCTCGCGCACGGAGCCGCGCGAGATACCGAGACTGTCCGCGAGCTCCCCCTGCGCGAGCCGCGAGCCCGGCTCGAGCGTGCCCGCGACGATCAGCGAGCGGATCTCGTCATACGCGAGACCGACGACCGAGCGCACCCGCAACGGCTGGGCGGGATGGGGATCGACCTCGGCTTGGCGAAGAGTTGACATTCGATGTTCGAACGTTATATCGTCGCAGCGACCGGGACGCAAGCAGCACGGGAGGCGTCCCACCGACACGGGAGGGTTGATCGCATGAGCCAGGCCTCGGAGGGCGGCGGCGCACAGGACGGCGCGCAGGGAACGCTCGGCAAGAAGAACCTCACGACCATGCACGCCGTCGCACAGGCACTCGCGATCGGCCCGATGTTCTCGGTCGCGCTCATCCTCGGCGGCGTCTCGCGGCCCGACATCGGCGCCGGCTGGAACGCCACGCTTGCCGTACTTCTCGCCGGCATCGGCGTCCTCGCGATCGCGTACACCATCTCGCTCTATGCCCGCAAGTACGCCGGCGCGGGTGCCGTGTACGAGTACCTCACACACGGCGCCCACCCGTGGGTCGGGGTGTTCACCGCGGGCTTCTTCTTCGTCGGGGCGCTCTTCCTCGGCGGGGGCGGAATCTACCTCGGGCTCAGCGTGCTGATCGACAACTTCTGGACCGCACATATCTCGGAGAGCGGCCCGGCCTGGTGGATCTGGGGGATGATCGCCCTCGGGATCGTTCTCGTCCTCAACTATTTCGGCGTTCGGCTCGCGATTCGCGCAATGCTGACCTTCGCGGTCGTTTCGTTCATCCCGATGCTGATTCTCGCCATCGTGATCATTGGCAAGGGCGGAAAAGATGGAAACACGCTGTCGATGTTCGACCCGGGCAAGACGTCGTTGTTCGGTGTCGCCGGGGGCGGGGTTCTCGGCGGCATTCTCCTCGGCATCCTCCTCTTTGTCGGCTTCGAGGCCGCTGCCTCGATCGGTGAGGAGTCGCAGGACCCGCACCGCTCGATTCCGCGCGCGCTGATTGGCACCGTTGCCGTGGCGGCGGGTTTCTTCGTCCTCATGTCGTACGCATTCTCGATCGGGTACGGCGAGAAGGCGGTGAGCGAGGGCCTGTGGGCATTCTCGCCCGGGCCAGTGAGTGAGATGGCCACGCTGTATGTCGGATCGTGGTTCGCGACCCTCCTCGAGATCGTGGTCATCCTCGACGCGATGGCGCTAGCGCTCGCAATCTGCGTCGTGATCGGACGGGGATTCTTCGCCCTCGGACGTGACGGGTTGCTCCCGGCCTTCTTCGCGAAGACCTCGCGCCGTGACACGCCGTGGGTCGGGAACCTGATGGTCGCCGTCGGCGGGATCGGCCTGACGCTGCTCGTCTTCGCGACGGACTACGCCTCGCAGTTCGGCTTCCTCGACGAGAAGGGAGCGTTCGTCCCGTTCTTCCCGAACGATCAGTTCGCGACCTTCATCCTCTCCGCCACGATCGGCTCGTTCGCGATCGAGCTCGTCTATCTCGTCCTTGCGATCGCGGCGTTCAGGCTCGTTCCCTCGAGCGGCAACAAGCCGTGGCAGTACCTGATCGTGGCGGTCGCAGTGGCGACGCCGATCCTCGGCTTCTACGGCGCACTCAACCCCGAGCCACACGACAAGTCGAACTTCAACTGGGTGGCGGCCGCGTGGACGATAGGCCTGCTCGTGCTCGCGCTCGTGTGGTTCGTGATCCTCGTTGTCGCACGACGGGACAAGATCGACGGTGCGGCAGCTCACGCCGCTGAGCACCGAGGCGTCGCACCGCTCGACGAGACGCTCGCGTACGAGTCGGCCGGCGATACGACGCCGCTGTAGGCGGAGGCGTCGTGACCGAACTCGCCTGGAACAGCATCGGCGCGGCAGAGGAGGCCCCCGTGGGCTTCCTCCGCCGTGTCGAGGTCGCGGGTGCAGCTGTCTGCCTGGGGAAGACGGCCGGAGGATGGGTGGCATTTCAGGACACGTGCACGCACGAGGAGTGCTCACTGTCCGACGGTGAGCTCGACGGCGGCGTCATCGTCTGCCCCTGCCACGCCTCGGAGTTCGATCTCCGCACGGGGGACGTGCTCTGCCCGCCGGCTCTCGAACCGCTCCCGATCTACGAGGCACGCATCGAAGCCGGTGAGCTCCAGGTGCGGCTCGGCCCACCGCCCGCAGCAGCCGTGGCGGTGCACGAGCGGGAGGATCACGTTCCCATTGACGTCGCCCGTGCGGCGAGCGCCGAGGCCCCCTCGGTAGCAGGTCTCGCTCTCGAGGACGTCGACTTGACGGATCTCGGCGTCTGGGAGCAAGGCGTGCCCTACGAGTGGCTGACCCTGCTCCGCCGCGAGGCACCGCTGCACTGGCAGCCGGAGGTCGACGGTCGCGGGTTCTGGGTGTTCACCCGGTACGACGACATCGTCCAGATGTCGAAGGAGTGGGAGACCTATTCCTCTGAGGCGGGAGGAACCTCCCTCGAGGATCTGACGCCGGAGGAAGTCGAGGCGCGGAAGTCGATGCTCGACACAGACCCACCTGCGCACACGCGACTGAGGGCGCTCGTCAACAAGGGCTTTACGCCGCGCGTCGTCAACACCTACGAGGAGCGGATCCGTGCTCTTGCCGGCGGCATTCTGGCGCAGGCGTTCGAGCGCGACTCTTTCGACTGGGTCGAGGACGTGGCCTCGGAGATCCCGATGTGGGTCTTCTCCGAGATCATGGGGCTTCCGGTCGACGACCGGCGGCTGCTGATCGAGCTCGGCGACAAGCTCCTCGGCAACACCGACCCCGAGGTCGTCGGCGAGGAGAACCTGCTCGAGCTGACATCGAGCGATCCGTCGATCAGGCTGCTGCCGTTCTCGAGCCCGTTCGCACCGGAGCTGATCGACTACGGCTGTCGGCTCGGCGCCGCCCGCCGAACAGACCCACGCGACGACATCACGACAAAGCTCGTGGAGGCCGAGCTCGACGGCTCGCGGCTCTCGGAACACGAGTTCGGGTTGTTCTTCATCCTGCTCACGACGGCAGGTAACGAGACGACGAGGCACACGATCAGCCTTGGCTTGCTCGACCTGCTCGCGCATCCGGATGAAACCGCGCGGCTGATCGCCGATCCCTCGCTCGCGGCCACCGCCGCCGACGAGATCCTCCGTCGCGCACACCCGGTGCACCATTTCCGGCGAACTGCCACAACCGACGTCACCGTCCACGGCCGCAGGATCAAGGCCGGCGATAAGGTGACGATGTGGTACGCCGCCGGCAACTACGACGAGGAGAAGTTCGCGGATCCGCTCCGGCTCGACCTCGGTCGGCAGCCGAATCGGCATCTCACGTTCGGCCTCGGCGGGCCTCACTTCTGCCTGGGGGCACACCTCGCGAAGCTCGAGGTGAGGATCTGGCTCGAGGAGATGATCCCGTATCTCGACCGCATCGAGCTCGCCGGGACGCCGACGCGTCTGCGCTCGAACTTCTTCAACGGCATCAAGCGCCTGCCCGTGCAGGTGCGCTCCTGACCACCGAGGCTGAGGAGGCATCGAGTTGAGCTTGCACCAGGAGGCCGAATCGGCCGCGAGAACAATGAGCGGTCTCGGCGTACGTGCCGTCAGGCTGCTCTACACCGACCTGCACGGTGTTGCGCGCGGCAAGGACATCCCGATCGGCCACTTCGCTGGCATGTGCGAGGAGGGTGTCTCGTTCTGCGCCGCGGTGATGGGAACCGATCTCCGGCACACGCCGGTCGTCGGCGGCGAGGAGGGCTACATCGACCTCGCGATCCGGCCCGACCTCGACACGCTGCGCTCGGTGCCCTGGCAGCCGGAGGTCGCCTGGTGCCTCGGCGAGGCGTGGACGCTCGACGGCGCCGACCACTTCCCGTCCTGCCCTCGCGCCCTCCTGCAACGGGTGGTCGACGCGTACGCGGAGCGAGGGTTGACGCCGATCGTAGCGCCCGAGCTCGAATTCTTCCTCGCCGAGCGCGATCCGGAGGCCCCGAATGGGCTCCGCCGCTACGTCGACGAGCTCTCCCGGGTCTACACGGTCGGCGCCATCTCGGATCCACGCGAGATCGTGCTCCGGATGCTGCTCTGGTGTGACGACCTCGGCCTGCAGGCGTTCGCCGCGAACCATGAGTTCATGAACTCCCAGTATGAGATCAACGTCAAGCATTCCGGGGCCCTCGACGCGGCGGATCGGGCCTTCATGCTCAAGGCCGCTGTCAAGGAGATCGCCGTGCGCGAGGGGATGCTGGCGACCTTCATGGGTCGCCCGTTCTCCGACCAGGGCGGCTCCGGCTTCCACGTCCACCTCTCGCTCAACGACTCCGACGGCAAGAACGCCTTTGCCGACGAGGGTGGGCCGGACGGGCTCAGCCCCCTCGCCGCGAACTTCATCGCCGGCGTGATCGATCACGCGCAAGGGCTCCAAGCCATCCTCGGGCCGACGGTCAACTCCTACAAGCGCATCCTCCCCGATAGTCTCGCGCCGACGCATGCGAACTGGGGCCACGACAATCGGACGGCCTTCTGCCGTGTCCCGAACGAGCGCGGTTCGAGGGCACGGGTGGAGGTGCGCACTGCCGACGGCGCCGCGTGCGCCCACTTGATGATCGCAGCGCTCCTGCTCGCCGGCCTCGACGGCATCGAAAGGGATCTCGCTCCTCCCAATCCAGTCGTCGGGGACGCGTACCGGATGGACGACGCCCACGCCGGCTCGACGCTACCCTCCGATCTCGGCGCTGCCCTCGATGCCCTCGAGGCGGACACGGTGCTCACGGAGAAGATAGGGAGGAGCCTCGTCTCGACGTTCGTCGCGATGAAGCGGTTCGAGGTAGAGCGGTTCACGGAGGCCGTCGGTGAGCTCGACCTCGAGGTCGTCAGCCAGTGGGAGATCGAGGAATATGCTGCCCATCTCTAGTCCCGAGGGACGCTGCGTCAGCGTCGAGCACGACGGCGAAGCGCGTTGGGGCCGCCATGTCGGCCCTGAGATCATCCTCTCCGACGGTCTCCGGATTCCCGAGGCATCGGCGACGTACCTCGCTCCGGCGCACCCGTCGAAGATCCTCGCCGTGCACCTCACGTACGGGAGCCGCGTGCGCGAGTACGAGGCGAAGACCCCGCCCGAGCCGTCGTACTTCATGAAGCCGCCGTCGACGCTGAACGGCCACCGCCAGCCGGTGCTGATGGCTCGGGGCTCCCGGTTCCTGAACTACGAGGGCGAACTCGCCGTGATCATCGGGCGCCGGATGAAGGGCGTGCCGATCGATCAGGTGCTCGACTACGTGGGCGGCTACACGTGCGCGAACGACGTCGGCATGCACGACTTCCGGCACGCCGACCGCGGCGCGATGCTGCGCGTCAAGGGCCACGACGGCTTCCTCCCGCTCGGCCCGGAGCTCGTGCCAGCCGCCGAGTTCGACCCGACCGACTTCACGCTCCGCACCTACCTGAACGGCAACGTCGTGCAGGAGGCGACGGCCGACGACCTTCTCTTCCTGGTCGCCTACCAGCTCGCCGATCTGTGTCGGCTGATCACGCTTGAGCCGGGTGATGTGATCCTCACCGGCACGCCTGCGAACTCGAGGCCGATGAAGCCAGGCGACGTCGTCGAGGTCGAGATCTCGGGCATCGGTCGACTGACGAACACGATCGAGGAGTGGGACGTCGATCTCGCCGGGCCCGGAGAGCAGATGCAGGTCTCGGCGCAGACGCTCCACGTGGCACTCGCGATTCCCGAGGACGAGGCGGAGCGGATGGTGTCCGAGGGCCGTAAGCCGTGATCCGGCTCCACCGGCTGGATCACATCTGCCTCCGCGTCGCCGACCTCGACGAGGCGTCCGCCCGTTGGCAGATCCAGTTCGGATTGGTCGAGCGCTCGCGGGGGAACGGGAAGGCGCTCCTCGCCTGCAACGACGAGCCGTACTGCCTCGAGCTCGTCGAGGGCGGAAGCCCGGGGCACGACCACTTTGCCTTCGAGTTGGCGCACGACTGCTCGCTCGACGAGGCACGCGCGCATCTGAAGGCGCAGGGCCTCGCGTGGGACGAGCGCGACGGATCGCTCTTCGTCGTCGATCCGGACGGGCGGCCCGTACAGCTGATGTCGTTTCTGGCTCCTTCGTCCGAAGTCGACCGGTGGCCGCAACACGCGCGGCCGTCCACCACAGTCCACCTCGGCGGGGCCCGCAGGCTCGGCCACGTCAACTGCCTGACGAGCGACATTCACGCAGGTTTCCGGTTCTACACCGAGGTGCTCGGCATGCGCCTGTCGGACTGGCTCGACGAGGCGGGCGTCTGGTTCCACATCAACACGGATCACCACGTGATGGCGCTCGTCGACGTCGGCTACTCGCACTTCCATCACCTCGCCTTCGAGACCGTCGACATCGGGAAGATGCGCGACATGCTCGACCACGTCGCCCGGCATGGGCGCTGGCTCGGCTGGGGGCCGACGCGTCACGGGATCGCGGGCAACATCGCGAGCTACGTCAGGATCGTCGAGGAGGAGTGCTTCGTCGAGCTGTACTGCGACATGGAGCAGATCCAGGAGGATCACGTTCCCCGCGTCTATCCCGACGATCGCTACTCGTCGAACACCTGGGGGCCGCTCCCTCCGCGCTCCTACTTCCGCTTCGACCCGGTCGCAGTCGAGTACGAGCGCGAGAGCCTCGAGACGCGCGGGCATATCCTTCCACCCCGCGAGGAGAGCTGATGGCCGTCACCGGCTACACGACCCCGCGCTCGCCCGGTGGCCGCGCATCCATCGTTCCGTATCCGCCCTGGCACTACATCGGCGACTTCCTCGTCGTCGAGTACTGGGCCGATCCCGAGAAGGCTGCCTCGGTGCTGCCGAAAGGTCTGGACCCTCACCCCGACGCCGGACGTTGCGCGGCGGTGTTCGCCGACTGGCAGTCGTGCTCGGAGTCCGGTGGCGAGCTGATCGACCCCTCCCGCTCGCAGTACAAGGAGGTGTTCCTCGTCGTCAACGCGCTCCTCGACGGCGAGGAGGTGACAACATGCCCCTTCATCTGGGTCGACCGGGATTTCGCCCTGACACGTGGCTGGCTGCAGGGCTTTCCGAAGAAGCTCGGCTCGATCTGGATCACGCGGACGTTCGGCCTCGAGAGCCCGGCCGACCCCGGCGTGCAGGCGGGCGCGACCTTTGGGGGAACGTGTGCTGCGTACGAGCGGCGGGT
>JBKJVI010000164.1:0-29470 GCA_046590225.1 Gaiella sp. | reverse complement strand
GCTCGAGGAGCTCGAGGCGGCGAAGGCGCGCGGGGCCACGATCTACGCCGAGGTGCTCGGGTACGGTGCGTCGAATGACGCGCATCACCTCGCGCAGCCGGAGCCCGAGGCGACCGGCGTTGCGGCGATGATCTCGGCCGCACTCGATGCAGCCGGCATCGCGCCCGAGCGCGTGGGGTACGTGAACGCGCACGGCACGTCGACGCCGCTCGGCGATCTCGCAGAGACACGCGCGCTCAGGCAGGTGTTCGGCGACCACGCCTACAAGCTTGCGGTCTCGTCGACCAAGTCGGTGACGGGCCATTGCTTCGGTGCAGCCGGTGCGGTCGAGGCGATGATGTGCGCGCGGGCGCTCTTCCACCAGGAACTCCCGCCGACGATCGACTACCGAAACCCGGATCCGGAGCTCAACCTCGACTACGTCCCCAACGAGTCCCGCAAGGTCGATGGCCTGGAGGTTGCCCTTTCGAACGCGATGGGCCTCGGCGGGCACAACGGTTGTGTGTTACTCGGTCGAGTGCGCTAGCGACCGTCCGTTTGGTAGCGATTACTGGGATCAGTCAGGTACGCGTCTGCCAGCCATTCGGGTTATGGGCTCGAAGGGGTAACGAGTCTGTGAGCGAAGACGTAGTATGCCGTGCGCGAAACGAGCCTCAACAGTGTGGCCATGAGCAAGCGGGCGATACCCATCAGCCCCGAACTCGTCCTCGTTGATCCCGACCTAGCGGCAGCAGCACGGGCGTCGCTCCCGGAGCCCCCAGACTGCCTTGCCACGCGGCCGCGGATTCAGGGAGAGCCGACTCCGAGCGCCGTTGCTCCGCCCCACGTGGGCCGAGTTGAAGACCGACCGCGCGCCCGGGGTCGACGAGGTTTGCTCAGGAGCGCCCTGACGGCCGGTGCCTGGCTGGTGCTCGCGGGGGTCATGGCCACCCCACTGCTGGCGTTTCTGCCGCCGGCCCGAGCGCCGAGCCTCGTCGGTGCGCTTCCGATTCAGCCACCTCAGCTTTCTACCAGGCCTCCTCAGCCGGTTGTAGAGGAGGGAATCAAAGATCGCAGCGGGTCGATCATTCGCTGGCGCCCGGTTTCAGGCGCCTCGTTCTACAACGTTATCCTTGTGCGCGGGTCTCAGAGGGTCGACCTGTGGCCAACGTTGCCCCGTGTGCGTGTTGCGAACTCTTCCCCCTCGAATCTCCGCTCGACCCCGAAGATGAGCTATTCGTGGTTCGTGTATCCCGGGTTCAAGCCCTCGAAAGGTAAAGTGCGATACGGGCCGCTCGTCGCTCACGGTGTTGTCGCCGTCAAACCCGGGACATTACGTCCCGAAGCACGGCGAGAGCCATAACGTGCCCTACGCGCCGGATTCGGCGACGCGTCGCTTCGGCGAGTTACTCCGAAAGCTGTGTCCGTAGCCTTCGCGATGCAGCTGAACCGACAGACGCTGGCGAGCCCGGTGGAGCCCTACGTCAACCGCGTTCGGCGAGAGTCCGACGACTGCCGCGATCTGTCGGGTGCTGAGATCGGCACCGTATCGCAGGGCAATCAGCTCGCGGTCGTGATCGTCGAGCCGCGCGACGGCGTCAGTGACTGTGAGGCGACGCAGTGTCTCGGATTCAAAGTCGCCCGGAGCCACAGTTTCGACGGATTCGCCGCTGACCAACGGACGCGAAGCAAGATGATCGTCCAGACACTTGCGGGCGATCGCGAGAAGCCAGGTAGCCGGTTTTCCCTTGGCTGGGTCGTAGCTCGTGCGATATTTCACGGCCCGTAGCATCACGTCGTTTGTGACGTCCTCAGCGTCGGCACCCTGTCCAATCCGGTACGCGACGTACGAATACACCCTGCGGATCGATGCTTCCGGATCGGAGATTGGATCGCACTTCAACATACTCTCATTGTAGTCAGGAATCGACCAAAGTCACCCCTCGGCCGACTCGACCGTCCGTTCCGCAAGGAGACGCTCCGTCTCCTCGATCTCTCTGCTCCTTGGGAAGAGCACCTTGGCGCGTCGCATTGCCGCGGCTCTCTCCGCTCCGTTACTCGCGACGGCAAGACCAAGCCAAGCCCGCCAGTACCGCGGATCGCGGTCAATTGCTCGAAGGAACGCCGCACGAGCTGCTCCGTCCTGATTGAGAAGCAGGAATGCCTCGCCACGGACAGTGGCCGGGTACGGCGACCAGGGCGACCAGCGATCCCCATACCTCGACTCGGAGACGGCCACTTGCGCGTTGCCGATGTCGAGGGCAACCTGCGCTCGATCGAGCGAATCGTTTCCGATGTAGCCGACTGTCACGAACCCTGCCGCCGCGACCAGCACAATGCCGGCGACCAGTCGGGTAGTTCCGCCCAGTCGGGAGGGCAGTCCTGTGCGAAGCGCGATCAATCCCAGGCACCCGACCAGCAACGCCGACAGCGTGACGACTGTCAGCTCCCAGTCCCAGTCGATCCCGGCATGAACCAGGTAGGCAATGAATGCGCCCAGTGCGCCCGAGATGACGGGTTGTCGTCGAGCCGAGACAAGAGCGTAAACCGGAATGCCGAGCGTGAGTGCGAGGAGCAATAGCCCCAGCGGGCCTAATTCCGTGAGCGTTTCGAGGTACAGACTGTGGGCATCACGAGCCGAGTGTGACCAACGATCGCTGGCCTGCCAGTATCGCTCATACGAGCCTGCACCGACGCCCAGCAGCGGCGAGCTTTCCCATGCCTCCCTGGCGACCTGCCACAGTTCACTGCGACCGGTGCCGGAAAGGACGAACAGTCGACCGTTCAGGCGAGGGCCGGCCGCCGTACCTTCCGGAGCGTTGAAGGCACTCTTGGCTCGGGAAGCGAGGCTGGATGGGCCACCCTCGTGGACGACTGCCCCAACCGCTGAGATGCAGAGGGCACCTAAGACCAGAGCTCCTGCGATGACACGGGTCGGCTGACCGACGGGGCCGCGCTTCTGCAAGGCGAGCCAGGCAGTGGATCCCGCAACGGCGACCAAGATCCCTACGGACAGGGCAGCGATCATTGTTCTACCGTCGCTCACTGCGTGATCGAGAGTAACGCCCGCAGTTGTCAGGCCATCTAACGTCGATGCGAACAGAACGATCGCTACGGGGGCCGGGGCCACGCAGAGGAGGCCGGCCAGGCTGCGGAGCCTGCGTGGCGAGACGGCAAACGTCCCCATCAGGCCTACCAACAACGCCACCCAGGCACCGCGGCTGTACGTGAAGTACAGGGTTGGAGCAACAACACAGAGAGCTACCGCCGCCGCCGCTTGCTCCCAGTTCGATCGCGATTCGAGCGATAGGGCCAACAGGAGAAGAATCCCGATCGCAGCCAGTATGCCGAGCCCGTTCCAGTAGCCGATCGGCTCGGCCAGGCGGTAGCCTTTCGTGGAATCGAACGTGCCCAGAGTGGCCGGTAGCAGGCGAGTCGCCAGAGCGTAGCCACACAGCACGACAATGCCTGCGGCGATCGCGAAAGCAATATGAGCATGTGTCCCGCCGCGAGACAGAAGTAGGATCGCCACGACGCCTGCAAGAAAGACGAGTCCGCGCTGCACTTCATGGAGTGTCTCCGTGGGGATCGCAGACCAGATTCCGGAGAGTGCAATCCAGCCGATCAGGGTCGCGAGGGTGAGGGCGAAGGCCGCGTCGGCCCGGCTGGCATCTGTAGCGACACCGAGAATGAGGAAGGCGGCGATGAGGGCAAGGAGACCAACCGAACTCGGGCCCCACGCCGTCGGGAAGTAGGCGCCCTGGTTCCCTCCGACCGCCACCACGGCGCCGAACGCAGCGAGCGCGGCGGGCAGCCAATCGAGTGTGGGGATGCGCGGCGCTGCTTCAGAGGGTCGGCTCGCGACGTCGTCAAGGTTGTACTCCGTCTCAGCCAACTCGTTCATCGAACGTCAACTCTGGTGCCGCTGCTCAATCCGATCGAGCGACCGCCACGGTCGGCTCAGCGACCGGATGATGACACCCGGCGGAGGAGCTTCGGTTCTGGCGCGTCAGCCTTCGTGTAGTACCCGTAGGCTGCTGTCCCATAGAGCTTGTGTTCGTCGACGTCCGTGATCACGTATCCGAGTTTCGACGCTGGGCATGCCGCAAGGCCGCGCGCGAGATCTTTGACCATCGGTCGACTCGCCGTTCCGAGCCTGACGACCGCGAACAGTGCGTCCACGCTCGTCGACAGCGTCATCCCGTCGCCGACAGTAAGGAGCGGCGGAGCGTCGACCAGGACGAAATCGTGGCTCTTGCGGAGCTCTTGAAGCATGGTCGCAACCGATTGTGTTCCGACAAATTCTCCAGGGTTTGCGGGTAGTGGGCCGCACGGAAGGATGTGCAGGTGCTCCGCCTCCGGCGCTTGCGTTTGGCCGTTGTGTGACATCGAGAGCGCAAAGGGCAGATGCACCGGAACGAGGGCGTCGCCAAGCGAGATCCTGCCCAGCGCGACGTCAGTGACGCCGGGTCGGCCTTCCAGATCGAAGAAGGTCGCGATGATCGGACGCCGGAGGTCCAGATCCACGAGCGCCACCGTTCGTCCCGAGCGTCCGAGGGCCACTGCAAGATTTGCGATCGTCGTCGACTTCCCTTCGTTCGGCCCGGCACTCGTCACCATGATGACCTTTGCATGTCCCTCGAGGTTTGCCAGCTCGAGATTCGTTCGCAACCGTCGTACTGCCTCTGAAGACGTGTCGGAGGGCTCGTCGAGCATTGAAGGCCGGTCGGCGTTTCGTGAGTGCCGGCCGGGCCTCGGGAGGCGCGCGAGGAGTGGCAGTCCGAGGATTCGTTCAACCTCGTCCTCGTCACGCACGCGTTTGTCGAGGGCGTTCCAGAGGAATGCGACACCGAGGGCTAACAGAAGCCCGAGGGCAGCACCGAGAATTGCGTTGCGCTTCGGGGTGGGTGCTATCTTCGCACCAATTGTGGCACGCTTGATCACCGTCGCGCGCGTCTGGAGCAGCTCGACAGTACGCAGTTTCTGCGCCTGTCCAAGCAGCTCGGAGTACACTGCTGTGTTCGTCTGATCCGCCGTGCGTAACTGTGTGAGGCGGCCGTCGAGCTCCTCCCTCGCACGCGAGAGGCTGGAGGTGTCCAACCGATATTTGTTTGCCGCGAAGGCCTCGGCATACCCGTTCGCGAGCCTCGCCGCCTTGATCGGGCCGTCAGTTTCGATGGTGAACCGTAGGATGTCGGCTTCGCTCTCTGGCTTGACGGTCGAGCTCTCGAGCAACTCGTACGGGAACATCCCTCTCACACCCGCTCGCTCGATCGCCTGCCGGGCGACGTCCTGTGTGCGTGCGATCGCTGCCTGCGTCTGCGCCACGCGATTGGGATCGCTGTTGCTGTCGGCGTTGGAGACTCCGGTCAGAGCCGAGCCGAGGTCTTGTCGACTCAACAGCACAGTCGACGATGCGCTGAATACCTCAGGCTGCTGGCTCGACACGACGTACGCCGAGACGGGGACGATTACCGCGATCACGGTGATCGCCCAGATGTGCCGTCGGACGACGGCGAGGTAATCGGCGAGTGTCTGCTCGCGGTGGCTGTGTCCAGTTGTAGTCATCTGACGCAGTGTGCGTGAACGGAGCGGTTTCCGATAGTCCCAACTCCCGTCTTAGCGAGTTTAGCAGCGCCCAGGAGTCGATTCGATTCGGTTGGCTGTAAGAAAATGACATCAAGTGCGGTATATGTTGTAGGAAGGACGATCGTTCATGCCGTCGTGATAACAGTTCAAACGGGGAGAGGGAGTCATGAGAACAAGATTGTTCAGGGGGAGTCGTCCGCTCGATGGGGAGTTGCGTGACGAGGCACCACAGGCGGACGAGGCGTTCGTTCGTTCGCTTGCGCGCGAGATCGGGGTTCAGCATCCCGCGCACCGCCGTTCGCGACTCGTGTTCGTGGCTGCAACCACCACGATGGTGCTTGGATCGCTAGCCTCGTTCGGCGGTGTGGGCTACGCCGCTGAGGGCGCTTCGGTCGCCAAGACCACCATCGTCTCGAAGAAGTCGGCCCAAGGGCAGTACCCGGCCGCGAAGCCCATCGTGAAGGGCGTGGCTATAACGAAGGCGTCAAAGCCGAAGCCTCCGCCGGCGCAGACCGTGACGTCCGGGACGCTTCCCTTTACAGGCCTGTCTCTCGTCGGCACGCTCGCTCTCGGCGGTGCCCTCGTCGGTGTCGGGATCGCACTTCGCCGACGCGAGTCGCGCGAGTAAGGTCGCACGGACGCATGACGCAAGACGGCGGTCTGCCTGAGGTGGGCCGCCGTCTTGCGTCGGGCGTTGAATCCACGGTATCTTCGGGGCGTGACTGCTCGTCCATCTGATTCCACGGATCGAGAGACGTTTGACGTTGTTTTCTTGTGCACGGGTAACCGTGCTCGTAGCCCACTCGCCGAGGCATTTCTGACAGGCCTCATCAAGCCTTCGCACGTGACCGTGCGTTCGCGCGGGACGCTCCAAGCAGGGCCGAAGCCAGCGCTGACCGAGGCGGTCGCTGCTGGTGCCGCGCTCGGTGTCGATCTGTCCAGACATCGCTCAACGAACCTGAGGAGCGGCGAGCTGATCGACGCCGATCTCGTCGTCGGCTTTGAACCCTTCCACGTCGCCGCCGCCGTCATGGACGGGGGTGCATCGTACGGTCGCGCGTTCACGATTCTCGAGCTAGCGGATCTTCTCGAGCAGCTTGACGCGGAGCGCTTGTTGCCGTTTCGACCCGACCCGCGAACCGCCGTCGTGAAGGCTCACGGAGTGAGACGCGCCCCCCCCCTTGCCGCACCCACGCTCGCAGATCCGTTGGGGGCCACGCAGAAGGAGTTCGATCGAGTGGCGGCGACGATCGAGCGACTCGTGACGACGATTGCGGCTGCGCTGTTTGCCTCGCGTACGCGAGGAACGGAGGTGGCGTAAGGTTCCTGGCGACCGCTGGAGCCGTCCTACTGGTTTGCCGTCGAAAGGCCGAGGGCGCCCGCATAGGTTCGCCCATGGTGTGGTGCGAAGCTGATCGGCCTGGCCCAAACGATGTAGCGCTCTGTCGCGAAAAAGCGGGGATGGCAAGCCTGGAGCGCCACGACTTCGCGCCCGCGGGAGCGAAGGACGGAGAGATCATCGGCGCGGACGATGCTGTGACCGGTGACTCCGTAGACGAACGTTCCGTAGGGCACTTTGACCGTTACGCGGTCGCCCTTCCGGAGCAGGTCGATATGGGAGAACGGGGCGCCATACGTTGTTCGATGGCCTGCGATATAGACAAGCTCGCCCTGACCCGGAAGGTATGAACGGATGTCCCTGCCCGGCCCCTTTCTCAGCGTCGCGGTGTCAGTGCCGTTCACGATCACAATGTTGAGTCCTAGGCGTGGGACGATGAGGCGCCCGATTGGATCCCCCACGAGGGAGGCTGAGCGGAAGGTGCCTGCAGCGACCCCGACCTTGCGCACCGCTTCCGAGCGACTGGTGATTGGAGGAATGCTCGCCTTGGACGCGGTTGCTTTCGCGATCACCTCGTAGCGCTCGCTCAGACGACCCTGCTCCCGCCGCGTGTAGAGCGAGGTGAACGGATCGTCCCAATGCCAGACCACGAACGACCAGCCAATGAAGCCGAGGCCTACGATGATCAGGGCGGTACCGAGGCGTCGAGCCCAGCGCCGACGCCGCGCCACGCGGTTGGTCAGTGAGTGCGCGGATGTGTGCTCGGCAGTGTCCATGGCGTGCACTCAGGATACTCACGGCTCGTAGCGCGAGCCTGGAGATCACTCAGCGCGGACGCGGAGGATCGCCGGAATCGTCAACAGTATGATCTTGAGGTCGAGCCAGAGCGAGAAGTTCTCGATGTAGTAGTTGTCCCACTCGACTCTGTCCTGGATCGACGTCTTGCCGCGAAGCCGGTGGATCTGGGCCCAGCCGGTCATGCCACCCTTGACACGGTGTCGATCGTCATAGCGGTGAACGTGTGCGGCAAAGTAGTCGACGTACTCGGGGCGCTCGGGCCTCGGGCCGACGATGCTCATCTCGCCCTTGACGACATTGACAAGCTGCACGAGCTCATCGAGTGAGGTTGCACGGAGAAACGTGCCGATGCGCGTCCGTCGGTCAGACCCTTCCACGCCCCCCGGCGCTTGCTCCGGCTGGAATTGCAGCACATCGTCGTCCGGTGCGAGAATCGGGCGCATGGTGCGGAACTTGAACATGTTGAAGGCGCAGCCATCCAGCCCAACCCGTTCCTGTCGGTAAAGGATCGGCCTACCGAGAGAAAGCCGCACGGCAAGCGCGGTCGCAATGAGGATGGGTGACAGAACCACCAACAGCAGCGCTCCAATCATCCGGTCGACGACGTACTTGACCGCGTACTGGAAGCCACGTGGTCGTGATGCGTACATCTCGAGCAGTGGTAGACCCCCGACATGCTCGACGTTGAGGCGGGACGGCACACGCTCGAACAGGCGCGGAACGACGAGCGCGCGGACTCCGATCCGATCGCACTCGTCGAGGAGCCTCAGCAACTCGCCGTGCGGCGCGCTCGAGAAGGTGAACACCACGCAGTCGACATCGTTCTTGATCACGGAGGCCTCGAGCTCCTCACTCCCACCGAATACAGGAAGTGGCAGCGGAGATCCAGGGACGTCAATAGGCTCGCGATCGAGGAAGCCAACAGGCCTGAGTCCAAACTCCGGATGATCCATCAGACGTCGAGCTGTTAGCCGACCAACGTTCCCTGCGCCGATGATCAGAGTCTTCGCACCACTCCCGTACAGACGCCGTCGGCGCAGCCCGACCTCGGTCCGTCCAATTCGGCCTGCTGAGAGGAGGCCACTTGCGACCAGCCAGAGCACGAGCACGTCGTTGGCATCGATCGTCGCCGATGTGAGTGCTCCAAACGAGATAGCGGCCATCCCGGCGAGCGCGGTCGATGCGGCGGCGAGACGGATGTCGTCGAGGACATCGAGACGCACTCTCGGCGCGTACGCACGCCATCCAGCCATCGCTGCGATTGCGATCGCATCGAACAGGATCAGAGTTACGAAGTCGAGGCCGCGGTCCGTGAGTCCGGCCGTGATGACGTTGGCCAAGCCCAGAGTTGCGACGTCGGCGCCCACGCCCAGGAGCACTCTGCGCCCACCTTCGCGTGATCTTCGACGTCCCACTGACGGCACAGCAGCGAGGACGGGCACGGAATCCGTGGTCACTGCCGGCGCATCGGTCGCAAGGTCGAGGCTCCCGATTCGGTTAGTTTGCGATCGACTCGACATGTTTCGGGCTCCCCTTCAATGCTGCGCGATTGCTGAGTTTCGTTGCATCGGCCGTGGACGCAGGAGTCACAGGCATGAGCGAGCGAACGGCATCGTGGCTCAGTCCGCTTCGACCCTTTCCCCCGATCTCCCGGCTACGGCGCGCTCCCCTTGATACCTCCTCAGTATTCGTGCCTACAACCGTTCTGTCAACAGGGTTTTACCTAGCCGTTCGTCTAGCACTTTATTGTCCCATCGCGCTCGTAGCGAAACATTTTGTGATGGATAGCCGAGATCGGCTCAGTGCTTATTGATGCCTTGCTCGATCCTGCGCTTTCGCGCAAGCGTCGCACGCAGGCCGACGCGGTCGGGGAGCGAAAGTGGACTTCGGGTGGGCTCGGTCAGTCGGCGCGAGCGGATGACGAACCGCGTGTAAAGCCGGAGGCGTAGGGATCCAAGCCGTCCAAGCCACGGCGCAGCGACAGCGGGCTGACGGGTCGAGACGACAGCGTGGCCGGTCTCGATCACGCTTCGCCAAAAGCGTGCCTCGACTGAACGAGGACCATCTAGACGAAAGAGAATCCGTCGGTTGCGGGCAACGAGGTACGTCTTGAGCGGAGATCCCTCCCCCGTTGTGGCGGAGCCTTCATGCCAGGCGACGGCCTCGGGCACGGCGAGGGCGCGAAAGCCCGCTGCTCGAAGGCGGACGGCCAGATCGACATCCTCGAGGTACGCGAAGAAGCACGGCTCGATTCCCCCCAAAGTCCGTAGTGCCTCGAGCCGAAGGAGGCAGCAGCCGCTCGATCCCCCGAGCGCCTCCAGTGCGGATTCTCGTTCAGGGACGCCTCGTGTGCCTGCATCGATCTCGGCTGGGATGCCCGCGGCATCCATCGTCACGCCACGACAGTTGATCAAGCTCGGATCGCTCGTGAAGCGCAACTCGGGAATGAGGGTGGCTACGTCGGAGGTGGCTGCTCGTGCGGCTGCCGCGAGCACGGGGATCGCCATGCGGTCGACGACGACGTCAGGGTTGATGAGCATCACCCACGGTGCGTCTGCCAGTGCGATGCCCTGTGAAGCTGCGACGCCGAATCCGGCGTTGACGGGATTACATACGACGCGGTCCGCAGACCGCAGCGGTAGCGAGGTGACCGAGTCGTCGACTGAGTTGTTGTCGATGACGATCACGTTCAGTCCCACACTGGCCAGGATCGCCGATTCTCGCAGCGAACTGACACACGCGTTGAGCGTCGACCCCGCGTTCCAGGCGACCACGACAGCCGTGATGAACGTGTCCGTCATGATGGCTGCCTCGTGCGTTCTCGGACGACCGGAGGGCCGAATCTGAGGTTGAGTGCGGTGAGGTAGGCGCGGTGCAGTCCCTCCGCCTGCGCAGCTAGCGTGAAATGCGTCCTCACGCGTTCCGCTCCCGCCGCACCGAGTCGGAGTCTGAGTTCGGAATCCACTCGGAGACGCTCGATCCACGAGGCGATCGCCTCCGGGTCGTCGGGTTCGACCAGGATGCCGGTACGAAGATGCTCGATCTGCTCCGGCACGCCCCCCACAGCGGTCGCGATGACGGGAAGGCCGGCGGCCATTGCTTCGAGCACCCCGAGTGGAAACGCCTCGCTTCTTGATGCGGAGATATAGATATCCCAGCCGTCGAGCAGGTCGGCCGCAGTCTGCTGTCCTCGCATCGATGTGACTGCGCGAAGGACGGGATCCTCGAGCAAGAGCGACAGTTCGTCGTCGAGCCCCACGTCGGTGTGGAGGTGCGGAGAACCGACGTGCTCGACCCGGATATCCGGCATCGCACGGGCAGCGAGTTGTCCAGCACGAAGGAAAACGTCCGTTCCCTTTACCCGCGACACCGTGGCGACAGTCCCGACCGTGAACGGCCGATCGTCGCGTGCATCGGCGGTGTTGGAAGCCGTCGTTGCGGGGACGCCGTTCTTGACGGTGAGCACCGGAGTCTTGCCGGCATGGGGCGAGACGACCTCGGCGACCGCGTCGGATACCGCAACGAGCACGTCGGCGACCCGTGCTGCAAGGCGGATCGTCGCAGTTCGCTTGTTCCCGGGAGGTGGGATCTCGTGAACCTGGAGGACCACTGGCAGACCGCAGGATCGCGCCACCGTGGCCTCGGGGAGGCACAGGAGTGTATTCGCGTGCACCACATGAGGTCGAACGGTCAGAAGCATCCCGCGAACGGCACGGAAGTAGCCAGGCGTCAAGGCTCCCCTGCTGCGCCAACCGGGCTGAGAGCGCCAACCTCTGAGGCTGTGGGCGATCGGCCGTTCGACAACCGCGACGCACTCGAGTGTTTGCCGCGCGGATTCCACGATCGGCCCTTCACCGGGGAACCAGCCGTTCGACGTCCATCCGTACTCAGAGAGCTTGTCGACAACACCGAGGACCGAACGACCGGCTCCGAGCGACTGCGACTCGTGGAAAAACACGAGCGTGCGCAAGAGGCCCGGCGGCGGGGCGAAAGAGTCTTCAGCGGCTAGCGTTAGACGTTGCATGGTTCCGGCGTAGCGTCCGCCTGGTGGACTTGATCCCCGACCCGAAGGCGCTCTTGACGACCGCACCGACGAAGCCCGTCCAGATGCCCGCGCGAACGAGTCCCGAAATGGGGCGTGAATGACTCGCCGACAGATGCTTTTCGTAGTACAACCACATGCTTCTGTAGAACGCCAGGTTGATGTTCAACGGTCGGAGCCCATCTGTGCTGCCGCCCTTGAGGTGGGTGACCTCGACGCCCGGCCAGTAGAGAATCCGCCAACCTTTCTCTCGAAGTCTGGCACACCAGTCGAGGTCCT
Organism: Gaiella sp.; assembly: GCA_046590225.1. GTDB lineage: Bacteria > Actinomycetota > Thermoleophilia > Gaiellales > Gaiellaceae > Gaiella. The sequence continues at coordinate 17,444 of JBKJVI010000164.1, read as the reverse complement.
CGCCGTAGAGCCAGTAGCGCTCATCGAACTCACCGACCTCCTCGGCTGCTTCGCGCCGGACGAGCATGAAGGCGCCCGTGACAGCCTCGACGTAACCGACCTCGTCCTTGTCGAGCGCGCCTGCAGTGTAGTGCGCGAAGCGTCCACTGTGGGGGAAGAGTCGGCTCAGGCCGAGGAAGTAGTACAAGGACGACGAAATCGTCGGCGCGCCGCGCTTGCACGCGTGATCGAACGTACCGTTCGCCCGGACGAGCTTTCCCCCGAGCATCCCCACCTCTGGGTGCCGCTCGAGTTCCGCGATGGCGGCCGCAAGTCCGCCCGGAGGGACGATCGTGTCCGGATTGAGATGGAGGATGAGCGACCCGCGTGCAGCTCGGACGGCAGTGTTCGTCGCCTGTGAGAAGCCGCTGTTTTCGTCGTTTTCGATCAGGTTCACCCAGGGGAACCGTCGGTGGATCATCTCCCCGGTTCCGTCCGACGAGGCGTTGTCGACTACGACGACCTCGAGCGGTAGCGAGACGCGATCGCGGTCGAGCGCCGTGAGGCATCGAGAGAGGACGGAGGCGGATTGATAGGAGACAATCAGGCACGACAGCACAAAGTCGAGCGTTGGGGCAGGTCCCGATGAGCCGGCCCGGACGGATCTCAACGGCGCGGCGGGATTAGCTGCGTGGACGTGACGCCGCTGGCGTCGTGCCTTAACGCGGCCCTGTGCGACCTTTTCGATGAACACGTCATAGTCGGCCAGTACCGAGGCCGTCGTGAGATGCTGATCCGCGTATGCTCGGCCAGCGGCGCCAAATTCGGCGGCCTCTTTGGGGTGCTCGCGCATCCAGTCGATCGCTCTCATGAGGGCGTGTGGGTCATCGGCTGGCGTGAGCAATCCAGCCTGTGCCGCTTCGAGTTCGCGGCCGGTCTCGCTCGTCGACGCGACCGAAGCGATGACCGGACGCGAGGTCATGAAGTACGACGTCAGCTTGCTCGCGAGCGACATATCTCCCACCGATGCCCGCTGATTCACTACGAGCACGTCGGCAGCACGCAGCATCGCCTCGTAGCGACCGGTGGGCTGTGGAGGAACAAAGGAGACGTTCGCGAGGTTGAGCGACCGTGCCATCTCCTCGAGTTTCTGGCGTTCGTTCCCTTCGCCCGCGAGAACCATCCGGGTGTTCGAGTCCCGGATCATGGCAGCCGTGTGGAGGAGGTTCTCGAGACGCTGCTTGTGACCCATATTTCCTGCGTGGAGGCAGACGAATTCCTCGGCACCCCAGCCGAGTCGCTTCCGCGTCTCGAGCTCCGGCTCGGATGGGGCGGCGTCCTGTGACCAGTTTCGGAGGCGGTGAATCCGCGTGCGATCGACCCCGTGATCGACGAAGTACGACCCGAAGCCCTCCGCGATCACACCGACCGCGGCCGCCTCACGGGCCGCCGACACCTCCAGGGTTTCGACGAGTGAAGCGATGCGTGCACCGCCGGCGACACCGCTTTGTGCTGCTCCGCGGCCCTGAAGGTCCTGGTATACGAGGCCGTATGGCACCCGATACAAGGCCCCTGCGAGGCGCGCGAGCGAAGCAGCAGCGAGGGTGGGGCTGATACCGATCACCACGTCCGGACGCCGCCGCGGAAGACCCGAGGCGCCGAAAGCGGCGAGCGTCGCCTCGTAGGCTGCGCGGGTGCCGGCGGATTGTCTCCTGGGGACGTAGTGCCAGCGCCTGACGATCTCGACACCGTTACGGCGTTCTCTCGCAGCAAGCCGACGGTTCGCGGTCGACTGCCAGGACGGATAGTGAGCGAAGCCGGTGAGTACGTGAACGGCGTTTCCCTGAGCAGCGAGATACTCGGCTAGACCGGTGACGTACGGTGCATTTCCCGCTGGCTCGGGATGGTAGTACGACGAGATGATGAGGATCCGGCGACCGCTCTGGGCACGCTGAGCGCTGGAGCTTGGGTTGGCCGTTTCTTGCATAGCTCGCCCGGCGATGCCGGTTGGTGCCGACGCGACTTTGGGCCGGCCGCCTAACTTCACTGTAATGGGGAGTCGTCGGACGTCAAGGGCTTAGAACGAGCGGGCTGCTCCGGCAGCGTTGCGAGTACGATGCGTGAGGCAACGGTTTCACACTACCCCCGCTAACTTCACTCCGCCGGATCCCCTTGTCCACTAGCACCCGCCATGACATCGTCCTTGGAGGGGGGCTCGCCGGCCTCACCGCGGCTCACACACTGCAGGAGGCTGGCGACGACGGCTGGATCGTCCTGGAAAAGGAAGGACGGGCGGGCGGGCACGCGCGGTCGATCGTGCATGACGACTACGTCTTTGATTACGGGCCGCACATCCTCTTCTCGAGTGACCCCGAGATGGAGGCGCTGATTCGGGATCTGCTCGGCGACAACATGCGTGAACAGGAGCGTCAGGCGTTTATCTACCACGCTGCCTACGGAATTCACACTCGTTTCCCTTTCCAGGCACATCTCCATGGCCTTCCCGTTGAGCTCGTGCGCGAGTGTCTTGTCGAGCTCGTCTCTGCTGTCGAGACGAAGGCCGCAGGAGCACCTGTCCCTCGAAACTACGAGGAGTGGATGCGCGCGACGTTCGGGAACGGGATCGCCGACCGATTGATGATTCCGTACGCGCGAAAGATCTGGACCGTCGAGCCCTCAACGATGGAGTACAGCTGGATTGCAAGCCGTGTACCAACCCCTGACGTCGCTCGCATCGTCACGGGAGCTCTCACCGACGACGTCGCGCAGGTGGGTGTCACGGCGAACTTCTGGTACCCGTGGCGCGGCGGAATCGAGTCACTCGCGAGTGCACTTGCCGCGCGGGTGCAAGGGATCTCGGTCGGCCGCGAGCTGCAGAGGATCGATCTGGCCCGTCGCGTCGTCCGCCTCGTGGACGGTGACGAGATCGAGTTCGACCGCATGGTCTTCACGCTTCCTCTGTGCTTCTTGCCTCGGTGGCTGCCGGATCTCCCGGCCGCCGTCGCAGCTGCCTGTCACGCACTTGTCTACCAGGGCATCTTCAACGTCAATATCGGGATCGGGCGGCCTTCGATCTCGGACAAGCATTGGGTTTACTTCTACGAAGATGCGTTCCCGTTCCATCGCCTCTCGTTCCCCGGGACGTTCAGCCCTCACAACGTGCCTGAGGGTAGGAGCTCCGTCTCGACTGAAGTGGCGTACGCGCCACACCAACCTTTCGATCAAGACAGCGCGATCGAACGTACGATCGAAGGTCTACGAGCGGCGGGGATCATCGAGCCCGATGACGACGTCGACGTTGTGAGCGCCCAGGCGATCGCGCCGGCCTACGTCGTCTACGACCTCGACCATCGCATCAACGTCCATCGGATCCGCTCGTGGCTCGAGGAGCAGGGGATCTGGACGGCCGGCCGATTCGGCGAGTGGGGATACCTGAACATGGATCACTCGATGCGCAGCGGCCGACGGGCGGCCGAAGCCGTCCTGGCCCGGCAGCGCTAGGCTTGTCGGCGATGCGGGCGCGCGAGCTCGGTGTCCTTCTTCCCCTCCTCGTTCTCTACGTCGCCGCGACGCTTCTCTTTCCGAGTCATCCCGACGATGAGGCCGCGTATCTGACACTTGCCACGCGCTTACTGCACGGGGCGTACGTAACGGGGAATGACGAGGCATTGCTCGACGCCAACCCGACGAGCCCGGATCTCTGGTTTGGGCCTGGGCTTCCGGGGGTGATCACGCCACTCGTTGCGCTCGATGCACCGCTCAGCGTGGTACGCATGGTCGGGCCTCTGTTTCTCTTCTGCGCAATGGTGCTGTTCTTCCTCCTTGTCCGCGATCGCGCAGGGCCGCGATCCGCTCTGATCGCCACGTATGCCCTTGGCCTCTACCCGCCATTCTGGGCGCTCCTCCCGAATCTCCACAGTGAGCCACCCGCGATCTTCTGCGTCGTTGCGGGGATGCTCGGGCTCTCTCGGTACCTCGAGACCGGCAAGGTCCGTTGGCTTGCGTTCGGCAGCGTGGCGCTCGCTGGTCTCGCACTCACGCGGGTCGCCTACGGCTGGGTGCTGACGATCCTCCTCGTCGCTCTGGGCGCATGCTTCCTCGTTCGCAGGTCGACCGCCATCCTGCGGGCGATAGCTGTTGTGGGAGCGGCGCTCGCTCTTTGCCTCCCGTGGCTCGCGTATACCTCGTCGGTGACCGGTCAGACGCTCGTCTGGGGCAATTCGGGCAGTCTCTCGCTGTACTGGATGGCCTCTCCCTATCCCGGCGATCGCGGCGACTGGCACCAGGCCGACGACGTCTTCAGCGATCCATCGCTCGAACCCCACCGCAGCTTCTTCGGAAGCCTTCGTGGCCTCTCGCTCGCCGAGCAGAACGTCCACATTCAGAGACAGGCAGTGAGGAACATTCGCTCCCACCCTGCTCGCTACGCCGAGAACCTGCTCGCGAACGCGTCCCGGATGTTCTTCAACGTTCCCTATAGCGCGGAGCGCTGGAAGTGGAACGATCTTTTCTATGCGCTCCCAAACGCCGTCGTTCTGGCAGCCCTCGCTTTCTCGGCAGCCACGTTCGTTCCGCGATGGCGCTCTCTGCCGGCCGTCGCGTTTCCAGTCGGCATGCTCGCGGCGGTGGCGCTCCTAGTCCACCTCGCGCTTGCAACCTATCCACGAATGCTGATGCCCATTCTCCCGATCGTTTCATGGTTCACGCTGCTTGCGTTCCTTGAACGTCGTAAGGTCCGTCAGGTCAGCGGTGCGCGAGAACGTACAGCTGTGCCGACTCCCAGCGTTTGAGTAGGCGTGCTGGCCCGTAGCGGGCACGGGGTTCGCCGAGGTCGGCAAGCACGCCCTGGAGCGTTTGCTTGCCGAGGGTGTTGACGACGACGTACGTTCGGCGCAGCGGTACATCTCCGAAGATGAGCGGTTCGGCGTCGACCCCTTCCCGGTCGAGGTAGTAGGCAAGGATCGTGTCGGATCCGGTCGCGAGGATCCGGTCATTTGAGGTTACAAGAGCCGAAAGATAGGTGGCGATGAGCGGTGCATCGAGGAGTCCGCCCGTCTCACGCGAGGTGCGGGGTGAATCGGCCGCAAGAACGGCTGTAGCTCCCGCGAGTGCGATCAACAGGGCAAGTGCGGGGGCTGCGACGATGCTCAGCCGGTTGCCCTGGGCTCGTCTGGCGCGGTCGAGAAAACCACCCGGCAGTCCGGCAATCGTTGCGGCGGCGACCGGCGCGAGATAGAGCCACGTGCGGGTGAAAGGGACGGCCCGTTGCGCAAACACAACAGCGATGCCGGCTACGACAAGCGGGGCGAGGGGAGAAAGCGCGACAGAACTCAGCCGGGGCGTCAACACGAGGGACACGAGGAGCAGGACAGCGAGTGCCACGGCCACCGGCCCGGAGACGTCGCGCGTCCAGCTTTGGAGGATGTCCGACAGGTGGGCGGGAAGTCGGCCGAGGAGGTCGGGGAACGAGACGGGGGTCACGAACTCATTTGCCGTCACCGCCTGCGGGCCTGACACGACGAGCACCGGTGCGTAGAGGATCAGGGTCAGTCCCGAGGTCGCCGCGGCGCAGATGGCGGTTCGGGTGAGCACACGGGCGGCAGGCCGTCGGTCGACCAACTGTGAAAGGGCGATCCACAAGAGCACGCCGACGGCCGAGTACAGCATCGTCGGCACCGCATACAGTCCAAGCCCGAGTGCGACCGTTACCACCGTCCAGGCAGGGAGGCTGTCGCGCCCAATCGCCCGGGTTCCCGCGATGAGTGCAACGAGGGTCAGAAGGACGACGAGTGAATAGCCGCGGCTATTTGCCGAGTATTCAACAAGAGTCGAAGAGGAGGCGACGAGCCCCGATGCAAGGAGGGCTGCAGCTCTGCCATAAAGGTGGAACGCGAGAGCGTAGACAGCGGGGATCGTTGCTATCGCGGCGAGAAGCGCCGGTAACCGGAGTGCTGTCGGGCTGTCGCCGAGCGCTGTCACGGAGAGCTTTGCTAGGGCGGTATTGAGCAAGTGGTTGTTCGGCGCCGAGTAGTTCGAGAGCCCTACATAGAGTGGTTTCGACACGTAGCTCAACCACGTGGTCGCCTCGTCGTAGCGCAATGGCACGCCGAGATAGGCGATCCGGAGCGCCGCTCCGACCACAATCACTCCCGCCAGCGAGATGGCTTCAGCAGCGCCGATAACGTCCACGAGGTTGACGAGGCGGCGCGGTGCTTGTCGGAGGGAAACTGTCCACGCCACGGCGACGCATTCGGTCGCGCCATCGACGCGTCGGCCGCCGCAGAGCAGAAGGAGCGACGCGATCGCCGCGCTGACCCCCATGATCTGCGACCGGGCGACGAATCCGCTGAACCGTTGCGAGGATAACTCCCCGTACGCATAAGTATCGCCATGGACGTGGGACGCGTACGTCTCGAACGACACCAGCGACCCGATGAGCAAGCCAGCGCCAGCCGCGAGCAACGCAAAGGCCACAGCGACCCGCAGGAACCGTGCTTTCGCGTGCGACCGTGCCATTGTCACCGGTTGACCGTACGCGATCGACCGCCTTCGCGAGCCCCAACCGGAAATGGGCAGGTACCTTGGTACGACCGAAGGAGGGCCGGAACCATTAGACAACAGGCACCGCAGACGTTGGCGTTCCCACGACCGTGAGCGTGAAGATTACGACCATCCTCATCGTGGGCATCAGTGTGGTTCTCCTGCTTCCGTTGGCCGCGCGCGTCGCGCAAAGGCGATTCGACCCCTTCGAGCCGATTGCAGCTTTCGCCCTCGCGTGGGGGGTGATGTTCGTTTCTCGTCCGGCGGGAATGTTGGTGCGGGACGATCTGGTCTTCTTCGATCTCGATATCTCAGCGGCCCTTGACAACGCCCTTCTCCTGGCGTTGCTTGGTGCTGTCGCATTCGTCCTCGGTTACGAGTTGTCGGTCGGAAAGGGACTCGCGCGTTGCCTGCCTCTCCTGAAGAGCGGCGAGATCGAACCTCGGGCGCTCGTCAGGGCCTGTCTCGCCGGTGCTCTTGGGATTGCCGTGTTCGCTCTCGCTCTGCTCTCGGTCGACGGAGTGCAGACCGTCCGCACGTATCTCGGAGGCCGAAGCCCCTCGCTGGACGACGTCCTGAACGACTCTCCGCTCTTCCTCTGGTGGTTCTCGTTGCTCGTCGTTCCTGCCGCGCTCGCTGCATTCGCGATTACCCTCGGCCGGCCGCGCCTACGGACGGTTCTTCCGACCGGAATGCTCGTCGCCCTCGCCTTGTTCCGCACGCTACCGACAGGGAGTCGTCTCTACCTCCTGATACTTGTCGGCGGGATGGTCGTCTTTTGTTATCTGCATCTCCAACGGCGGCCCGGAATCGCAACCCTCGCCGTCGCCTTCGCTATTGCACTGCTGGGTTCGCAGGCGGTTGTCACGTTTCGGTACCACGAGAACCGACAGGACATAGCTGCCGCGGCACGCACCGTTCTGTCGCTCCCCACCAATGCCCTCTCGCCACTCTTCAAAGGGTCGGATTCAGAGATGGCACCTGCGCTCGCAGGGGCTCTGACGGTCGTTCCGGATGAACTGCACTATCGATTTGGAGGAGCGACACTCGGGGATCTCCTTGTCCGTCCGGTCCCTCGTGCGTTCTGGAGTGAAAAGCCGTTGCCACATACGCAGCAAGTAACGGCGCGGGTCTGGCCGGAGGCCCAGAAGCTCGGCGGTTTCGACCCCGCGTATTCGCCTCTCCTCTCCTTCTACTGGGACTTTGGTGTTGCAGGCGTGTTGTTCGGGATGGCGGGATATGGGATCCTCGCACGCGTCGCCTACGAATACTTTCTCCGGGCGGTCGAGAGTCCTGCGGTGCAGATCATCTTCGCTGCAGCCTTTTGGACGGTCGTCGTTGCCGTGCGCTATGACCCGGTACTCCTCTTCATGCACTCAGTCGTCGTCTTCCTCCCGTTGATCTTCATCGTGAGAACGAGAACCCGTTCCCACCGCCGCTTCGACAGAATCCGTCCATGGTCTCGTCTGCCGGGATGGTCGCGCTGACCTTCGTTCGACGTGCTCACGCGGATCGGCGGCTCACGTTCGGGCGGGCCGACCCGTGGCCGCGCTCTGTCGGATCGGGTAGACGACCGCAACGATGATGATCATGCTGTGAGAATGAGTAGTGCACAATCCGGGCGGATCCGCCTGCTCGCAGTCGCGGCTCTTGGTGCCGCTGTGGTCGGCATCGGGGTCGCTTCCGTCTCGCCGTTGATCTTGCTGTCGATGGTGATCATCGTGGTCGGCGTCCTCGCCCTCGTTGCGGTTCGTGCTGTCGTGCGTCCGGTCGACGTCCGGTTGGTGCCCTCGCGGGAGAGCGAATTCGAGGTCGCCGCCGCCAGTGATGTGACCTTCGAAGTACGAGCATTTCGTCCTGCTCGAATGGTGTACTACCTCGGAGCAGCCACAATTGGCCTGCTGACCGTTCGGCCCGCGCTGGGATTCACTGCCTCTGACCTGATCTTCCTTGGCGCCCTCGGGATCACCGTCGTGGTGATCGTGGTAGAGAGACTGGCTCTCCCCTTCTTGGTTCCCCGGTCGATCACGATCGGTGTCTTCATGTTTGCGCTCGGGGGCTTGCTGTCGTCACTCGAAGCGGTTCATCCGTACGGCTCGGCGATGATCGTCGTCCGGATGTTGTATCTCACGCTCATCTGGTTCTGGCTTGGCACGGTCGTCCTCCAGACGCGATCGCATGTCGAGACTGCTCTCGCCGCCTGGGTTTCCTCTGCCGCGCTCTCGTCAAGCGGAGCAATTCTCCAATTCTTCTACGGCGACGTTATCCCCGGGGGCATCGTGAACTATGGGCGAATGTCGGGATTTACCACCCAGCTCAACGTGCTCGGAGGGCTTGCCGCAACGGCTCTCGTTCCTGCCCTGATGCTCGCGATCGATTCTCCTCGGCCGAGGATGAGGATCCTGGGCATTTGCTCGAGCGGTCTGATCACAGCAGGACTGCTCCTCTCTGGTTCCGTCGGGGGCCTGCTCGCCGCAAGCGGAGCCACTGTTCTGTGGTTGGTGCTACGAGGCATCGGTCTGCGAATCGTCGTTGCGCTCGGTGCGGTCGTCGCAGTCGGATTCGTCCTCATGACAGCGACCGGAACAACCGACTCGCCGTCTCCCGTAAACCGGATCCTCAACGTGACCTCACGGGAAGAAGCGCAGACGGGGAGGGGAGGTACCGTCTACTCGCGACTCGAGGGTTTCTCGGATGCTTGGGCGCGAATTCAGAAGCAGCCACTGATCGGGGTCGGACTCGACTACGACAGCACGGTTGCCGTGACCCCGAAGGCTGTGCACAACATGATCCTCGGCCCGTGGCTCACTGCGGGCATCCTCGGAGTCGTCGGTCTGATGGTCATCGTTGGTGGATCAATCGCCACGGGGATACGGGTGCTTCGTCGATCATCGCCAGAGTTCAGGTCGTTCGACGCTGCGACCTTCGCTGCGTTGATGGCGTTTGTCCAGTTCTCAATGGGTGAGCCGATTCTCTACGTCCGGTATGGCTGGTTCCCAACCGCTCTTCTCCTGGCGCTCTGGGCTCAGCAGGTTCGTGCTGGCGCGTCCGGACGTGAGGCTGCCGTTCGGCACGATCGGCTATCACCTTGGGCCGCTCATGGGGCGACACGCGCCGCGAAGGGAGAGAATGCGACAATCCAGGGTCTCAAGACCTAAATGCGAGTTCTGATCAATGCCGTGACCGTGAGTCCGCGCGCGCCCGGGAACTGGTCTCATCTCTGCAATCTCCTTCGGGGCTGGAAGGCCGCTGAAACGTCGGACCACATCCTCGTGGCCGCGCATCCGTCCTTCCCACATGAGGTCGAGGTGGAGCTGTCGGGACTTGTAGAGATACGGCGTACGGGCCTCGGGCGGTTTGGGCTGCTGTTGACGCAGCATGCTCGACTCGACGCCTTTGCGAGGCGCTTTCCCGCTCACGTGGTTCTCAATGCGACGCCCGTCGGGGCCACTCTCGTACCCGTTCGTCGTCCTCAGGTAACCGTCGTCCACGATATGCGGCACATTGTGCAGCCGGAGGAGTTCAGCCGTACCCAGATGATGTATCGGGAGTTCGTCTATCACCGGTCGATCCGGGAATCTGATGCCGTGATCGCGATCTCGGAGCGCACGCGACGGGACGTCGTGAACTCGCTTCATGTTTCACCCGCCCGCGTTCATGTCGTTGCGCACGGTGCCGACCATGTCGACGACTGGGCACGTGGAGCGGGCGGCACCCACGCAGTCGCCTTCGCGCACTGGTCGAACAAACGCCCCGACATCGCTGTGCGCGTCTGGGCGATGTTGAGGGATTCCATGCCCGGTTTTCAGCGGCGGTTGGAGATTGTAGGTGCCCACGGCGATCTGCGCGCTGATCTCGAGGCATTGATCCGAGGGCTTCGGCTCGGCGACATTGTCCGCCTCAACGGATATCTCCCGGACACGGCTTACCAGGCGCTCTTTTCCAGTGCGTCTGTCGTGCTGTTCCCGTCGACACTCGAGGGTTTCGGTCTGCCCGTCATCGAGGGCCTGCGGTTAGGGATCCCAGTCATTGCGTCGGCCGGAGCGGGCATCGAGTACGCGGGCGGAGACGCCGCCCTGTATGCGGCCGGGGATGCCGAATCGTTCGCCACTGTCTGCCGACGGCTCTTCACCGATGATGGCTGGCGTCAGGAAGTGGTAGATCGCGGTGTCGGGCACGCGTCTGGATTCACGTGGAAAGCGACAGCACTTGCAACGCGCACCGTGTTAAGGGGCAGCGTTCTCGCCTATCAGGGCGGCGGCGATCTCAGCGACTCCTGACCCTTCCGGCGATCAGAGCGACGACGTTTCTTCCGTACGACTCCCACGATGTCGCGTTCGCGCGTCCGCGGGCCGAAACACTCATTCGCCTGCGTAGCTCGGGATCATCGAGCAAATTTTCGAGCGCCTCGGCGAGTGCGGCAGCGTTACCGACAGGCACGACAAACCCCGATTCGCTGTCCACGATCTCGCTCGCGCCCGTGCTGTCGCTCACGACCACCGGCAACCCGGATGCCATTGCCTCGATGACGACCAAGGGAAACACATCGACAAGTGAGGGGAGGACGAACACGTCAGCCTGCGCCATCATTTCTGCGACGGCCGCGTGGGCCATCTTCCCGTGGTACGAGACATTGCTGGGCAGGTCGTGCAGCACGTCAGGCGTGACCAGCGGGCCAACCAATGAGATCTCTACTGGGCGATCTGAGAGGCGGCGCGCCGCTTCGACAAGGACCGGAATACCCTTGATGTGGCCTATCTGGCCGACGAAAAGACACCTCAGCGGACGCCCGTCGTGGGGTTTGTCTGCTCCGTCTACCTGGGGCGTCGTAAAGCGCGTGAGATCGACGCCGTATCGTTCGAGAGCGATCTTGTCGGCGGGCACTCCGGCATCCGTGAGTTGACGCGCAACGAATTGAGAAGCCACAAGTACTAGGTCTGCCTGGTCTAGTGCCCGCTCGATTCCGTCCTGAGTGCGAGCTGGAATGAGCTCGTGATGGCCTTCGCGGAGGCCGCCGAGTTCGATGAGCAGACGATTGCGCGCCGACGGATAGCCGCTGATGAAGTTGAGTACCCCGAGGATCCCGCGCTTTTGCGCGGCCGCCATCGTCTCGTTAGCCGAAGCGAACATCGCGACAACGGCATTCACCTCGGTGGGGTCGAGGCGTCGCGCGACCATGCGATCGAACCGACGCGCAGTCTCGTACATTGCTCTCGATGCTAGCGGCTGGGCCCGCGGAACTCGCATCGCGGCTATACGTAGTAGCTCAGTTGTTCCACCAAGAGCCTGGACGGATCCGTGCTCAATCCCGCGGAAGCTGCGTCGCTCGATATCCTTGGCGAGCCGGTCGCGGGCCCGTCGAGGAAGGTACGTCGATGTGTTGGGCCCGTACAATGTGGTGTAGAAACGTCTGAGCACTCCTTCCCGGGACGCTGCTCGGGCGATGGCGGCAACTGATCCTTCGACATTCGGTGTCGCCGCGGCCAATCTCAGCTCGGTGCTCGCCTCCATTTCGACCATGCTAGCGCGACGTCTCCCGTGCCCCCGGCAGAATGCTTCCAGCGCACACAACCGTAGGAAACGCGAGCCTGCATTGGGTATTCACGTCCTCCAATCACGTCATCGGTTAGCTTGGAGCGCAGCAACGAATGCGGCGACCATCCTCTCGATGCAGTACTGATCGCGGGCCGAGCTTGCAATGAGCGCGCGACGCGAGGCCCAGAGCTCACGGTCGTCGGAAACAGCGAGGAGTGCCGAAGCCAACGCCGAGATTGAGCTCGGGGTGAAGAAGACGGCGTTCTCATCCTTGACTGCAGCCTCGATTTCTGGACCGTGATTCGCGGTCTGCGCAATAATCATCGGAACTCCAAAGCCGATGCTTTGGATGAGGGACAGGCCCGCGTCACCCGGTGACACCGAAGCGATCGCCTGTGCATAGAGCGGTCTCAGGTGGTCGACGGCTGACATGTGTCCAGTGAAGATGATGCGTCCACCCAGGCCGGCCGATCTCGCTTGAGCCTCGAGCGCACGACGCAACGGACCATTGCCAACGAAGACGAGTCGGACGTCGGACGGAAGGTCGCGAGCTATGAGACAGAACGACGAAAGAAGGAGGGCCGGTCTTTTCGAGGGCGTCAGCCTCCCGACGAAAACGAAGTCCGTCGGAAGCACGGTCTGGCCGGTTGGTGAGGTGTCCTGACGGCGATAGAGGGCGTTCGGTGCCGCGATAACGTCGATGGAAGAGGTCACATCACGTAGGTGCGTCGCCTCGGTTTCGGTGTACACGATGACAGTGTTGGCGAGTCCTCGCATTAGTGCACGAACCCGCTCTGTCTTGCTTCTTCGCCCCGTCCGAGGCCACGCGTGGCCCCACAGCACTGTCCTGCGTCGCGCAACGCGCCGCAGGATCAAGGCAACCCAGTTCGTGAGAATGCGCGGGTTGAGAATCATCACTGCGATGTCGGCGGCAAGGAGCGGTTTGAGCGCACCGCTCTGCCATAGGAACCGCCTTCGCGCCGCGAAGATGTTACGAACAGGCGTCGAGGGCACGACGTCGGCATGGATGACGTCGGGCTGCCAATCCTTATCCCCTGAGAGGAGCGTCAAACGCGACCCCAACGCAGCGGCGAGGTCCTCGAAGAACGGCTTTCGATAGTCCGGAATGACCGTTTGGCTGAGAGCGATCGTCTGCGAGTGCCGGTTTGGAGAATTCTTCATTCGGGTCTCAGTCGAATCTCGATCAGGTCGTTCATTATCGCGATTGGCGAACCCGGTCGCTTCGTTCGGTGGAGTGCCTGACGAGGAGTACGAGGGTGAGGAGGCTCGCAGCGGACGACACGGCTGTTGCGGCCGCTACTCCAGTGATTCCCCATGGGGGCATCAGCAGGACGAGCGCGGGGACTAGAACGACCCACGACGCTACCTCGGCAATGCTCCCGAGCCCGGGGCGACCGATCCCGCTCGATGTGTCGGTGAGAACTCGACGCACACCGTCGAGAAATGCGCCCAACAACAGTATGCGGGTGAGCGGAATCGCCTCCGCGAATTCTTGACCGAAGAAGAACGGCACGAGCCAACCGGATGCCAACTCGAGAACGAGTGCCGCGGCCCCGGAGAGGGCGATCGAGAACCAGAGAAACTGGCGCATCTCGTCCTCGCGGGTTCGGCTCGCACCTGCGACGTGTGGGAAGGCGACGAGGCCGACACTGCGCGAGACGAACGTCGGAAAGTTGGTGAACGCGATTGCGACGACGTAGATTCCGAGCGCTCGCGGGGCGAGGAACAGCCCGATTATTGCTTGATCCAGTCGGAAGGTTCCAATCGGGGAGAGCGACACGAGATAGCCTCGGAGGCCATATCCCAGTACCTTGCGCGACTGGATGTTGACGGTCGGTTTTGTGCGCGACCGTCGGCCCGTCAGCGCAACGGTGACGGTGACAACCGCTGACAGAATGCTTGCAACGACGAAGGCCACAGCAAATCCGACGAGGTTCGTTTGTCCGATGGCGAGCACGAGAAGAACTGCGAAGAGGTTGAAAGTCACGGTTGCGTTGCGGAGAATGTTGAAGGCTGTGAAGCGCTGCTGCCCTTGCAGGATCGCCTTTCCGTACATGTCGGCGAGATTCGCTGCCGCGAGTGGGAGCACGACGACTCCAGCCCATCGCACGTTCACGGGATCATCAGTGAGAAGCACGGAGAAAATTGCGACCTGGAGAACTGTCAGGATCACTGCCTGGAGGACGGCAGGGGCACGTATCGCGTGCAAGACCGACGATCCGTTGGGCGGATCGCTCGCGATGTAATAGGTCGCAGCCCTGGGGAGCCCAAGCGCCCCGACGATGTGGAGTACGGTCGGAACGAGGATGACGAGCGCGAGATATCCACGGTCGGCTGGGCCGAGGGTACGCGCTGTCACAACACCGGTGACAATCAGAGCCAACTGCGTGACGCCAACAGAAGCGAGCGACCCGACTACCGCTCCGCCCGACGGTATCCGGAGGTCCACTCGCCACCACCGGCGCTTGGGATCGAGCGGTGGCTCTCCGGCGGTTGCTGAGATCTCTGTCGGCATGAACTCGAGACTACTCACGAGTGAGGCTCCGGCTCGGGCTACGATGTTCGCTGCATGTCGACGGGGGTGCTCAGCGCTCGCGTTTCGCGCTACTTGCACATTGTGGTGAGCTATGTAGGCTATGTGTGTTCGGATGTTTGTTGGGGGGATAATCTAAGGGGATGGTGGGGCTCGTGGTCGAGCTACATTCGCGAACTCGCGGAATGCTTCGACGGGGCATGGTCGCAGCCGGGCTATTCGGTCTCGTCGTTTTGCTCGGTCCGGGCGCTGCGCCGCCTCCCGTTTCCGAGACGGCATCCGCCGGGACGGTTCCATCCGGATTCGTTGAGACGACTGCTTTTAGTGGCCTCACTGAACCCACGGTTGTTCGTTTCGCGTCCGACGGGCGGGTCTTTGTCGCCGAGAAGAGCGGTCTGATCAAGGTGTTCTCGAGCATCCAGGCGACGACCCCTACTGTCTTTGCCGACTTGCGGACGAACGTGTTCAACTTCTGGGACCGCGGGATGCTTGGGATGGCGCTGGACCCGGATTTCCCAGCGGTTCCGTACGTGTATGTCCTCTACGCCTACGACCATGTCCTCGGGGATCCGGCGGCAGCCCCAAAATGGGGCTCGCCTGGCGTGACATCGGAC
This sequence comes from Gaiella sp., assembly GCA_046590225.1. Classification (GTDB taxonomy): domain Bacteria; phylum Actinomycetota; class Thermoleophilia; order Gaiellales; family Gaiellaceae; genus Gaiella. Next base: position 2,222 of record JBKJVI010000164.1, on the reverse strand, counting down.
TCCTGCCCTACGCCTCCGGGCGCGACGACAAACGGGTGCGTGGCGAGTGGCCGATTGTCCCGCCTTCAAGCCACCGGCAACGTGATGGCCGGTACGGAAAAGGTGCTCGTCGAGGACTGGTGCAGCCAGTTCGTCAGCCACGGCACGGGAACCGTCGAGTTCGGCCCTGACCGCATGCTGTACGCGAGCGCCGGCGACGGCGCAAACTTCAGTTTTGCCGACTACGGCCAGATCGGTAACCCGTGTGGAGATCCGGGTGGCTCCTCACCGACGCCGCCGACTGCGGAGGGTGGCGCATTGCGCAGTCAGGACTTCCGCACGTCGGGCGATCCTGTCGGTCTCGGCGGATCGATCATCCGTGTCGACCCATCCACCGGAGCCGGTGCTTCAGGCAATCCACTCGCCGGGAATGCCGACGCGAACGCCCGGAGGCTGGTTGCGTACGGCCTTCGGAATCCGTTCCGCTTCACGTTCCGTCCGGGCTCGAGCGAACTCTGGCTCGGTGACGTGGGCTGGTACGACTGGGAGGAGGTCAACCGAATTGTCAACCCGAAGAGCGCGGTAACCAATTTCGGCTGGCCCTGTTACGAGGGAACGGGGCAGCAGTCGGGGTACGCCTCGGCCGGTCTCTCCCTGTGTCAGGGACTCTACGCACAGTCGGGAGCGGACACCAAACCGTACTTCACGTACAACCACGCCAACACAATCGTTGGTGGAGAGACGTGTGCGACGGGCAGTTCGTCGCTCTCCGGCCTTTCGTTCGATTCAGCTCCGACCGGCGGCACGTTCCCCTCGAAGTATGACGGCGCGTTGTTTTTCGCCGATTACTCCCGCCAGTGCATCTGGGCTATGAAGCAGGACGCAAGCGGGTTGCCCGTTCCCGGATCCATTGAGACGTTCGCCGCCGGTGCGGCGAGCCCAGTGAATCTGCAGTTCGGGCCTGACGGCTCGCTCTACTACGCCGACTTCAATGGCGGGACGATCCGGCGCATCTCCTACAACAACGCCTCTGCGGGTGGTGCGAGCTATCAGGCACCGTTGCACTTTCCCACCGGGAGCCATGCACACGGCCTCGCTGTCTCCGACCTGAACGGTGACGGCAAGCCTGACCTCGCCGCAGCAAATGCAGGAAACGACACCGTCAGTGTCATGCTGGGCAACGGGGATGGGACATTCGGAGTCGCGACGAACTTCTCTGTGGGGTCGCAACCCAAGAGCGTGATCGCCGCTGATCTGAACGGTGACGGAAACGTCGATCTGGCGGCAGCGAGCCAGGCGTCGAATACGGTCAGTGTTCTGCTGGGGAACGGTACCGGGTCGTTTGCGGCGGCCGCGAGTTACCCCGTTTGCGTCGGAGCGCACGAGGTGGTCGTCAGCGAATTCAACGGTGATGCGAAACCCGATCTTGCTGTTGGTTGTTGGGGCAGCACGGTGATCAGCATCCTCCTCAATAGCGGGTCGGGTACCTTCGGCGCGGCTACGAATGTCACGGCAGGGTCGGCCCCGACGTCGGTAGTCGCAGGCGATTTCAACCGTGACGGACAGCACGATCTCGCGACCGCCAACAACGGCAGCAATACGGTAAGCATCCTCCTCGGTAACGGCAGCGGTTCTTTCGCAGGTGCCGTCAACTACGGAGTTGGAACGGGGCCCCACTCGATTCGCTCTGGTGACTTCAACGGAGATGGGCTGACAGATCTTGTGACCGCGAACGATGGCGCGAACTCGGTCACCTTGCTTCAAGGGGTCGCGAACGGCACCTTCGGTTCGATCGCGAGCTACGCGACGGGGGTCGTCCCGAAGGGAATTGCGGTCGGCGACCTCAACGGGGACGGCAAGTTGGACATCGTGACCGCAAACACCGGTGGAAGGTATCCGTTGGGTGGGTCAAACCCGGGGGGTGACGAGGTGAGCATCTTGCTCGGTTCGGGCACCGGGACGCTTGGCACTCCGACAAACTTCAAGGCGGGAGACACACCGTTCGCGGTACGCGTGGCGAGGATCGACGGAGACGCGAGACCCGACCTCGTGACGGCCAACTGGTTCGGCAACGACGTGACCGTCCTGCTTAGCAGCGGCGTCACACAACCCCCGCCGGCGGGAGGGACGTATGTGTCTGGTTTGGCGTGGACGTCGGCGGTGAATGGTTGGGGGCCGGTGGAGCGTGATTTGAGTAATGGTGAGGCTGGGGCGGGTGATGGGCGTACGTTGACGTTGAATGG
>JBKJVI010000123.1:0-3117 GCA_046590225.1 Gaiella sp. | reverse complement strand
GTCATTGTGGCGCTCGTGTGCGTGCTGGCGGCCCTTCTCCTGACAACCATGCAGGGTCACCTTAAAAGGTATCTCGCGATACTCACCGGCGTCGAGTCGATGAGCATTCAGAGGATCGCCAGCGTCACCAGCTCGAGCCCGACCCCGAAGAGGAGGAAGTGGCCGAGGCCACCACTATGGGCGACCATCCAACCGAGGTTCTGCCCGAAGAACCCGGTCAGAAACGTCAGCGGCATAAATACCGTCGCGATGATCGCGAGCTGCTTCATGACCCCGTTGAGCCTGTTCGACACCGTCGAGAGATAGACGTCCATCGCGCCGGTGAGCAGGTCGCGGTAGGTGTCGACCATGTCGCTGATCCGGATCAGGTGGTCGTAGACGTCCCGGAAGTACCGCTGGTCGTCGTCGGTCATGCCAGGGAAGGCGCCGATCCCGACGACAATCGACGAGAAGAGATCCCGCTGCGGCGTTATCACCTTGCGCATCGTCACGAGCTCGCGCTTCATCCCGAAGATCTCCTGCAGCTCCGGATCGCCGGCGTCGAGGAAGATCTGGTCCTCCAACTCGTCGATCCGGTCGTCGATCGCCTCGAGCCGCGGAAAGAAGCTGTCGACGAGGCCGTCCACGACGGCGTGCATCAGCCGCGCCGGATCGGTCAAAGGCTCGTTCCTCTTCGTGTAGCGCTCGCGGAGCGCGGCGATCGACGGGGCCGCGTCGCGGTGCAGCGTCACAAGGTAGTGCTCGGAATAGAAGCAGTGCACCTCGACGAGACCGTCCCTGTCGTGCTCGTTCGAGGCACCGAAGACGACGAGGAAGACGTATGTTTCGTACTCGTCGATCTTCGGACGCTGGTCGAAGCGCCACGAGTCTTCGAGCGAGAGTGGATGGAAGCTGAACTCCTCACCGAGTATCTCCAGGTCGCTCGCCTGCGGGTCGTGAATGTCGAGCCAGAAGAAGTCTCCCGCGGCGATCAGCTCGCGCACCTTGTCGCGCTCGAGACTCAGACGCCTGGCCCCGTTGCAATGCAGAACGTTCCTCGGACCGGAAGACGGGGCGCCAGAGCTCATCCGCCGATCGTACGCCGCGGCCCGGAGGCCACCCGGGACGCCCTAGTGGGATGTCCCGCAACGTCCGACCCGAAAAATGATCGTTGCGGGACACCCACTCCATGTTGATTGCGGTAGTGCGGCGTCTCACAGCGATGCTGTTTCCTGGCAAACGTTGTGAGACGCCGCACTAGACGCGAATCGGCTCGAGCTCGGCTGGTGGAGCGTCAGGACGAACCGCGGCAGGCTCGCCCTTCCTGGCGGGCCGTCGCACCTTCATGTGCCGCGCCGCGAAGTATGATCCGACGACTAGGATCGCGGCCAGCAACTGGGCCGAAAGGGTCTCCCACGTCGGGACGATCTCGAACCACCGCGCAAGCCAACCGGGCAAGGCGATCCCGATGGGTGTTGTCGGAATCCAGCCGACATCCTGGAGCGCACGGGCGCTGCCGCCGACCATAACGACGAGCACCGCCCCGAGCAGGATCCCCGTGACGACCAACATCCGCCGATAGGGAAGCTTCTGCTGCAGGAAGAACGTGACGGTGCCTACAGCGAGCGTGCCCGCGAGGCCAATCGCAACACCCTCGAGCACCGCCGGAGTCCCCGCCTGGAGCTGCAGGGTCTGCAGGAACAGTACGACCTCGAATCCTTCGCGGTACACGCTCGAGAAGCCGAGCAGGACGAGGGCCACGGCTTGGCCGGCGAAGAACCCGCCTTCGGCGGAGCGCGCGAGTGCACGCTTCCGCTGATCGTTCCGCTTCCCGATCCATTGTGTCCAGTAGACCTTGTGGAAGAACCAGTTCATGATCACGAGCAAGACTGCGATGGCGACCAACCCCGTGATCGCCATCACCTCGCCGCTGTAGGCCGAGAACTGCGCCAGAATCGCCTGCGCGAGGAACCAGGTTGCAACGGTGGCGCCGAAGGCGACGACAGCACCCGCGACGACGGGCCGACGCAGCCGGCGCTGCGCCCCGAGCATCGACGCGGTCACAGCGGCGAAGATGAGGATCGCCTCGAGGCCCTCTCGGAAGACGATGACGGCGCTGTTGACGACGACAACCGCGTGCGACTGCGGGCTCGTCGCCTCGGTCGGGTTCGGTGACCCGCTCTGAGCGACCACCGCGATGCCCGCAATCACGGCAACGATCGTGAACGCCGACAGCACCCAGATGCCCCAGGAAGCCCAGAACCTGGCCCGTCGGCGAGTCGGCGAAGCGGACATGGGTGGCACCGTACCACATTTTGTAAGGCTAGCCTTACAACGGTCGGGGGACGGTAGGCTGGGGCAATGGACTTCGATACTGTCGTGATGAAGTTCGGCGGCTCGTCAGTCGCCGATCCAGCCAAGATCCAGCACGTCGCGCGCCGCCTCGTCGAGGCGAAGCAGCGGGGATTGCGGGTCGTCGGCACTGTCTCCGCGATGGGCAAGACGACCGACGGTCTGATCGACCTCGCCCACCAGGTCTCACCAACGCCGAATGCACGGGAGTTCGACATGCTGCTCTCGACCGGCGAGCGGATAGCCTGCGCACTCGTCGCGATGGCGATCCACGACCTCGGGCAGGAGGCGATCTCCCTGACAGGCTCGCAGGCCGGGATCCTCACAGACGGCGCCCACATGAAGGCGAAGATTCGCGAGATACGAGGTGACCGGGTCAAGGATGCGCTCGACGAGGACAAGATCGTTCTCGTCGCCGGCTTCCAGGGGTTTTCGCGCGACACGATGGACGTGACCACGCTCGGCCGCGGCGGCACCGACGCAACCGCAGTCGCGCTCGCCGCAGCACTCGGCGCTGCCTGCGAGATCTACTCGGACGTGCCCGGCGTCTTCACGGCCGATCCGCGGATCGTGCCGAATGCGCGGAAGCTGCACACGATCTCCTACGAGGAGATGCTCGAGATGTCGGCGTCCGGCGCGAAGGTTCTCATGCTGCGCTCGGTCGAGCTCGCGCGCAATCACGGTGTTCGTATTCATGCCCGCTCCACGTTCTCGGACGAGGAGGGCACCTGGGTTCAGGAAGGAGCCTCGATGGAGCAGCCAATCGTGTCGGCGGTGACCCACAGC
>JBKJVI010000061.1:0-9035 GCA_046590225.1 Gaiella sp. | reverse complement strand
CCGTCGTTCGTGATCGTCGGCGCGCCGAACTTCTTGTCCAGCACGACGTAGCGACCCTTGGGGCCGAGCGTCACCTTGACCGCATCGGCGAGAACGTTGACGCCACGCTCGAGCGCGCGCCGTGCGTCCTCGTTGAACTTGAGCTCCTTGTGAGCCATCTGTTTGTCAATCCTTCCGTCGAGCTGGTTTAGATGACCTTCGCGAGAACGTCTGACTCGCGCAGGATCAGGACCTCGTCGGCGCCGACCTTGATCTCGGTGCCTCCGTACTTGGAGAAGATGATCTCGTCACCCTTCGCCACATCCATCTTGATGCGCTTTCCGTCCTCGTCACGAGGGCCGGGGCCGACGGCCAGGACCTTGCCGCGCTGCGGCTTCTCCTGGGCGGTGTCGGGCAGCACGATGCCGCTTGCCGTGGTGGACTCCTCTTCGAGGACCTCCACGATCAGGCGGTCACCTAGGGGCTGCAGATTCATGCACGTGCCTCCCTGCGATACGTCGTTCGATTACTGATGACGGACTCTGGCACTCATAAGGTTAGAGTGCCAACACCCTCAACGTAGCACAGCTTCGCACCTCTGCCTAGCGCTGGTCGCCAGATCTCTATAGTTGCCTCGCAATGCCGATGTTCGCGCTCAACTTCTACTCCCCGATCGTGGCCGACCAGCTACGAACGGGCCGAAAGACCGCCACGATCCGCCTCGGCGACAAGTCGCCGAAGTACAAGAAGGGGATGATCGTGACCGTCCTCGTCGGCACGCGCTATGGCCCGCGAGAGAAGATCTTCGACGCCGTGATCGACCGGGTCGAGGTGAAGCCGCTCGGAGAGCTGTCACCGCGCGAGATCGAGCACGACAACCCGGCAATCCGCCGTGTCGACGAGCTCGCGCACTGGATGAGCCAGCTCTACAACCGCGAGGTCACCGAGACCGACACGGTCACGGTGATTCGCTTCTCGCAGATCATCGGCACGATGTTTTGACCTGCAAGATCTCGAACCCGCTAGCGCGGGTTCATTGATCGCACGCAAGATCCCTGAAGAGGCCGGCCCGCCGGCCCTCGCCCTAGAACCGGTTCATCGCTACCAACATCGGCACCTTGTTCTAGACCGGCTCCAAGCTCATCCAGATCACCTTCGAAGAAGTGATCTCCCACCTCGACGAGATCGCCCCGGCCGCCGACGTGACGTGAACGGTGGCGGGATGGACACCGTGAGCTCTGGCCACCGTGGGGCAACTCCAGTGCGTCTGCCCGGCCGGCCGGGTCTGCGTCGTCGCCTGCACGATCGCTTCTACCTTCGCCGACGAGATCGACGGCTCGCGCCCACGGCCCGGCTTCGTCTCGTTATAGCGGCCGTGCGTCCCTCGCGGAAACGACTCCGCCACAAAATCACGTTCGGCCCTAGTTCGACGTCGCACTCGCCGCGCGAAGGAGCTCCAGATCGGTAAACCGCGTCTCGATTTCGCTGCGTGGCGCCGCCATCCGCTTGTCCCTCAGAGCTTCGAGTGCATGGAGGAGCACCGGCAACGGCGGTCCACTCGCGGTGATCTGCCGGAGGAACGCCTCGTCGAGGCCTTCCGCGGGTTGCTCGATGAACCGACGCACGAACAGGTTGTGATGCTGCTCGGCGGTGTGCGCGTGAGCGTCGCAGACGGCGATGAAGGCACCGAGGTTCTCGGTCACCCCGGCTGGCAGGGTGCCGCCCTCGCGCACGACCTCGAGCAGCTCGTCCATGATGCTGGCGCGACGAATGCACGCCTGCAGGAGCGCCTGATCCTCGACCGTCATGTACGACATCTTCTCCAGGACGATCCCGGCGTAGGCCGGATCGCCGACACGGCAGAGACCGAGCATCAGATCGATCTCGTTGATCGCCGCGAAGTCACCTGCATTGGCGCCGCGGTACTCGTGGCGGCCGACCCGATACGGCTTGAAGTACGGACGCACGTTGAAAAAGAAGCGCCGCACGTCGAGGCGCTCGTTGAGCTCGGCGTTGTAGCGGGCGACGTCCTCGAGTGCACGCTGCGCGTCGTGGAACAACGTCCGGGAGACGGGATGGGTGGCTCCGAGGGGCGGGATCCGCCGCAGCACGTCGGCAGCACGGACGTAGGCGAGGATCGCGTAGCAGTTGAAGTCTATGAACAGGAGCTCGTCGGGGAGCGAGGTGAAGCTCTTGTACTCGCCGCGACGCGCGAGATTGCTGAGGTTGACGTGAGCGGTCGCAAACCGCGGTGCGACGCCGAGGCCCGCCGCGAGTCGCTGGGCGAGGGCGCTCGCCTCCGGGAAGGGCGAGGTCGTCTCACGCTCTGGATTCGTCAGCTCGTGACGCCGCAGTGCGGCCATGTAGAGACCGACGCTCCCGAGCAGGTCATAGCCGGTGACGGCATCGAGGTGCAGGAGCGGCAGGGCCGCGATCTCTGCGACGTGGGCGTTTCCTTCCTCGACGAGGGCGGCCTTCAGCTCGGGCGCCTCCCCGCCCACGGCGATCGGGTTGTCGAGCTCGAAGTAGTGATTCTCGAGCTCGGTGTTCAGCTCCCGGAAGCGCCCGCGGATCCAGGTGTCGAAGGCTTTCAAGCGGACGCTCTCCATGCGACCTAGTCTAGGGCGACGGGCGACATGGGGCTCAGCGGCCGGGCTTGCGAATCGGGCCGCCGAAGAGCTCCTTCGGCCGCACCTCCGCCCCGCACTCCTCGCACTCGACGAGGAACGCCGAGGGAAACCGCGCGCCGCAGGCCGGGCAGAGGTGTCTCATCTCACCCGCGCACCCCGGGCAGGTGGCCGGGATCTCAGCTTCGAGCTCGACGAAGTACCGTAGCGTGAACCCGCAGTCGACGCAGAACGCGACCCAGTCTCCGAGCGTCTTGCGACGCTCTTCCTGGATCCAGTTCCGCCGGGGCCGCTTGCGCGCTTCCATGCCCGGGAGCGTACCTCCGGCCTCCGGCCTGAGCGGTAGAGTGACGATCGTCAACGGCCCGAGGGGAACCTGAATGGCAGTACGGGAAGCGGAGCCCGTCGGCTCGCTTCAGGAAGTGCACGACGTCGGTCTCGATCGCGAGGACCTGTTCGGCATCTATCGCAGCATGCTGACGGCACGCGGGATCGAGGAGCGCGGGCACATCCTCTACAAGCAGGGGAAGATTCCGGGCTCCTTCTACACGGGTCGCGGCAACGAGGCCTCGGCCGTCGGAGTGGCAACAGCGATGGGTGCCGACGACGTCGGCTGCCCGCTCCAGCGCGACATGGGCGTGCACATCGCACGCGGCGTCGAGCCATGGCGCATCTTCGCCCAGTACATGGGTCGCGCCGACGGGCCGACGAGGGGCCGCGACGGGAACGTCCACATCGGTGATGCCCGCCTCGGGCTGCACGCAATGGTGAGTCATCTGCCCGCCATGCTCCCCGTCGCGGTCGGGATGGGCCTCGCGTTCAGAATCCGGGAGGAGCGCCGCGTCGCCATTGCCTGGTGCGGCGAGGGCGCCGCGGCCCGCGGAGACGCGCACGAGGGAATGAACCTCGCAGGAGTGCGTCGGCTGCCAGTCGTGTTCGTGATCGACAACAACCAGTGGGCGTACTCCACGCCCGCCCACCTCGGGCATGCCGTCGACCACCTGGCAGACAGGGCTGCGGCCTACGGCTTCGAGGGAGTGGTCGTCGACGGGACGGACGTCCTGGCCGTCTACCGCGAGGCGAAGCGCGCGATCGACAAGGCGCGGGACGGAGGCGGCCCGACCCTGATCGAGTCCGTGACGCTCCGCATGGAGGGACACGCCGTTCACGACGATGCGTCGTACGTGCCGCGCGAGATGTTCGAGGAGTGGGCAAGGCGCGATCCGATCGACCGCTACCGCACGTGGCTGCGCGACACGGCAGCGATGACGGATGCGGAAGAGGACGAGATCACGGCGGGCGTCAAGAGGCTGCTGAACGAGTCGCTGCAGCGCGCCGAGGAGTCACCCCAGCCGGATCCGGCCACGTTGCTCGACGGCGTCTTCGCGACGCAAGACGAGCTCGACACCCCCCACCACAAGTAATGGCCGAGAGGACCTACCTCCAGGCGATCAGCGACGGGCTCCGGCAGGAGATGCGCCTCGATCCGCGCGTCTTCGTGCTCGGCGAGGACGTCGGTGTCTACGGTGGCGCGTTCAAGGTCACGGACGGATTCCAGGCCGAGTTCGGCCCCTGGCGCGTGCTCGACATGCCGCTCTCCGAGACGGCCATCGTGGCGGGCGCCACCGGCGCCGCCCTGATGGGCATGCGCCCGGTGGCCGAAATGCAGTTCGCCGACTTCGTCTCGTGCGCGTGGGATCATCTGGTCACCGTCGCCGCCAAGCAGCACTACCGAGCCGGCACCCCGATCCCGATCGTCCTGCGGCTCCCATCGGGCGGTGGCTTCTCGGGTGGTCCATTCCATTCCCAGAACCCGGAGAGCCTGTTTGCGCACATCCCGGGACTGAAGGTCGTCTGCCCCGCCACTCCCGAGGACGCCAAAGGCCTGCTTGTGACCGCGATCGAGGACGCGAACCCCGTCCTCTTCTTCGAGCACAAGCACCTCTACCGGCGGATCAAGGGCGAGGTGCCCGACGAGCGGTACTCGACCCCGTTCGGCAAGGCTCGTGTCCATCGCGAGGGCGACGACATCGTTGTCGTGACGTGGGGCGCAATGGTCTATACCGCTGCAGATGCGGCAGAGATCGTCGCCGCGGAAGGCATCTCGGTCGAGGTGCTCGATCTCCGCACACTGATCCCCTGGGATCGCGAAGCCGTGCTCGAGAGCGCGCGCCGCACGTCCAAGGTGCTCGTGCTCCACGAAGACACCCGCACGGGCGGCTTCGGCGCCGAGATCGCAGCGACCGTAGCCGAGGAGGCCTTCGAGTACCTCGACGGTCCCGTGAAGCGGATCGCAGCCCCTGACTCCCCCGTTCCGTTCGCTCCGCCGCTCGAGGCGGCGTACCTTCCCCAGATCGATGACGTCGTCGCCGGGCTCCGCGAGCTCGCCGCTTACTAGAAAGGATCAGTCTTGGCCACCGGAACGCAGATCGAGGTCGTGATGCCCCAGATGGGAGTGTCCGTGTCCGAAGGGACGGTCACGAAGTGGCTCAAGCAGCCTGGCGACACGATCGCCCGGGACGAGGCACTGCTCGAGATCTCGACCGACAAGGTCGACACGGAGATTCCGAGCCCCGGCGACGGCGTCGTTGGCGAGCTCCTCGTCGCCGAGGGGGAGACGGTCGAGGTCGGCACGTTGCTCGCGACAATCCTTCCGGTCGGCGCCGTTGCGATGGAGGCGCCGCCGGCTCCGGCTCCGATCGCCGAACCCGTGGGCCTCGCCGCAGAGCCCGTGGCTGCGACGCCGGAGCCACCGGTCGCCGCGGCTCCCGAGCAGCCTGCAGCAGTACCGGTCGCGGCCGGTGCAGCGTCGGGGAACGGCCGCACGTTCGTCTCGCCGGTCGTCGCGCGCATCGCTGCCGAGCACGGCGTCGACCCGAACGCCATCACCGGCACGGGCACCGGTGGCCGCGTGACGAAGAAGGACATCCTGGCCCATATCGAGTCGGGCGCAACAGCACCGGCCGCGCCCGATCCCTCTGCTCCGTCTGCCCCCGCTGCACCACCGACGCCGGCGCCTGCCGCGCCGACCCCGGTCGCAGTTCAGCCTGCTGCCCCGGCTCCTGCTCCGGTCGCACCTCCCGCCGCCCCGCTGCAGACAGGCGAGGCCGAGGAGCCGATGAGCGCCATGCGTCGCGGGGTCATGGAGCACATGCGCCGGTCGCTCGACACGTCGGCCCATGTCTCGAGCGCGATCGAGGTCGACATGTCCCGCATCGTCGCTGCGCGAGAGCAGCTAAAGAAGGAGTATCAGGCGTCGTATGGCGTGAACCCGACGTACCTCGCCTTCATCGCGAAGGCGACCGTCGAGACGCTGCAAGACTACAAGTGGGTCAACGCCGAGATTCGTGGCGAAAAGGTGGTCACGCGCCCCTGGGTCAATCTCGGAATCGCCGTCTCGCTCGAGGACGGCAAGGGCCTGATCGTCCCAGTGATCAAGAACGCCCAGGATCTGAACCTGCTCGGGATCGCCCGCGCGATCACCGACCTCGCGGCCCGGGCCCGCACGAAGAAGCTCCTGCCGGACGACGTCCAGGGTGGAACGTTCACGATCACGAACCCCGGTGGCTTCGGGACGTTCCACGGAACGCCGATCATCAGCCAGCCACAGGTCGGGATCCTCGGCACCTACGCACTCGTCAAGCGGCCCTGGGTCGTGCAGGACGAACTGGGCCAGGACGTGATCGCGATCCGGCCGCTGATGAACATCACCCTCACCTACGACCACCGGCTCGTGGACGGCGCCTACAGCGGCGGCTTCCTCCGCGACCTGCGGACGCGGCTCGAGGGCTGGGAGCAGGCCGACTGACCCGGATGCCGGCGCGCGCGTACCTCCTCGACGCCGGCCTCGTCTCGTATCGCGAGGCGCTCGAGCTTCAGCAGTCACTCGCCGCTGCCGTCATCCAGCACGGGTTTCCCGAAACGGTGATCCTGGTCGAACACCCTTCGGTCGTGACGACGGGGCGACGCACGAGCGAGACCGAGGTGCACCTACCGGAGGACACCTCGGTCGAGGTGATCGAGACGAACCGCGGCGGCAAGTCGACGTTCCACGGGCCAGGGCAGCTCGTCTGCTACCCGATCCTCGACCTGAATCGTCACGGCAAGGACCTCAAGCGCTACGTGCGTGATCTCGAATCAGCGATCATCGCCACGATTGCCCCGTTCGGCATGGAGGCGTTGACGATCGAGGGGCTGACCGGCGTCTGGCTCGATGCGCCGCCGCGCAAGCTGGCGTCAATCGGCATTCACGTTTCGCGTTGGGTGACAACTCATGGCTTCGCCCTCAACGTCGACCTCGACCCTGCGCCGTTCACGTCCTGGATCACCGCGTGCGGGCTCGAGGATGCTCAATTCACGACGATGAGCCGCGAGCTCGGTCGATCGGTCTCGGTCGACGAGGTCAAGCCGGCGACCGTCGTCGCGATGGCCGACGTCTTCGGGCTCGAGTTCGAGACGCTGGCCTTGGCTAACGTTGGCGCGCGCCTTTCAGCAGCCGTGCCCGCGCCACTCGCAGCCGGCTAGAACCGGCCGTCCGGCGCATCGGGCTGTCAGCCCGGCACCGGATGGTGCCCACGGCACCCCCATTCGGCGTCACGCTTCCGGATCACACACGTCACAAAGCTGTGACATAATGAGGGTTATAATTATGGCGATGACCCGAACAACCATCGTCGCCGACGACGCCCTCCTCGACCGCCTCCGCTCGATCGCCGCGGCGGAGCAGAAGTCGCTGGGCGCGGTGATCCGCGAGGGACTCGAGTTGCGTGCCGAGCGATCGCGTCCCACCTGGGTCGGGGCGTTCGCATCGGGAACGTCGGACACGTCCGAGCGAGTCGACGAGATCATCAACGAGTGGCTGTCGCGAGACCGTGCTCTTTGACACCGGCGTCATCTTCGCGGCCCTCGACTCCTCGGACGCCCATCACCTGAGCGCATCGCGACTGGTCGACTCCGTAGCTTTGGTCGCGATTCCCGCACCGACGCTCGTGGAGCTCGACTGGCTCGGTAGCTCGCGGGGCGTCCCCTGTACGGACACGATGTTGAGGGGAGTCACGGAGGGGTCGATCCAGGTACTCGACCTGAACGCCTCCGATTACACCCGCGCGAGGCAACTCTGCGCCACGTACGCGGATCTCCGGCTCGGCTTCGTGGACGCCTCGATCGTGGCCGTCGCCGAGCGCCTCGGTGAGGAGACGATCGCAACGCTCGACCACCGGCACTTCTCGGTCGTGCGACCGCGACACGTCTCATCGTTCACGCTCGTGCCCCATCCGTCGGCCTGAGCGCTGGGTCATGCCACAACGCCCGCGCAATGCCGGCACAGAGATGTGACATAATAAGTGCCATAATGACACGCATGAGCCGCACGACGATCATGGCCGACGACGCCCTTCTCGACCAACTGCGCGAGATCGCAGCGGAAGAGGGTGTCTCCCTCGGCGAGGTGATCCGCCAGGGGCTCGAGTGGCGGGCGAAGACGCGACGGCGCGTGCCGAGCTTCATCGGCAAGCTGCCACTGCCGCACGACCAGGCGACCAGGCCTGCCTCGTTCCCGGAAGGCAGCGACGACGCATTGATTGCGGCGGCTGTGCTGGCAAAGCACGATCGGATCCGGGCCGAGTGGCTGGCCGACCGGGATCTGCGTTCTTGATGGGCACACTCGTCGTCGACACGAGCGTCGTCTTCGGCGCGCTCGATCGCTTCGACCCGAATCAGGTCGCTTGCGCGGCCACCGTCTCGTTCGGGGCGCCGGTCGTGATCCCGGCGCCGGTTCTGGTCGAGGTCGACTGGCTCGCACGGAGCCGCGGTCGACGAGGTGCAGTGGCGACGCTTCTAGCGGCCGTGCTCGACGGCTCGACGCTCGTCGCAAATCTCGACGAGACCGACTACGCTCGGGTCGCTGACCTCGTCGAACGTTACGACGATCTCCCCCTCAGCCTCGTCGACGCGTCTGTCATCGCAATCGCCGAGCGACTCGAGCAGGACACGATCGCGACGCTCGACCGCCCCCACTTCCCCGTCGTACGCCCACTCCACATCGACGCGTTCGCGCTCGTCCCCTGACCCGACCGCGGCGCGCCCCCGTACACTGAGATTCGTGGAGACCTCGCTCCCCGTCGCCGAGCGCCCGCGCCGCCCCGAGTGGATGAAGGTGCGCGCACCGAGCGCCGACGGCCGCTACTTCGACGTCAAGAAGCTGATCCACGGCGCGAGCCTGAACACCGTGTGCGAAGAGGCGCGCTGCCCGAACATCGCCGAGTGTTGGGGCAAAGGCACGGCGACGTTCCAGATCCTGGGCGACACGTGTACTCGCGCCTGCCGCTATTGCTACGTCCACTCCGGCAAGCCCGAGCACGCGCCCGACCCGCTCGAGCCGCTTCGACTCGCGCAGGCCGCGGCGCAGATGGGCCTCAAGCACGTCGTCGT
>JBKJVI010000056.1:0-31409 GCA_046590225.1 Gaiella sp. | reverse complement strand
GTTCTTCTTGAATCCAAGCGCAGGGCTTGCATTCGCGTACGGCACCATCGGGAGGAACTTCATCACCTGGATGCTCGCGGCCTGGTAGAGCTTCGTCCGCTTGTCCAGGTTCGGCTCTGCGTCCGCCACCTGAAGCGCCTTGAACAGCGCCGGGTTGTTGAAGCCGAACTGGTCGCCGGCGGCCCCGAAGTGCACGTTCAGGAAGTTCGCCGGATCACCGAAGTCACCGGTCCAACCGAGGAGGTAGAGAGCAGCCTTTCCGGACTGAACGCCCGACAGGTACCCGCCGCGCCACGGTCCCGGCTTGGGCACGATCTTGAATCCCGACTTCTCGAGGCTGGCTGCGAAGGCCTGGAAGTTGCGCGGCGGATCCGGCATGTAGCCACGCGGCCGGTCCGTCGGATACCAGAACTCGAGCGTCACGGGCAGTGAGAGTCCCGCTTCCTGGAGGAGCGCCTTCGCCTTGGCCGGGTTGTACGAGTAGTCCGGCACGCCCTTCTTCGCGTACCCCTCGACGAGAGGCGGCAGGAACTGGTTTGCCACCTGACCGCGGCCACCGTAGAACGCCCCGACCACGGCCTTCTTGTCGAGCCCGTAGGCCACAGCCTGGCGCACCTTGATGTTGCTGAGTGGGCCTTGCTTCTGGTTCATGCCGACGTATCCGATGTTGAACGCGGGCCGGCTCAGCACTTTCAGGCTGGAGCTGTTCGCGACCGACGGAACGTCCTGCGGCGCGAGGAGGTTCGCCCCGTCGAGCTCACCCGACTGGAGCGCCTGCAGGCGCGCCGTCGAGTCGGTGATCGGACGGAAGATCAGCTTCTTGAGCTTCGCCTTCGTGCCCCAGTAGTTGTCGTTCCGAGCCATGACCAGCTTGTCGCCGATGCGCCACGACACGAACTTGAACGGCCCTGTCCCGACGGGATTCGAGGTGCCGAAGGTGCCGGTTGGCCTGAATGAACCGTCCGACCCGACACTGCCTGCATCCGCCTTGTACTTGACAAGTGCCGCCGGGCTCGCGATCGCGAACGACGGCAGCGCAAGGGCAGCGAGGAACGAGGACGAGGGTCGCGTGAGGATGATGCGGGCGGTCGACGCGTTTACGACCTTGCACCCGCGGTACAGGCTCTTGTCCGGACCAGGGTTCCCGGTCGCAGGCTTCGCGTATCCGCCAAACACGGTGACCCAGTAGTAGTTCGTCGACTCACCCTGGAGGTAGCCGGGCAGGTTGTAGTTTCGGTTGAAGTTGAAGCAGACGGACCTGGCATCCATTTTCGTTCCGTCGTGGAACTTCACGCCCTGGCGGAGCTTGAACGTCCAGGCCAGGCCGTTTTTGGATGTCGTCCAGCTCGTCGAGAGCGACGGAATGACCTTCGTCGTACCGGCCTTGAGCCCGACGAGCCCCTCGAACATCTGGTTGACCGCTCGAAGCGAGGGGCCGTCGGAGACGAGTGCCCCATCGACGAGTACGGGGTCGCCCTCCGTACCAAAGACAAACGTATCGCTCGCGTGCGTTCGGCTCGTCGCGGCGAACGCGGCGGCTGTGGCGAAGAGCGCCACAGCGGAAAGCGCGAGCGTGAATCGCAATGCTCTACTCATTGTGCTCCTTTCGAGGAACAGATTCCGAACCCCTGGAAAGTGGGTGACGGCTGAATAGTATGACCGAGGTTCGGCGGAAATGTTTGTGAGTTGTGATTCGTCGACGGATCTCCTGGTCGCATCACGTTGACATGCGACGTCGGATCGGTGGATGAAAGCGGGCGCTCGGGCCCACCCGAGCCGGCGTGTTGCCTTGCGCGCCAACCCAGCCTCTACGGAAGCGCCGCCACCAGGTCGGCAACGCGCACCTGCTCGGTGAGCAGCCGGCGGAACCTCGCGGGGTCGCCCCCGATGTACGCCTCGCAGAGATCGTGCCCCGCAGAAGAGGTGATCACGTAGGCACGCCACGTCGGGTCGGTGATGAAGCGGACGGTGTGGGCCGCCTGAGTCGGAGTGCGGCGCCCCCAACGTTCGATGTAGGCGCGTGCGTCGTCCTCGGTGCCACCCTCCTCGTGGATCATCAGCGCGGCATCGACGCCGATTCCTCCGAGTGGCCTCCGCGCTTCGCCGATGGCCGTCGCCTCGTCGAGATCGGCGTCGTACCCTTGATCCGTGAGCGCGGCCACGAGCTCGTTGGATAGCTGCTCGTCCAGGAGCACACCGAGCCCTGCCTCTGCAATTCCCTCGCTGATCAGGGCCTGAGGTGTTGGGACGAGCTGGAGACCCTCCTCCAGGTGGCCACCGTCACGGATCAGGAGGTGCTCCTTGACGGCGTGCTCCGTGTGGTGCCCCGGATAGACCTCGTGCGCGGCGAGCTTGACCAGGTCGGCCGGCGTCGCAGGCAGGTCGACGTTGACGACAACGCGGCTGCGGAGGCCACCGAGGTAGTGGTTGAAGGCCCACCAGGGTTCGTCCGTCACCGCCTCGATCGTCAGCTCCTCGCCCGCCGGCAGGTCGACGAGGCGCGCCGTGCGGGCGCGGAGGATCTCCGAGACCGCTGTCAGTGCGGAGACGAGGCGGTCGGAAGCGACGAGGCGCTCGGCCCTCCAGGCTTCGAGTCGCTCGGGGAGCGGCCCGTCGCCGGGAACCAGTGCTTCGAGCTGCTCGTGCGCCTCGCGATAGGCGTCTTCGGAGCCCCCGCTCTGGCCTGACGCCGTAGCAGCGCTCGACCTCGTCGGTATACGTGATGTCCTCGCCCGCAAGCACGCCGGCGTACGTTCGCAGGCCGAGGATCTGATCTCCGAGCCAGCCGCGGCGCTGCTCGTCGAGCTCCGTCGCCGCTGCGACTGACCGGGTGAGTGCGTCGGCGTCGGCCGCGAGGTCGCCCGGATCGATCAGGGGCTCGGCGGCGACGGCGGTCGCGACCTCGGGCGGGCCGTCGTACGCGTCGACAAGCCCGTCGACGTGCCTGCCGAGCCGGAGACCGAGCATGAGGTAGCTCTCGACGACGTCCGTCACGGAAGTCCCGTACGACACGCCGGCGCCCGGCGCCCGGCGCCCGGCGAGCAACGAGGAGAAGAGTTCGTCGGTTACCACTTCTTCACGGATCTGAAATACTCGACGTTCGATGGACGTCGCCTGGCTCGGGGAACCGCACGCACACGAGCCGACCGTCGTCGGAGGCAAGGCCGCGAGCCTGAGTCGACTTGCCGCCACCTACCGGGTGCCGCCGGGATTCGCACTCACCGCAAAGGCGCTTGCCCTAGCGGCCCCGGACCTCGCGCGCGGTGTCGTCCCGGAGCCGCTGCACGCGCACATCGTGGATGCCTACGCGACGCTCGGCGGGGGGAGAGTCGCGGTGCGCTCGTCTGCGATCGACGAGGATGGCGACGCCCACTCGTTCGCCGGACAGCACGAGACGTTTCTCAACGTCGAGGGCGCGGACGCGATCTCCGAGGCGGTCGTGCTCTGCTTCGCCTCCGCCTTCACGGCGCGGGCACTCGACTACCGGCTGCACGTCGGACTCCCTGTCGACCACATCGGGCTCGCAATCCTCGTTCAGACGCAGGTCCTCGCCGACAGCGCGGGCGTCGTCTTCAGCGCCAACCCGATCACCGGCAGTCTCAACGAGATCGTGATCACGATGAGCTACGGCCTGGGGGAGAGCATCGTCGGCGGGACGACGACGCCCGACACGTTCATCGTCACGAAGAGCGACCTCGAGATCGTCTCGCACACGATCGGCGAGAAGCGGCTGATGACCGTGCCCGTGCCCGGTGGTACGCGCGAGCTCGAGACACCGGCTCTGCTGCGCGGTCTTCCGTCGGTCACGGTCGAGATCGTGCTCGAGCTCGCCGCGCTCGCGCTCCGACTCGAGAGCGACACCGGAGCACCGGTCGACGTCGAGTGCGCCGTGAAGGGGAACGACGTCTACCTCCTGCAATCACGACCGATCACGACGCTCCGCACCGCCGGAGTCGAAAGGAGCGTTTCATGAGCGAAGCACCATCGCCACAGCCGATTCCGTTGCCGCCGGACTTCCCCGTCGCCTGGGATCGACCCGAGGACGCCTTCTCGTTCTGGGAACGCGAGACGTCCCACTATCCCGGGCAGTTGCTGATGCTCGACGGGTCGCTCGCGGCCCACGCCATCACGCCCGGCTTCAACGCCGGCTGCGAGATGTTCTCCTTCCCGGTTCGCAACCGCACGCTGCGTTTCAACACTTACGCGTACCAGACCTTCGAGCCGATCAGCCACGATCCGGCCGAGCTCGAGGCGCTCGGCAAGCGTGCACAGGAGCTGCTCGGCGCCGCGATCGGAACCCAGGTTGAGCGCTGGGAGGGCGAGCGTCTCCCGGAGATCAAAGAGCTCCTCGCTCGGTGGCGCGGCTTCGATCTGGCCGGTGCGTCCGATGCGGAGCTCGTCGCGCACTTCCGTGACACGCTCGAATGGGAGGAGCGCGCCTGGCACATCCACTTCTTCACCGTCTTTCCGGTGCTCATCTCGATGAGCCTGTTCGACGATTTCTACGCCGAGCTTCTCGGTGGTGACGACCCGTACGCGTCGTTCCGACTCCTCCAGGGCCAGGACAACATGTCGCTCGTCACCGACCGGGCCCTCTACGCGCTTTCGCGCAAAGCGCTCACGTCGGACGACGTAATGGGCGTACTCGATTCGGCCTCGGCACGAGACGTCATCGAGCAGCTCGGCTCCTCGGAGAATGGTCGGGCTTTCCTTGCCGATCTCGACGCGTACCTCGAGGAGTACGGCCGCCGGACGTCGATGTTCCTCAACGTCAGCGTACCGTCGTGGATCGAGGATCCGACGCCGTTGATCGCAGCACTCCAGGATGCGGTCAAGCAGCCCGAGCGAGATCCCAGCGCGGAGCTCGCGGCGCTCGCCGAGGAGCGCGAGCGGCTCACGAGCGAGGCGCGTGAACGGCTCGCAGGGTTTCCCGAGGCGGTTCAGGGTCAGTTCGAGTTCCTGCTCGATGCCGCGCGCCAGGGAACCGTCATGCAGGAGGATCACAACTTCTGGATCGACACGCAGGTGATCTACGAGGTGCGTCGCGTCGTCCTCGCGCTGGGGCGGCGGCTCGCGGCGAACGGTGGCCACGAGTCGCCCGAGGACGTCTTCCACCTCCGCGTCGAGGAGCTCGGTGATCTCTCGGCCGACCTGAAGAGCGTCGTCGCCGAGCGGAAGGCCGAGCTGGCCGCGTTCAGCGGGGTCATCTCGCCTCCCGTAATCGGCTCGCTGCCTCCCGGGCCCCCGCCGGAGGATCCGGTCTCTCGGGCCGTGATCAAGATGTTCGGTGGCCATCCCCGCGAGTCCGCGAGCCCGGATGTCTTCTACGGCATGCCGGGCTCGCCCGGCGTCGCCCGTGGTCGCGTCCGTGTCCTTCGGTCTCTTGCAGACGGCGATGCGCTCGCGCACGGCGAGATCCTGGTTGCCGAGACGACCGCACCGCCGTGGACACCGCTCTTCGCCCGGGCGGGTGCGATCGTGACGGACGCGGGTGGGATCCTCAGCCACTGCGCCGTCGTCGCGCGCGAGTACTCGATTCCGGCGGTCGTCGGCACGAAGCAGGCGACCCTCTCGCTCCGGGACGGCCAGCTGGTCGAGGTCGACGGCACGAACGGCAGCGTGCGGATCATCGAAGCGTGAGCCGCGCGACGGGCGCCGAGCGCGCGGTGCTGGTTGCCGTTGCGCTCGGTGCCCTGCTCGCCCCGCTCAACTCGACGATGATCGCGGTTGCGCTGCCGGACATCGTCGACGACTTCGATTCGTCGATCGGGACGGTGGGGTGGCTCGTCACGTCGTATCTGCTCGCGCTCGCCGTCGTGCAGCCGGTCGCGGGAAAGCTCGGCGATCGTCACGGACGTCGGCCGTTCATCGTCGGCGGGCTCGCGGTCTTCGGTATCGCCTCGCTCGGCGCGGCGCTCGCGCCGAGCCTTCCCTTCCTCATCGGGTTCCGGGTCGCCCAGGCCGTCTCGGGGGCTGTCGTGTTCCCGAACGGAGCCGGCCTGATCCGGGAGCTCATCCCTGCCGGTCGCCGTGGCGGGGCGTTCGGGATCGTCGGTGCGGCCATCGCCCTTGCGGCCGGGCTCGGCCCGCTCGTCGGCGGGATTCTCGTTGGCGCCGGTGGCTGGCGTGCGATCTTCTTCGTCAACGTTCCGTTCGTCGCGGCGGCGCTCGCTCTTGCCTGGCGGGCCGTGCCCCGGAGTCCGGGCGTCGTGCCCGACACGGCGTTCGACTGGCTCGGAGCGGGGCTTCTCGCGGCCGTCCTCGGTGGCTCGGCGGCGCTCGTCGTCGAAAGCGCGCATGCCCCCGTCGCCCTCGTACCCGGCGTCCCGGTGCTCATCGTGCTCGCCATCGTCTTCGTGCGACGCGAGCTGAGACACCCGGATCCCGTGTTCCAGCCGCGCTTCTTCCGGATTCGCCCCTTTGCCGCCGCGAACGCGGGCATCTCGTCGAGCAACCTCGCGTTCTACACGGTGCTGCTCGCAACGCCGCTTCTCCTGACCCGGCACCTCGACTGGTCGAGCGTGCAGGTGGGCGTCGCCCTCGCGCTCCTCTCCGCTCCGATGGTCGTCTTCGCGCCGATCGGGGGACGGCTGGCCGATCACTACGGCCGGCGCATGCCCGCGGTCGCAGGGTGCGTGGCCCTCACGGCGGGCCTCACCCCGCTTGCGATAGCACCCGGACTCGATCCGTCAGCGCTCCTCCCGTGCCTCGTCGTCATGGGTGCCGGCGTCGGGCTGTCGACCGCGGGCCTGCAGGCATCGGGGATCGAAGCACTCGAGCCTTCGCAGGCGGGCGTTGCGGCGGGTCTCTTCTCGACGTCCCGCTACATCGGGAGCTTCGCCGGCTCGATCGCTCTCGCACGTCTTCTTGACGAAGGTGAGGGCCTCTCGGGATTTCACCCGGTCTTCGTGATCGCACTCGTGGGCGCGCTCGTCTCGGTTCTTGCCACGATGGCGCTTCCGCGAGGAAACGCTACGAGCTGACTGTGAGGTCTGCCGGGGCCGCTCTCCGCGCCACCGCAGCGCGAACGGCCGGTGCGACCTCCGTCCCGTAGAGTTCGATCGCGCGCATCGTCTTCGCGTGATCCAGGCTCGAGAGGTAGAGCAGGAACCGCTCGTGGCCGAAGATCTCGTGCTGGAAGAGGATCTTCTCGACGACTTCCTGGGGGCTGCCCACGAAGTTCGCACCGCGGAGCGTGCGCGTTGCCTCGAAGTCGTCGCGACTCATCGGCGACCAGCCTCGCTCACGCCCGATCTTGGTCATCATCGCATCGAATTGGGGCCAGGACGCGTCTGCCGCAGCCTGAGAAGTGTCGGCGATGAAGCCGTGCGAGTTGATGCTCAGCGCGGGCACGGTGTGACCGGCCTCGAGCGCGGCCCGCCGGTGGATCTCGGCGAACGGCGCGAAACGCTCCGGCATGCCGCCGATGATCGCAAGCGCCATTGGGAGACCGAGCGACCCGGCCCTGGCGGCGGACGCGGGGTTTCCGCCGACGGCGATCCAGACCGGGAGCGGATCCTGCGTGGGTCTCGGGTAGATCCCCGCGTCGTCGAGCGGAGGACGGAGCCGGCCGGACCATGTGACGTGCTCGGCCTCTCGGAGTCGGAGCAGGAGGTCCAGCTTCTCGGCGAACAGCTCGTCGTAGTGGGCCAGGTCGTAGCCAAACAGGGGGAAGGACTCGATGAACGAGCCGCGGCCAGCCATGATCTCTGCGCGCCCGCCGGAGAGCAGGTCAAGGGTCGAGAACTGCTGGAAGACCCGCACGGGATCGTCCGAGCTCAGCACCGTGACGGCGCTGCTCAGCCGGATGCGCGACGTACGCTCGGCCGCTGCAGCGAGCGCCACGACCGGCGCAGAGACGGCGAAGTCGGGCCGGTGATGCTCGCCGATCGCGAAGACGTCGAGGCCGACCTCGTCTGCAAGCGTCGCCTCCTCGATGAGATTGCGGAGGCGTTGGGCGGGTGAGATCGTGCGACCCCCCGCCGGATCGGGTGTGAGCTCCGCGAAGGTGTAGAGGCCGAGTTCCATAGATGGTTGATCGCGCAAGTAATAGTAGCATCGCCGCGGAGACAGCTCCAGCCGGTCGTCCGGGTTGACAGCACACCGCGCATCCGTTGGGTAGCGATCAGAAAGCGGGGCGCGAGCTCGGCCGCAGCGTACGGCGACCGGTGAGCGACCGCTCTCTGCGTCCCACGAGGGCACGTGAACAGGTGACGATGTCCTCGCCACCGCCGTGCGAAACCGCAAGCGTCACGCGGTCGCCGTCGCTCTCGAGCACACGCGCGCGGGAGCCGATCTCGAGGACAGATCCGTTCCCCTCACAGCGAAGCTCGGCGAGGAGGTAGACCACGTCATCGTTTCGGCTGTCGGCGCTTGGTCTCATCGTGAGACTGACGGAATTGGCCGTTCGGCCGGGTTCTCCTTCCTCACCCGTGAGACCAGCGACGGAGCCTTCCCACTACGCTGATGGACGATGCAGCGACCGAAGCTCGTCGGAATTAACCATGTCGCTCTCGAGGTGGGCGACATCGACGAGGCGCTCGCGTTCTACGGCAGCATCTTCGATCTCGTTCTTCGGGGTCGATCGGCGCAGATGGCGTTCATCGACATCGGCGATCAGTTCATCGCACTCTCGCGCGGTCGAACCCAGGGCGCCGATGACCATCGCCACTTCGGACTCGTGGTCGACGACAGGAGCGCGACACGGGACGCGATCGAAGCAGCAGGAGTGGAGGTGCTCCCGGGTCGCGGGTTGGACTTCAGTGACCCCTTCGGCAACCTCGTTCAGATCGTTCAGTACGACGAGGTGCAGTTCCTCAAGGCCGACTCGGTGTTGCGGGCGCTCGGCGTCGAGCCGGGCAAGACAGAGCAGGCCCGCGCCGAGCTTCGCGCCAAGGGAATCGACGCCGAGTAGCCGGCGTCAGGCCGTCGACCAGCGATCTGAACGCAGAGCACGTCGTGAGAGCGCGTGCCGCTGCCGGGCGACGAGACCCCGTGAGCATGTGACGACGCTCTCGAAGCGGCCGTAGCCGACGGCGAGCGTCAGCCGGTCGCCGTCGGCCTCGAGCACGCGTGCACGCGAGCCGATCTCGTGGACCGGCCCCTGTTCGGCGGAACGGAGCTCCGCGAGCAGGTAGACCACGTCTCCCCCGGCAGTCGTGTCTTCAGCGCCCATGATGAAAGAGACGGACGGACTCGCCGCGGGTTGGGAATCTTCACCCAATGCTTACGATCGACGGGCCTCAGATGACGTGCGATGATCCGATCTCGTCCTCGCGGCGGTTGCGATGCTGCGGAGTGGATGAGGAGCCCAGCATGAGTAATTCGAGCTATCACGAGCTGTGCGCGACCCACCGGTGGGAGGTGCCGGCGCGCTACAACATCGCCGCGGATGTCTGTGACAGGCACCCGCGCGAGAAGCCGGCGATGATCTGGGAGAGCTTCGACGGGACCGTTCGTGCGCTCGACTGGGGCGCTCTGCAGGATCTCGCCAACCAGGCTGCACACACGCTCGCAGCCCACGGCGTCGAACGCGGAGACCGAGTCGCAGTGGTACTTCCAGCCACGCCCGAGACGGCAGCAATCTTCTTCGGCGTCTGGAAGCTCGGCGCGATTTTGCTCTCGATGTCGGTGCTGTACGGCGACGACGGCATCGAGCACCGACTCTCGGACTCCGAGGCACGACTTCTTGTCACGGACTCCGAGAACGCCCCCCGCTTCGGATCCCCCGGGGCTCCCGACGTGCTCGTGCTCGCGCCGGGCACGCTGCGCGACGCGCCCACCGACTTCGTCTGTGTGGACACCGCGGCGGACGATCCCGCCCAGCTCTACTACACGTCAGGTACGACGGGGCTGGCAAAGGGAGTCGTTCATGCGCATCGCTACATCCTGGGCCACGAGGAATTTCGTTATTGCCATGAGGTGCAGGATGGCGAGCGGTTTCACGGGATGGGGGAGTGGGCGTGGGCGGCGGGGATCGCGCCGCTGCTCGGGCCGTGGCGCCTCGGTGCGCTGCAATGTGTGTATCGGCGCGAGGCCGGCTTTGATCCCGCAAAGCAGCTCGCGTTTCTCGGCCGTCACCAGGTGACGAACGTCTTCACGACGCCGACGGCAATGCGTTCGATGATGGCGATCGAGGACGCGGGAACGCTCTTCCCGCAGTCGTTTCGCCGGGTCTGCTCGGCTGGCGAGCCGCTGAACCCGGAGGCGATCCGCTGGTTCCGCGAGCAATACGGCGTCACGGTGCTCGACTACTACGGGCTGACGGAGTCGTACCCGCTCGTTGCGAACTACCCGGTCATGGAGGTCCGCGAGGGATCGATGGGGAAGCCGATGCCGGGGTGGGACGTGCAGATCCTCGACGAGGACGAGCAGCCCGTCGCGGTCGGGGAGCGCGGCGAAATCTGCCTGCGCGCGCGCTCCAACCTGCACTATCCGCTCGGCTACTGGAGGAACGCCGAGGCGGGGGAGGAGACATTCGGCGGCGACTGGTTCCACACGAAAGACGCTGCCGTGCAGGACGAGGACGGGTACTACTGGTACGTCGGGCGTGCCGACGACGTGATCATCGCGGCCGGATACCGGATCGGTCCTTTCGAAGTCGAGTCGGCCTGCCTCGAGCATCCTGCCGTCAGGGAGGCGGCAGCGGTGGCGTCGCCCGACGAGCTGCGCGGGAACGTCGTCAAGGCGTTTGTCGTCCTCGCCGGAGGGTACGTGCCGTCCGACGACCTTGCTGCCGAGATCAAGGCGTTCGTCCGCGGGCGACTCTCGGCGTATGCCTACCCGCGCCTGATCGAGTTCGTACCCGACCTGCCGAAGACGCTGACGGGGAAGATCCGACGCATCGAGCTCAGACAGCTCGAGCTCGATCGCGCAGCCGCTTCCGGCACCCCGTGACCCCAGGCCCAGAGATCACTGATCCGGATCGGTCATTCCGGCGGGCTCGCCCGATGCTCGCCGATGCTGCGGGGCAGCCGCCGTGGGTAGGCCGGCGTTGGCCCAGGCGGCGTAGCCGCCGATGACGTCGCCTGCTCGACTGAAGCCGAGTTGGACGAGTGTGTCGGCTGCGAAGACGGAGGAGCAGCCGTGGTCGCAGAGCAGGATGAGCGGCTGGTCGAGGACGCCGATGTGAGGGTTGCGCGAGGGGCTGTCGGGGTCTGTGCGCCATTCGAGAACGGTGCGTGGGATGTGGATCGAGCCCGGGACGATGCCGTCGCGCTCCCGGTCGAGGTCGGAGCGGATGTCGATCATCAGCGCGCCGTCGCAGATCGCCGCCTGCGCCGCTTCCGGGAGATATCGACAGATGCGGGTCTGCGCGAGCGTGTAAAGCTCGTCGAGGGTGTGCCGTTCGGCCTGGACAAGCACGACAACATCATGTGTCTTTTGCCGCGACATGTCCAGTACTCAGCCTGCAGTTCGGCGGGGTCGTTCGTCCCAGTGAGTTACGGTGACCCAGATGCCGCTTGCGGCGGTAAGAGCGGCGACGAGGGCGATTGCGCCGCTTGTGCCGGCGGCGTCGGCGACGATGCCTGCTGTGAGGCCTCCGGCGACGAAGCCGGTGTCGCGCCAGAAGCGGTAGATGCCGACCGCTTGGGCGCGGTCGCGGGGTTCGACCGCGTCGGAGACGGCCGCGATCAGGGTCGGGTAGACCATCGCGGTACCGGCGCCGAGCAGGATCGCGGCGAGGAGCGCGGGAACGAAGGCGCCGCCGCCGGCGACGAGGAGCGTGAGCGCGGCTCCCTGGACGAGCATGCCGAGCGCGATCAACGGCTTGCGGCCGACGTGATCGGAGAGCCAGCCGGTGCCGAGTTGCCCGACTCCCCAGGTCGCCGGGTAGACGGCGGCGACGGCGCCGATCTGACTGCTGCTGGCGCCGTCCGCGGCCAGGTAGAGGGGGGCAAGTCCCCAGGCGAGGGCGTCGTTCAGGTTGTTGACCAACCCCGCCTGCGAGCAGGCCCGGAGGACAGGGTCGCGGTACGAGACGAGGGGGAATGCTTCCCGCAGCGAGATCTTGTGTTCGCGGCCGCCGTGGCCCGCCTGCTCGGTGGCGACGTGGGCGTGGGTATCACGGACGAACAGGAACGAGACGAGAAGGCCAACGACTGCGATGACAGCACCTCCTAGCCAGACGACGGTGCGGGGTGCGATCGAGGCAGCGAGGAGGCCCGTGATGAAGGCGGCGGTGGCTACTCCGAGGTAGCCGGCGGCTTCGTTGAATCCGAGCGCGAGCCCGCGGCGCGTCGGTCCGACGAGGTCGATCTTCATCACCACAGTCATCGACCAGGCGAGTCCCTGGCAGGCGCCGAGGAACAGGTTCGCGGCGACGATGAACCCCCAATTCGGTGCGACACCGATCAGAATCGGCACGGGAAGCGCGAGCAGCCAACCGAGGACGAGCAGCCGCCTCCGGCCGACCCTGTCCGCCAGCGTTCCGGCGGCGAGGTTCGTCAGGGCCTTCGTGGCGCCGAAGGCGACGATGAAGGTGAGGATCGCGGTCTTCGAGGTGAGCCCGAAGTCCTGCTCGCCGATTAGCGGCAGCACCGTTCGCTCGAGACCGACCATCGCGCCGACGAGCGCATTGATGCCGACGAGAAGCGCGAACTGGGGCGCGTTTGCCCGCAGGCCGAGCTGAGCTGTGGTCACTGAACGGCGCTCAAACGGGCTGAGGCGCGCGGCCGCTGCGGTTCGCGGCGACGATCGCGGCCTGGCCAACAGGCGGCGGAGGCATGTCCGTAAGCAGCGCCTTCACGAACGCGTCCTCGTCGCCCTGCTGGAGCGCCTGGTTGTGGTCGCGTTCGAACCCGATCGAGGAGAACGGATTGCTCGACAAGCCGCGACCACAGACCGAGCCGCCGATATGACTCGGATACACGATCACACCGTCGGGCAGTTGTAACAGCTTCTGCACGGAGTCGTGGAGCTCGCGGGCGAGCGGCTCGGGATCGCCTTGAGCGTGCAGATCGGGTCGGCCAACGTCACCCACAAGCAGCGAATCACCGGTGAAGACAAGCCACGGCTCAGTTGTGTCGCGGCGCCGATCCGCGACCGTGAAGGCGAGATGCTGGGGAGCATGCCCGGGCGTCGTGATCGCAGTCACGATCGTGTTGCCGAGCTCTACCACATCCCCGTCGCCGAGCTCGACATGCTCGAACTCGACGCCGGCGTTCTCGGGAAGGTACGCGGTCGCGCCGGTCCGCTCGACGAGCGCCGGGAGACCGGAGACGTGGTCTGCCTGCACGTGCGTCTCGAACAGGGCCACGATCGGTGAGCCGATCGCCTCCGCCGTCTCGACGTACCGATCCACGAGCTCGATGTGGGGGTCGACGATCGCGAGCTGATGCAGCGAGGTACAGCCGAACAGGTAGCTCGCACACGACGTCGGCTCGAAGATGAACGGGCGCAAGATCACGCGACCAGCCTATGGCGAGTAGAATATCGTTGCCAGCGAACCTCACGATGACCCACATCGCCACAGACGAACATCTGCGCACACCCCTCGCGGCTCTCTGGGACACGACCCGGATGCGGCTGCTCGTCGAGATCGAGCGGAGTGGGTCACTGTCCGCGGCGGCTCAGGCGATCGGAATCGGCCAGTCGAGCGTGAGCGAACACGTACGGCTACTCGAGCTCGCGGCCGGACAGCGGCTCGTGGAGCGAAACGGCCGCGGCAGCCGGCTCACCGACGCAGGCAAAGTGCTCGCCGGCCGGGCAGCGCAGGCACTCGCCGCGCTCGGCGCCGGCGAGGAGGAACTCGCAGCTCTTTCCGGCCTCCAGACCGGCACGATCCACCTCGGCGCCTCAACCGCTCCAGGCGTCTATCTCCTCCCGGACACGCTCGGCTGCTTTCGCGCCGACTATCCGAACGTCCGCGTCCACGTCGAGATCGCCGCGACCGACGAGATCCTCGAACGACTGCTCGGCGGCCGTGTCCAGCTCGCGATCGTCGGAACACCCGATGCGGGAGATCGCATCGAGCTCGAACCGTTCGCCGACGACGAGATCGTGGGTGTCGCTCAACCCGGGCTCCTCCCGCTCAAACGGGGCAAGGTCGAGCCGGCCGCGCTCGCACGCGAGATGTTGCTCGCCCGCGAGACCGGCTCGAGCACCCAGGCCCTCGCCGACGCAGAGCTGCGAGCCGCCGGCGTCGAGCCCGCCGGAACCTGGGAACTCGGCTCCAGCGAAGCCGTCAAACGCGCCGCTCGCGCTGGGCTCGGCTTTGCGTTCCTTTCACGCCACGCCGTCGCCGAAGAAATCGAACGCGGCGAGCTCGAACGATTCCGGCTCTCGGGCAGCGAACCGCTGACCCGAAACTTCTCGGTTGCCCGGCTCGCGGGACGCCCGTTCTCTCCGGGGGAGCACGCCTTCATCGAGACGCTTCGACGCTGCTGCGCGTCGTCCGTAGCGTCCGGCCAGATCGCCAAGAAGTCAGCGGCCGCTGCGCCGTACTGAGCCCTCTGATCCGGCACTACGAATCGACGAACGTTAGTATGTTGAAATGACGATCGAGCACTGCGATCTGCTTTGCCTCGACCTCCCGCTGGCCGAGACGCTGCGGGGGCGGAGGCTTGTGAGCGAGATCGCTGAGGTTGCTGCAGCCCGCGCGGGCGCTCTCGCTGATCCGACGAGGTTGATGCTCGCGGCAACGTTGCTCGAGGCCAATGAGCTCTGCGTCTGCGACCTCTCGTGGATTCTCGAGCGGCCGCAGGGTCTCGTCTCCCATCACGCCCGCAGGCTGAGGGCACAAGGGATCGTGAGCTCCCGCCGCGACGGGAAGATGGTGCTCTACTCGCTCACAGACGCAGGCCGAGAGCTGCTCGCCACGGTGTTGCAACTCGGAGACATGGTCGCGACTCGTGTCTGAACGCGGGAGCGGCCTGATCCAGCTCAGCCCCACGGCGGCGCCGACTCGCTCGCTTCCTCTCGTCGGTCTCGCGCCGGCTGAGCGCGCGGGTCTGGAGCAGCGGGCCCGACTGCTCGCCTGGATCGGGATCGGCTGGCACATCGTCGAGTTCGCGATCGCGATCGCCGCCGGAATGGCAGCAGGCTCGATCGCCCTGATCGGATTCGGGGCCGACAGCCTGATCGAAGCCGTCGCCGGACTCGTCGTCGTCTGGCTCTTCACCGGCATCCGGATCGGCTCAACTGTTGCAGAGCGACGGGCACAACAGATGATCGCAGTCAGCTTCTACGTCCTCGCTGCATACGTCGGTGTCGAAGCTACACGAACGCTGATCAACGCCGATCACCCGCAGTCGAGCTGGGTGGGGATCGCTCTCGCGGCCTTCACCGCCGTCACGATGCCGCTGCTCGCCCGGGCGAAGAAGCACGTCGGACGCAAGCTCAACTCCTCGGCAGCCGTGAAGGAGGCCTCTCAGACGAGCCTGTGTGCCTACCTCTCGGTCGCGCTCCTGATCGGGCTCAGCGCGAACGCGCTGCTCAGTTGGTGGTGGGCCGACCCGCTCACCGCACTCGCAATCGCCGCCGTCGCGCTCAAGGAAGGCCGCGAAAGCTGGCGCGGCGAGGGTTGCACCGACAGCTGCTGCTGATCGATCTCGCAGGCCAATAGATCACGGTTTCCTCGGTGTCATCCGACGCGGCGCTTGCGTATCGCGTTTCTCGCGTGTGTCCAACGAGGAGACGGTATCCGATGGGCAGGTTCCGACGACGAAGCGGGTGCCACTTGGTGTGATGAAGGGCAGCCGACGACCTGGAAGCGTGTTCTCAGTGGTGGTGGTCGCCTGGATCTTCTCCGGGTTCGGTCGCGCGGATGATGCGCCACGAGTCGCAGGTGATCTTGAGGATCAGTGCAGTGATGAAGAGACCCATGATGGGATCGGCGCGCGGTAGCCCGAACGCGACGAGGGCAGCGCTTGCGACGACGCCGAGCGAGACGAATCCGTCGACCCGAGCGTGCTTACCGTCCGCGACGAGCGCAGGGCTGCGCAGCCGGCGACCGCCGCGCAGTCGCACCTGGGCCGCGACCTCATTGCCGACAAAACCAAAGAGGCCCGCGGCCGCGAGTACCCACAGGTGCGACGGTGGCTGAGGATGGATCAGACGCTGGATCGTCTCGTACAGTGCCACACAAGCCGAGACAAAGATCGCGCCGACAACGAACAAACCAGCCGCCTTCTCGGCACGCAACGACCGCGACCAGAACGCTATAGCGAGCGGAACCGCCGTCAGAGCATCACCAACGTTGTGGATCACGTCAGCAAGGAGCGCTACCGACCCCGACGTAACGAAAATCGATGCTTGTGCAAGGGCGGTTACGGCCAGGACGGCCAGACTGAGCAACACCGTTCGCACCCCATCGCGCGACCGCGTGATCGACCGATCGATCAGCCCATGCGAGTGACCATGCGTGCCCTGCTCGTGTGGGTGGCCGTGGTCGTGAAAGTGCTCGTCTGCGTCACCGGCAAGTGGCGCCGACAGGCGCCACGCGTAAGCGTGGCGATGTGCGCCCGCGCCTCCATGACGATGAACAATCCTGCCATGCCGATGGTCGACGCTCGCGGAGCTCACCCGCAAAATGTAGCTCGGCCGACACTCGGGCCTATGCGCGCTCCCTGCGCCGGAGCGTGTGATGCGCGAATCACGGTATCCGCGGGGCTCGCCTTCGCTGGGCTCCAGTTTCCGGCGTGGCAGCAGGTTTCACCAAACCCAAGGCGTCTCCCTTCTCGTCGATCAAATCGGTTCAATCAGGGCGCAAATGCATCGGGCTGCCCTCGCGGACAGCCCGATGCAAGAAACGCGGACATTTGGACGCTCAGTTAGCGGACATCAGCGTGCTGTGGGCAAGTCAGCTGCAACCGGTGTTCGTGCCGCAGTCGCGGCACGTGTAGCAGCTACCGGTTCGCACCATGCTGCCGCCGCACTTCGAGCACTCCACAGCGTCCTCCCAGCTGTTGAAGAGGGCCGTCTGGCCGGGCGGCGGCGCATCGTGCACCTGCGGTGCCGCGGCCTCGCCCGCGGCGTACGCGGCTGCGAGTCGCGCCTTCACCTCGGGCGTCAGAATCCCGGCCTCTTCCTGCTGATCGGCTGTGAGGAACTTCTTGCCCATCCAGCGGAAGATGTAGTCGACGAGCGACTTCGCGATGCGGATGTCCGCGTCGTTCGTCATTCCGCTCGGCTCGAACCGCATGTGGCTGAACTTCGAGACGTACACCTCGAGCGGCACCCCGTACTGGAGGCCGAGCGAGACCGAGATCATGAACGAGTTCATCAGGCCGGCGAGCGTCGTGCCCTCCTTCGCGATGTCCACGAAGATGTCGCCAGGCGTGCCGTCATCGAAGAGGCCGACGTGGATGTATCCCTCGTACTCGCCGACGCGGAACTTGCGGCCGACCTCGGTGCGGTC
Organism: Gaiella sp.; assembly: GCA_046590225.1. GTDB lineage: Bacteria > Actinomycetota > Thermoleophilia > Gaiellales > Gaiellaceae > Gaiella. Next base: position 14,050 of record JBKJVI010000056.1, on the reverse strand, counting down.
GTCCGGCAGCCGGCGTCGCTTCGGTGCGGCGACGACGCCACCGAGCGCATGGATCTGCGCGATCCTGCCCTGCTCGGACGTGTCCTTCGAGCCCGAGAGCGGCTGGGCGACCTTGCAGTTGTCGCGGTAGATCGCGATCGCCTTGACGCCGAGCTGCCACGCCTCGATCAGCAGCTGCGATACCTCGCCGACCGACGTCTCCTCCGGCAGGTTCACGGTCTTCGAGATCGCACCCGAGATGAACGGCTGCACGGCACCCATCATCTTGACGTGACCCATGTAGTGGATCGCGCGCTCGCCGATGGCGCAGTCGAACACCGGGTAGTGCTCGTTCTTCAGGTGCGGAGCGCCGATCACGCTGCCGCGCTCGTCGATGTAGGCGGTGATCTCCTCGACCTCCCGCGTCGCGTAGCCGAGCTCGCTGAGGGCCATCGGCACCGTCTTGTTGACGATGGTCAACTCACCGCCGCCGACGAGCTTCTTCGACTTGACGAGCGAGAAGTCGGGCTCGACGCCCGTCGTGTCGCAATCCATCATGAAGCTGATCGTCCCGGTCGGCGCGAGCACGGTCGCCTGCGCGTTGCGGAAGCCGGCTACCTCGCCGAGATCGAGCGCGTCGTCCCAGGCCCTGCGGGCCGCCGACAGCATGTCGTCCGGAACCGAATCCGTGTGCTGGATGTTGCCGACCGCCGCGCGGTGCTTGGAGATGACGCCCAGCATCGCTGCAGCGTTCTCGGCGTAGCCCGCGTGCGGGCCCATCCGCTTCGAGATCTCGGCCGATTTACGGTAGCCCCGTCCGGTCATGATCGCCGTGATCGCGGCTGCGTACGCGCGACCCTCGTCGGAGTCGTACGGGAGGCCGCGAGCCATGAGCAGCGCACCAAGGTTCGCGTAGCCGAGGCCGAGCTGGCGGAACTTGAGCGCGTTGCGGCCGATCTCCGGCGTCGGATACGACGAGTAGCCGACGATGATCTCCTGCGCGAGGAACATCACGTCGACCGCGTGCTCGAACATCGGTACGTCGAACTCGCCGTCTTCCTTGCGGAACTTCATCAGGTTCAACGACGAGAGATTGCAGGCCGAGTCGTCGACGTGCATGTACTCCGAGCAGGGGTTCGACGCGTTGATCCGGCCCGTGTTCGGGCTCGTGTGCCACGCGTTGATCGTCGTGTCGTACTGCACGCCCGGATCGGCGCACTGCCAGGAGGCCTCCGCGATGTCCTTCATGAGATCGCGCGCGGCAACCGAGCGGACGACGGAGCCATCCGTGCGGGCGGTGAGGTTCCACTCCTTGCCTTCGACGACGGCCTCCATGAACGCGTCCGTGACGCGCACCGAGTTGTTGGCGTTCTGGTACTGGATCGAGCCCCAGTCGGGCGAGTCGAGCGACATGTCATAGCCCGCCTGCTCGAGCACGCGAGCCTTGCGCTCTTCCTTGGCTTTGCACCAGATGAACTCGTCGACGTCGGGATGATCGATGTCGAGCACGACCATCTTCGCCGCGCGCCGCGTCTTGCCGCCCGACTTGATCGTGCCGGCGGACGCGTCGGCGCCACGCATGAACGAGACCGGACCGGATGCGTAGCCACCCTTCGACAGCTGCTCCTGCGAGGAGCGCAGACGAGAGAGGTTGATGCCCGATCCTGAGCCGCCGCGGAAGATGACGCCTTCGCGGCGAATCCAGTCGAGGATCGAGTCCATCGAGTCGTCGATCGAGAGAATGAAGCACGCGGAGCACTGCGGCTTCTCCTCGAACCCGACGTTGAACCAGACGGGAGAATTGAAGGACGCGATCTGGTTGACGAGGATCGCCTTCAACTCCGCCTCGAACGTGTCGGCCTCTTCGGTCGTCGCGAAGTACGCGCCCTGACGACCCCAGCCGCCGATCGTGTCGACGACCCGGCCGACCATCTGCTTCACAGAGCGCTCGCGCTCGGGGGAGGTCATGCGACCGCGGAAGTACTTCTGGGAGACGATGTTCGTTGCCGTCTGCGACCAGAACTTGGGGAACTCAACGTCCTTCTGATCGAAGGCCGGACCGTCCTTGCCCGGGATCAGGGCGTGGCGCGATTCCCACTCGATCTCGTCGAACGGGTCGCGACCGGGGATCGTGAAGAAGCGCTGTGGGGTGATGCTCGCACTGTCGTCGACGACAGTGTTGACGTAGTCATCCGTCGTGAGGAGCGTTGCTGCCGTCTCGACTGCTGGTGTTGCCTTCGTGGTTGCCATGCCTGCCTCCCGGCCGTCCGTCGATCAAGGGAAAAATGTCCTCCGTCCCGCGTGGTGCGACGCTGGGAGGGATTCGGGATGCTAGGAGGTGCATCGGACGGCACCCGTTTTTCGTCATTTTCATGCAATTTGCAGGAAAATGGCGCCCCGGTCGGTCGACAGAGTTTACCGGTGCGGCTAGGCGGCGGGCGGTGGTGTTGCCGAACCGTCGTCGTCCGCGTCGCCGTTCATGCGGCGGCGGAGGTAGCTGGCCGAGCCAGCCGCGAGCAGGAGAACGGCGAGTCCGCCGAGCACGAGCAGCGGAACAGGGACCGATGACGGGCCCGACGTGTTCGTCGCTGTCGTGTCCGTCCCGGTCGTAACCGTCTTCGTCGTGCCTGTTTCCGTCGTGTCGGTCTTCGACGTGTCGGTCTTCGTCGGCGTTGGATCCTTGCCGCCCGGGTCAGGCTTTCCCTGCTTCGCGTACGCCAGGGCGCGGCCGATCTCGTCCTCGGCGTTCCCGTAGATGAGGATGTCGGGAGGGAGGTTCTTGATCGCCTCGGGATAGCACGAGAGTGGGTAAATCTTGTTGACGCGACCGTCGTCGAACCAGTCGTCGATCACCTGCTGATAACACGGCTTCTGCTTTGCCATCGCGGGCGAGCTGAGAACGGCCGACACGACGAGAAGGCTCAGAGCCACGAGGCCGAGCAGAACTGCACGATGGGGGCGGAGGAGTCGACGCATGGTGGGGTCGGCGCGCGGGTGCCGAGAGTCTTGCAAGTCTCCCGGCTGCCATTGAGGCAGTGGTATGTGGAGGGTAAACGAATTGTAAGTATTGGCGGGTGGGGAACCGACCCGTCGTGGTGGTACCGTGCCCCGCGATGGACGGCGCCTCACGCTCGATGCGTCCCGACCTCGCGGCGGCGATCCTCGTCGCCACCAGTGTGCTCGTCGTTTGGGCGTTCTTCGCCGGAGGTGCGTCGGGCGTACGCGCGGTTGCGACGCTTGGCTTCGCGGCACTGATTGTCGCGACGCTCCTTTTGGTCTGCTGGACGCGCGGGGCCGTGGTCATGCCTCGCCTCGATCGTTCGGGTTTCGTCGCCGTCGCTTCCGCGACAGCTCTCGTCGTGTGGACAGCGCTGACCGTCTGGTGGTCGATCGCAGGCGACCGTTCCTTCGACGCGCTTGGCAAGGGCCTCGTGCTTCTCGCCTTCGGCGTCGTCGGACTGGCGGCCGCGGTTCGGCCCGGACGTCCCGTCACGGCTGTGGCGCTCGTTCTCGCAGCCGCGCTTGGTGCGGCTCTCTGCTGGGCGCTACTCGGCAAGGTGGTGCCTTCGCTTGGGCCAGACGATGCGGGCCGCGTCACGCGGCTGCGGGGCTCGATCGGCTACTGGAACGCACTCGCGCTTCTTGCCGACGCTGCGCTCGGCCTCGGACTGTGGCTCGTCGCGACGGTGCGCGATCGCTTCGGCCGTCCTCTCGGCGCACTTCTCCTCTACATCGCAACGCTCGCGATTCTCCTCACCCAGTCTCGCGCCGGACTGGTCGCCGGGCTCGTGGTGGTGGCGCTCGTGTTGGCACTGTCGCCGGGTCGGGCGGAGGCCTCGCTCTTCGCTCTCCTCGCCTGCGGGCCGGGCCTTTTCGTCGCGGGCTGGGCCTTCACGCAGCCCGCGCTCGTCGAGGACGGATCTGCTTCGGTAGAGCGTGTCTCGAGCGGCACGACCCTCGGTGTGCTGAGCGTGCTCGGCGTCGTGGTCGTGCTCGTCGCCGTGAGCAAGGTACCCGTCGTGCGACTCGTCGAGACGCGGCGACGAACGGTCGTGCGGGTCCTGCTCTCGGCCGTGGCGATCCTGTTCGCAGTCGGTCTGCTCGGTCTCGTGACGACCGTCGGGAACCCGGTCAGGTGGGCCGGGAACCAGCTCACGAGCTCGGGTGAGATCGCCAACCGCCCCGATCGCCTCGTCGAGGTCGGCACCAACGGTCGGTCGGTCTGGTGGGGAGAGGCGTGGCAGATTTTCCGCGCGAATCCGGCGGGAGGCACCGGAGCCTCGACCTTCGAGATCGCTCGCAAGCGCGTGCGGAGCAATGCGCAGCCCGTCAGCTCCCCTCACAGCGTTCCGCTGCAGCTCCTGTCGGAGACGGGCCTGCCCGGGTTCCTGCTGGGCCTGACCTTCGTCGTCGGGCTCGTTCTCGGGATCCGGGCGACGCTCGGTCGCCTCGAGGACGACGAGCGCGGGGCTGCTGTCGGCCTGGTCGGCCTGCCGCTGGCTTTCGGCCTTCATGCGCTTGTCGATCTGGATCTCGACTTCCTGGCGGTCGCTGCTCCGACCATGCTCGTTGCTGCCGTGCTTCTCGGTGCTGGTCGGCCGCCCGCGGCTCAGGCAGACAGGCTCGTTACGGCCGGGGCCGTCGTCGCTGCGGTTGCAGCTGCCTGGGTGCTCGTGGCCCCTGCGCTCTCGACGCGCTCGGTGGAGCGCACGTACGCGCAGATCACGGCGGGCAGGATCGACTCGGCCGGGTCGATCGCGCGGCGCGCGCAGCGGCTGAACCCGCTCGCCCCGGATCCGCTCTACGGGCGAGCCGCGGTCGCGACAGCAGCCGACGACGCTCCGGGAGCCGATGCGTTCCTCCTTCAAGCAACACGCCTCCAGCCGGAGAACCCGGCCACCTGGTACGAGCTCGGGCTGTTCCGGTCGATCAGGGGCGATCTCTGTGGTGCGTACTATGCGCTCAACGCCGCGTACACGCTCGACCCGAACGGCTCCTTCGCTCGCAGCGAGCTGGATCGCGCGAAGGCAGCCGTCAACGACCCGGAGAACCCTGCCTGCGGTCGGTGAGGGAAGCTAGCCGCCGAGAACGACGATCGCGTGCGAGCCGTGGAGCTGCGCCACGCGGAGGCCGTCGAGTGGCCCGACGATCTTGATCCCGAGGTCGCTCGCGAGTCGGCGGCCCTCACCCTCGAACCCCCGGCGATACATCACGAGCGTGCGCGTGAAATCGGAACTGGGCGCGTTTGCGACGCCGCCGATGCGATAGCCACGTCGTGATGCCTTGGCGGCCGTGGCGGCCGCCGCACCCTGCCTGCTGCCACCGTTGAGGACGACGACGGAGACGCGCGTGCGCGGAAGGCGGGCAGCCGGAATTGCAGTCCGACGAACTGTTGTCCCGGAGGAGCTCGACCCGGGTTTGACGGCCGCTGTCTTTGTCACGGCGGCCTTCTGGGCGGGCTTCGCCGACGTGGCGGTCGACGCCTTCGCGATCAGGGCGCCGCCGACGACGATCAGGACGAGCAGCTCCACCACGGCGATCGCGGCGGCCACGAACGCCGCCATGCGCCAGGGGCGCACGAGCTGCTCGTTGTGATGGAAGGAGACATCCACGGCGGAATCTTTCGCCCGGAAGTGCTGCGCTCCTTCTTTGAGTGAGAGGTTCTTAGCTGAGCGGAGGTAGGGCGGCCCACGTGGCAGCGATGCCATCCGTGAGCAGCATTTCCGGGCGGAAGCCGAGCGTCGCTGCCGCGTGCTCTCCGTCGAGAACGCTCCGCAAGAGCTCGCCCGGCCGTTCTGCCTCGTGCACGGCAGCCGCATCCGAGCCCGTGGCCCGTCGGCACGCATCGTAGAGCTCGAGGACGGTCGTTGCGATCCCTGTGCCGACGTTGAACACGCCGCCGACGCCACCGTCGAGTGCCGCGATCGTGGCGCGGGCGACGTCACCGGCGTAGACGTAGTCGCGGCTCTGCGAGCCGTCCCCGAAGATGCGACATTGCTGCTCGGCCTGGAGTCGGCCGAGGAAGATCGCGACGACGCCGGCCTCGCCGTGGGGGTTCTGTCTTGGCCCGTAGACGTTCCCGAAGCGCAAGGCAACATGAGGGACGCCGTGGAGTCGGGCGAAGGCACCGAGGTAGCCTTCGGCGGCGAGCTTCGCCGCACCGTAGGGGGAGAGCGGCAGGCAAGGGTCGTCTTCGCGGGCAGGTCGTGGGCACTCGCCGTAGATCGCGCCGCCGGTCGATGCGAAGACCACCCGAGCGCCGACGAGTCGGGCAGCTTCGAGCACGTTCACGGAGCCGAGGACGTTGATCGCGGCATCGCGTGCCGGCTCCTCGACCGAAACGCGCACGTCGGCCTGCGCCGCGAGATGGACGATTGACCGCACGTCCACCTGCCGAACGATCTCGTTGAGTGGCTCACGGATGTCATGCACATGAAGTGGCACTGTGGCGGGAACGTTCTCGCGGAAGCCCGTCGAAAGATCGTCGACGACGTGCACCTCGTCGCCTCGCTCGAGGAGCGCTTCGACGACGTGTGAGCCGATGAATCCGGCTCCTCCGGTGACGATGACCGCCATCGCCGTAATGTACTGGCAGATGTTCATCACGTTCGAAGGACTCGACGGCTCCGGCAAGACGACCCAGGTACGCCTCCTCGCCGCACGGCTCGAGGCAGAGGGTGCAGAGGTCGTGATCACGCGCGAGCCGGGCGGGACGCCGCTCGGTGAGGAGATCCGCAACCTCGTCCTGCACGGCGGGGACATGGCACCGTGGGCCGAGGCCGCTCTCTACGCCGCCTCCCGGGCCCAGCACGTCGAGGAGCTGATCCGGCCCGCGCTCGCCCGGGGAGCGACCGTGCTCTGCGATCGATACGTCGACTCGTCCGTTGCGTACCAGGGGGTTGCACGGGGCCTCGGCCTCGAACGGGTGCTCGAGCTCAACCTCGCGGCCGTCGGCGGACTGATGCCCGACTGCACGATCCTGATCGACATCGAGTCCGGTCGTGCCGTCGCTCGGATGAGCGACGAGCGCGACCGGATCGAGCGCGAGGACGACGGTTTCCACGAACGCGCAGCCGATGGCTACCGGCAGCTTGCCGCGCGCTTTCCGAAGCGCTACGTGACCGTCGATGGAACCGTCGCACCCGAGCTGATCGCCGAGGAGATCTATGGAGCCATTCGCCGGAATCCCTGAACAGGCCGAGGCGAAGCGGCTGCTCTCCTCCGCGCTCGCCGACGGAGACGCGCACGCATTTCTCTTCCACGGATCTGCGGGGGTCGGAAAGGAAGCCGCCGCGTTCGCGTTCGCCGGCGCTCTGTTGGGAGACCCGCGCCGGGTCAGCGAGCGCACACATCCCGACCTGAGGGTCGTCGAGCCGCTCGGCGACATGATCCGGATCGACGTCATCCGAGAGCTCCACCACGACCTTCACCTGCGGCCGTTCGAAGCGGATCGACGTGTCTACCTCCTGCTCGGGGCGCACCGACTCAACCCCGACGCGGCCGACGCGCTGCTCAAGGATCTCGAGGAGCCGCCCGATTACGCGACGATCGTGCTCGTCGCCGACGAGCTCGGGCCGATTCCGGAGACGATCCGCTCGCGTTGCCAGCTCGTTCCCTTTCGGCGCCTGTCGGAGCGTGCAGTGCGGGGCTGGCTGGACGAGCGCGCACCCGAGCTCTCCGAGAACGAGGCAAAGGCGATCGCCCGTGTTGCTGCAGGTCGTCTCGATCGTGCTGCGCGACTGATCGATCCGGCGGTTCGTGCTCGGCGCTCCGCGATCATCGCGGCCGCTCGCGGCCCGTACTCCGCATCCTCGTTCTACTCCACCGAGGCTTCGAGCACGTTACTCGAGGCGATCGGACTGATCGGAGCTTCGGCGAAGGAGGCGGAAGAGGCTGTTGTCGAGGGACTCGATCTGAGCCCGAAGGACGCCGAGCAGCGCGTCAAGCGTGTGCAGCGTGGTGCCGAGCGCGAGGAGATGCTCGCCCAGCTCGAGGAGCTTGGTGCGTGGTACCGCGACCTCGTCGTCGTTGCGAATGGTGCTGAGGCGACGGTGATCCACGCCGACCATCTCGTGGAGCTGAGAGCCGATGTCGCGCTCGATCTCGGCCGGAAGCCCGAGCGTGCGGCAACTCTCGTGCGCGAATCCTGGCGCTCGGCCGAGGAGTTCAACGTCAATCCGAGCCTGTGGCTCGATGCGCTGTTCGTGCAGCTGCGGCGCGCGTTCGCCTGAGTCCCGCCCCCTGGCGTGATCGTTGGCGACTTGACATGAGAATGACCGTTCTCATAGACTGAGAATAGCTGTTCTCACATCAGGAGTGCCCATGACACCTCGCCCACCCGTCCCACCCTTCACCGCATCGACCGCCCGCCTGAAGGTGCTCGCCGCCGAGGCGGCCTGGAACACCTGCGACCCCGACCGCGTCGCTGCTGCCTACACGATCGATTCGGTCTGGCGCAATCGCGACGAGTTCGTCACGGGTCGCGAGGAGATCCGTGCCTTTCTCGCGCGCAAGTGGGAGCAGGAGCTCGACTACGTCCTGCGCAAGGATCTCTGGACGTTCGGTAACGATCGGATCGCCGTGCGATTTCAGTACGAGTGGCACGACGCCGACGGCAACTGGTTTCGCTCCTACGGCAACGAGCTCTGGGAGTTCGATGCCGACGGATTGATGCGGCGGCGCGAGGCGAGCATCAACGATCTCGCGATCACCGAGGCGCAGCGACGCATTCACGGGCCTCGCGTCGAAGGTGACGACAGCGTCGAAGGTGACGACAGCGGGATACCGCTCAGATGAGTCCGGCAGCCTCCCTCGACAACGTCGAGGCGCGCGCAGCCGTACTTCAGTCGGCGAACGCGGTCTTCTACGCGCGAGGAATCGCGGGCGTCGGCATGGCAGACATTCGCGACGACTCGGGAGTCTCGCTTCGCCGGCTCTACTCCCTCTACCCCTCCAAGCGTGAGCTCGTCGCCGCGTGGCTCACCGATCGGCACTCCACCTGGATGGAGTGGTTCACATCGTCGGTCGACACTCGCCGCACGGCCGGCGATGAGCCGCTCCTCGCGGCGTTCGACGCGATTGCGGAGTGGGCCTCCTCGCCCGGCTATCGCGGCTGCGCCTTCGTCAACTCGGCCGCTGAAACGGCCGAGATCGACGACACCCACCGGCGAATCATCGCCGCCCACAAGGAGAGCCTCTTGACCTATCTCGTCTCTCTCGCTCGTGACGGAGGCTACGCCGAACCGGAGCGGCTTGGCCGGATGATCGGTGTCCTTCTGGACGGAGCCATGGTCGAAGCCGCTGTGCTGCGCTCATGCGAGCCGATCGGTGCGGCCCGCGATGCGGCCGCGGTTCTGATCGAGGCGTCGCAATGAGCCTCTTCGTCGAGCAGCTCTGGCGGTATCCCGTGAAGACGCTCGCGGGCGAGCGTCTCGAGACGGCCGAGCTCACTGCCAATGGCATCCCCGGCGACCGGATCGTCCATGTTCGTGGTCCGGAGGGCGTGCGCACGTCGCGCCGGCAGCACCACCTCCTCGGCCTGCACGGCACGCTCGATCGCACCGGTCGGCCGCTCGTCGACGGTCATGCGTGGGACTCCCCGGAGGCGCTCGCGCTCGTTCGGGCTGCGGCGGGCGACGACGCGGAGCTCGTCGCGTTCGATGGCCTCGCCCGGTTCGACATTCTCCCGCTCCTCGTTGCGACCGACGGCGCCGTAGCCGAATTCGGCCGCGACGTCCGCAGGTTGCGACCGAACATCGTCATCGGTGGAGTGGAGGGTCTCGGCGAGCGCGGGTGGGCGGGAGCAGATCTGCACATCGGCGACGCCGTGATCCGGCTCGACTCGCTCCGCGCGCGCTGCCCGATGACGACGGTCGACCCGGATACGCTCGAGCGCGATCCGGAGGTGCTGAAGGACATCGGTCGCCGGTTCCGCGGCCGGATCGCCCTGAACGCCGACGTGCTCCAGCCCGGCACCGTGAGCGTGGGCGATGCGGTGGAGCTCGTGCTGCCCGTCGCAGCCGTGGTCGACGCCTGATCTGCGCGCGGGTGGCCGGACGCTTCAGCCGGTCGCCCGGGTTGCGCCTGATCCTGTGCTCTTCTCTCCTCCACAGCCGTCGCACAGGCGGCTCACAGGACCCCGTGGCACTCTACGAGCGATGGCAGAGGTCGCAGCAATCCCAAAGAGTGTCGCCCGGGTGCTCGTCGTTGACGACGAGCCCTCGATCACGGATGCGGTCGCGACCGCTCTCCGCTACGAGGGCTACGAGACGATGGAGGTCGGCGCGGGTCGAGCGGCCGAGCAGGCGATCGACGAGTTCCGGCCCGACCTGATCGTGCTCGACGTGATGCTGCCCGACCTCGACGGCTTCTCGATCGCCCGTCGCCTCAGGGACGGCAACCATCGGATCCCCGTCATCTTCCTCACGGCGAAGGACGCGACCGAGGACAAGGTCGCGGGGCTCGCACTTGCCGACGACTACGTGACGAAGCCCTTCAGTCTCGCCGAGATCGTCGCGCGCGTGCAATCCGTCCTGCGGCGAACCCGCGGCGAGACCGACGGCGCGATGCGTTTTGCCGACCTCACGCTCGACGAGGCGACGCGCGAGGTGCGGCGTGGAGACCAGGCGGTTGAGCTCACGCGCACCGAGTTCGAGTTGCTCCGCTTCCTGATGCTGAACCCCAGGCGGGTGCTGACGAAGCGCCAGATCCTCGACAACGTCTGGCACTACGACTTCGGGGGTGATGCGAATGTCGTGGAGACGTACATCAGCTATCTCCGCAAGAAGCTCGATCCACTCGGGCCGCCGCTGATCCAGACGGTGCGCCTCGTCGGCTACGCGCTGCGCGAGTCGTAGGGGTGGCGCCCGTCGTTCCCGTGAGCGCCTCGGCGCCTGGCTTCAGCCAGGCGCCGGAACGTCCCGGGGTTCCTGCCGCACATCTTCGTGAGGCGCCCCACCCGTGTCGCTGAGAGCGCGTCTTCTCACCGTCGTCGTCTCGCTGACCGCGGCGGGCCTGATCGTCGCGGGCATCGCAACATACGCATCGCTGCGCTCGTTCCTCGTCGATCGCGTCGATCGCACGGTGACGGCGGGCGCGCAGACGATCGAGCGCTCGCTCGGGCGTGGGAGGCCCGGCCCCGGCGCCTTCGACGCGCTCGGCGAGGCAAACCCCGGCATCTACGTCGGCTCGGTCGATAGCGGTGGTGTTGTCCGCTGGGCTTCCGTCGGGACGCGGCCTGGTGAAACGCCACTGCCTCAACCGGTCCTCTCGGCAGAACGCGCACGAGCAGCGGTGGAGGGAGACGAGCCGTTCACCGTCTCGGCGATCAGCGGGAGCACGCGCTTCCGTGTGAGCCTCGAGCCACTCGGCGACAGCGGTCAGATCCTCATCGTGGCGGCCCCGCTCGACGAGGTCGACGACACCCTCCATCAGCTGCTCGTCGTCGAGATCATCGTCGCCGGATCGGTGCTCATCGCGACGCTCCTCGCGGGGCTCTGGCTCGTGCGTGTCGGCCTGCGCCCGCTTGGACGGATCGAGGTGACGGCAGCTGCGATCGCAGACGGCGATCTCTCGAAGCGGGTCGACAACGACGACCCAAGGACGGAGGTGGGCCGACTCGGCGGAGCGCTGAACACGATGCTCGGGCAGATCGAGGAGGCGTTCGACGAGCGCACGGCCTCCGAGCAGCGCCTGCGCCGGTTCGTCGCGGACGCGTCGCACGAGCTTCGCACGCCGCTCGCCGCGGTGCGCGCCTACGCGGAGCTGTTCGACCGTGGCGCCCGCGAGCGGCCTGACGATCTCGAACGCGCGATGGCGGGGATCCAGCGGGAGTCGCGGCGCATGGGTCTGCTGGTCGACGATCTGCTCCTGCTCGCGCGCCTCGATCAGGGCCGTCCGCTCGAGCGCAAGCCCGTCGCCCTCGTCGACGTCGCGACCGATGCGGTCGAGGCGGCGAGGATGCTCGATCCCGATCGTCAGATCGACCTCGACGCGCCCGACCGGGTCGAGGTGGAAGGCGATCGCGAGCGCCTACGTCAGATCCTCGACAACCTGCTCGCGAATGTCCGCGCCCACACACCGGCGGGAACGACGGCGACCGTGCGCGTCGTGCGCGAAGGTGATCTCGCCGTCGTCGAGGTGATCGACGCGGGGCCGGGTCTCTCGGGCAACCAGCTCGCGCACGCGTTCGAGCGCTTCTACCGCGGAGACGCGTCCCGTTCGCGTGACGCCGGCGGCGCCGGCCTCGGCCTCGCGATCGCGGCAGCGATCGCCGAGTCACACGGCGGGACGGCGAGCGTCGCGAATGTGGGTCGGGATGGCGGGCTGGGCTTGACGGTGCGCGTGACACTGCCCTTCTGAGTTAAATTAGTAAAAAAGAGCAAAAAACACCAATATTTGCTAGGCTCGGAACGTGCCTCACCTCGATCCGGTCGATCTTGCGCAGAGCATCGTGCAGCTACGGCACGCGATCGTGAAGACGCGAGACCGTGATGTCCGTACGGCGCTTCGTGAGGTCGAGGTTCGCCTGCGCGAAGCCCTCGGGCCGACGATCCCGAAGAAGAAGGCAGCGGCTGTGCTCAGGATCAGCGTCACGGCGCTCGACCGCTGGGTGGATCGCGGGGTTCTCCCCGTCGTCGAGCGTCCGGGCTCGTCGCGACACGAGCTGGAGTCGCGACCGCTTCTCGCGTTGGCCGACGAGGTCAACCGGTTGAACGTCGAGGGTGTTGTGACCCACGGTCGAGTCGCCCCCGCAGTCAAGCGGCTCGGCTGGAGCCCGATCGGGGAAGGGAGGCGCGTCGTTCGGCTCGACGTGGCCGTCTTGCCGCGGCCGAACATCTCGGAGCAGGAGCTCGTGGCGAACTTCCGCACAACGACGCCCGAACAACGCGTCCGTGAGGCCACGGAGTTGAGCCGACTCCTCGTCCCTGTCGGCGGCACGGGGCGCGCCGCGTGAGTCCGGACAACGCTCCGGGCGGCGGGTCATCTGAGCCCGCAGAAGAGACAGGGCTGTTCGCGATCCTCGCCACCCTCGTCGCCAACGAGGTCGAGTTTCTCCTCGTCGGGGGTCTCGCTGTTGGCTACCACGGCTATCCGCGAGCGACGAAGGACATCGACATCGTGCCCGCGCCGAACGCCACAAACCTCGACAGGTTATGGGCCGCTCTCGTCGAGCTCCAGGCAGAGATGCTCGCACTGGGAGAGTTCCATTCGAGAGAGCTGCCGGTGCCACTCTCCGCCGAAGCGCTGCGGGGCGGTGCGAACTGGGATCTGAGCACGACTCACGGCCGCCTCGACGTGATCCAGCACCTCGACGGTGCCCTCGAGACGCCGGAGGACTATGAGCGGCTCCGTTCGGGCGCGGTACCCGGCCGGTACCCCATCGGCACGGTCTGGGTCGCCGGCTATGACGATCTGATCGACCTCAAGACCCTCGCCGGTCGTGACCAGGATCTGATCGACATCCGCGCTCTCCGTGAAGCAAACGACGACACGGCGCCGTAGACGGCACCCGGCCGAGCTGATAGGACAAGGCGGATGAACGGCTCCGAGCTCGATTTCTGGCTGGGCTCCTGGCACGCCCGCTGGGAGGGCGGCGAGGGAACGAACACGATCACCCGCGAGTTCGACGACAAGGTCGTCGTCGAGCGCTTCGAGGGGCGACCGTCGATGGAGCTGACGGGGTTCGGCGTCTCGGTCTTCGACGCCGACGCAGATCTCTGGCGCCAGACGTGGGTCGACGACCAGGGCAGCTACTTCGCGCTCACGGGCGGCACCGACGGCGACACCTTCGTGCTGCAGATGTCGACCGTGCGCGGGGGCGTGCCGGTGGAGCTACGGATGGTGTTCTGCGAGATCGGGGCCGACAGCTTTCGCTGGCTCTGGGAGCGGTCGAAGGACGCAGGAGCGATGTGGGAGCCGGCGTGGGAGATCGCGTACAGGCGCACCGCCTGAAGCCACCGCGCGAGCGGGCCGGGAGAGTCCCTACAATGCGGGGCGCGCCGACGTAGCTCAGCTGGTAGAGCACTTCACTCGTAATGAAGGGGTCCGCGGTTCGAGTCCGCGCGTCGGC
>JBKJVI010000046.1:0-3841 GCA_046590225.1 Gaiella sp. | reverse complement strand
TGGCACATCATGCGCAGAGGCACGACGACGTGGCGCGGCTCGAGCGTGCCCGAGGCGGCCTCCGCCAGCATCGGCGTGTAGAGCATGAAGTTCTCGGGACTGACGATGGTCGCCCCGCGCCGCCCGAGCAGCCGGGCGACGTAGGCGCCGGCGAAGCCGCCGCCTAGGATGAGGGTGCCGTTTCTGGCTGTACGCGAGCGGGCCATCTCGAGAAACCTGCTTGATATTGATAGTCATCATGGTAATCAGAAAAAGTCTCTTCTGCGATACGCGCAGCTCCACAGCGTCGTATTCGACACCGCAAGCCAGGTCACTTCCGCCTATTCAAGCCAAAAACAGGGCCAACTCGACCACTTCAAGCCCAACCCGCCGACCCCTCCCCGACCGGCCTGAACGGTTACGCCTGCGGAGTCGCGGGAGTTACGACAGCATCGGGTTGCTAAACTCGATACAGTCGATCGCGACAAACCTGAACCGGCACGCCAGCGCGCAGCCGAAGGAGCGTTTTTCCGTGGCTGACCTCGTCATCCGCAATCTTCACGCCAAGATCACCGACTCCGACAAGGAAATTCTCCGCGGCATCGACCTCGAGGTCTCGCGCGGTGAGATCCACGCGATCATGGGGCCGAACGGGTCCGGCAAGTCGACCCTCTCGCACGTCCTGATGGGCCACCCCGGCTACGAGGTGACCTCGGGCGACGTGACCTTCGACGGCACCGACGTGCTCGAGCTCCAGGCCGACGAGCGATCCAAGCTCGGTCTCTTCCTCTGCTTCCAGTACCCCTACGCCGTGCCCGGCGTGACGGTCGCGAACTTCCTGCGCACCGCCGTGAACGCCCACCGCGAGACCCCCATCCGGATCCCGGAGTTCCGGAAGCAGATGGAGGAGGCGATGAAGCTGCTCGAGGTCGACCGCAAGATGTCGAGCCGGTACCTCAACGACGGCTTCTCCGGCGGCGAGAAGAAGCGCCTCGAGATCCTGCAGCTGGCGATGCTCAAGCCGTCGCTCGCGATCCTCGACGAGACCGACTCCGGCCTCGACATCGACGCCCTCCAGGTCGTCGCGAAGGGCGTGAACCACCACATCGGCCCCGAGATGGGCGCGATCGTGATCACGCATTACCAGCGGATCCTCGACCACATCACGCCGAGCCACGTGCACGTGCTGATCGACGGTCGGATCGTCCGTTCCGGCGGGCCCGAGCTGGCGCACGAGCTCGAACGGTCCGGTTACGCGTCCCACATGGCGGAGGTCTGAAATGTCCGCGCTCGAGAATGACGCCAAGGCGATCGAGGGAATCGGCGACTCCTACAAGTACGGGTTCCACGACGACGAGAAGCCGGTCATCAAGGTCGAGCGCGGCCTGACCGAGGACACCATCCGCCAGATCTCGGCCCACAAGGCCGAGCCCGAGTGGATGCTCGACTATCGCCTGAAGTCGTACGAGATCTTCCGCAAGAAGCCGATGCCCGGCTGGGGTGCCGACCTCTCCGGCATCGACTTCGAGAACATCTTCTACTACCTGAAGCCGTCCGAGGAGAGCGCCCGCACCTGGGACGACGTCCCCGAGGACATCAAGAACACGTTCGAGCGCCTCGGCATCCCACAGGCCGAGCGCAAGTACCTCGCCGGCGTCGGCGCCCAGTACGAGTCCGAGGTCGTGTACCACAGCCTCCAGAAGGACCTCGAGGACAAGGGCGTCATCTTCTGCGACACCGACCAGGCGCTCCGTGACTACCCGGAGCTGTTCCGCGAGCACTGGGCCACGGTGATCCCGGCGAACGACAACAAGTTCTCCGCGCTGAACTCGGCCGTGTGGTCGGGCGGCTCGTTCATCTACGTGCCGAAGGGCGTCAAGGTCGAGCTGCCGCTGCAGGCCTACTTCCGCATCAACGCCCAGAACATGGGCCAGTTCGAGCGGACGCTGATCATCGTCGACGAGGGTGCCTACGTGCACTACGTCGAGGGGTGCACCGCGCCCACGTACTCGTCCGACTCGCTGCACTCCGCGGTCGTCGAGATCATCGTGCGCAAGGGCGGCCGCTGTCGCTACACGACCATCCAGAACTGGTCGAACAACGTCTACAACCTCGTCACGAAGCGCGCCATCGCCGAGGAGGACGCGACGATGGAGTGGGTCGACGGCAACCTCGGCTCCAAGGTGACGATGAAGTATCCGGCCGTGATCCTGAAGGGCGAGCGCGCCCACGGCGAGGTGCTGTCGATCGCCTTCGCGGGCGAGGGTCAGCATCAGGACGCCGGCGCGAAGATCACGCACATGGCGCCGCACACCTCCTCGGTGATCACCTCGAAGTCGATCTCCAAGGACGGCGGCCGGGCCTCGTACCGCGGCCTGCTGCGCGTCAACCCGGGTGCGCACGGATCGCGCTCGAAGGTCGTTTGCGACGCGCTGATCCTGGACGAGCACTCGCAGTCCGACACGTTCCCGTATATCAACATCGGCGAGAACGAGGTCGACATCGGTCACGAGGCCACGGTCTCGAAGATCGGCGAGGAGCAGCTCTACTACCTGATGAGCCGCGGTCTGGGCGAGGCCGAGGCCTCGGCGATGATCGTGGCCGGGTTCGTGGAGCCCATCACCAAGGAGCTCCCGCTCGAGTACGCCGTCGAGATGAACCGCCTGATCCTGCTGCAGATGGAGGGCTCCGTCGGATGACGGCCTTCCTCGCCGAACGCCGTCAGGCGGCCGCCGACCGCAGCGCCGCCCTGCCCGTCCCGACCATCAAGGACGAGCACTGGCGCTACACGAACCTGCGCGGCATCGACTTCGGGGCGTTTGCGCCGGTCGCCTCGCCGGTCGTGCTGTCCGGCGGCTCGCTGCCGGCCGGCGTCCTGTTCATGGACCTCGAGCGGGCGGCGATCGACCATCCCGAGCTCGTTGCGAAGCACCTCGGCGCGATCGTCGGCACCGACGAGAAGTTCGCGGCCGAGAACGCCGCGCTGTGGACCGACGGCGTCCTGGTGTACGTGCCGAAGGGCGTCCAGGTCGACGAGCCGCTGAAGGCCACCTTCACGATCTCCGAGCCCGGCGCCGCCCAGCAGTGGCGCGTGCTCGTGATCGCCGAGGAGGGCTCGCGCGTCGCCTTCATGGAAGAGCACGCCGAGGGCCAGCCGGGCTACGCCAACGGCGTCGCCGAGCTGCACGTCGGGGCGAACGCGCACGTCGAGTACGTGTCGTTCCAGCACCGCCATCTCGAGACGCTCCACTTCGCGTCGCACCGCGCCGAGGTGGCGCGTGACGCCGAGCTGGACTGGGTCGCGGTGGCGCTCGGGTCGAAGACCGGCAAGAGCCGCATGGAATCGCGCCTGACGGGTCCCGGGTCGACCGCGAAGCTGACAGGGGCGTACGTGCTCGACGGCACGCAGCACGTCGATCTCGACACGACCCAGGAGCACGACGCGCCGAACGCGACGTCCGACCTGTTCTTCAAAGGCGTGCTGTCCGAGTCGTCCCGATCGGTGTGGCGCGGCGTCATCCGGGTCGCCAAGGACGCGCAGAAGACCGACGCGTACCAGGAGAACCGCAACCTGGTGCTGTCGCCGAAGGCGCACGCCGACTCCATCCCGGGCCTCGAGATCAAGGCCAACGACGTCCGCTGCACGCACGGCGCGACGATCGGCCGCGTCGACCCCGAGGCGCTCTACTACCTGATGAGCCGCGGGCTCGACCGTCCGTCCGCCGAGCGACTGATCGTCGAGGGCTTCTTCGTCGACGCCTTCGCGCGCATCCGCTCGCCCGAGCTGCGCGAGCAGGTCCAGCAGGCGCTGCTCGCGAAGCTGCCGTGACGAGCTCGGCCCAGGTGCGCACCACGCTCGACG
>JBKJVI010000029.1:0-2954 GCA_046590225.1 Gaiella sp. | reverse complement strand
GCGGTCACATCAGGTACCAGTCGAGAAATCCCTCCAGTCGCCGGTAGAAGTCGAGCTGCGGTCCGATCCGGAGGAAGCCGTGACCCTCGGTCGGGTAGGTGACGTACTCGTAGGTCTTCCCGAGGCGAGTCAGCTCGACCACGAGCTCGGTCGACTGCTCGAACGGAACCCGTCGATCGGTGTGCCCGTGCGCCACGAGGATCGGTGCCTTGACCGCATCGAGCCGCAGGACGGGTGAGGCAGCGAGGTAGTCCTCGCGATTCTCGCTCGGATGCCCCATGATCCGCATCTGCATCTGCACGCCCGCCCGATCCGCCTGCGCCCACGTCGTGAGAGCGTCACAGTCGCCGTACTTGCAGACCGCGCAACGGAACCGGTACTCCGGGTCGTCGGTGACCGAGAGCAGCGCCAGGTACGACCCGTAGCTCGAGCCGAAGATGCCGAGCCGGTTCCCGTCGATCCAGTCGACGGTGCGCAGGTAGTCGGCGGCCGCGAGGCAGTCCTTGGTGTCATCGACGCCCCAGACGCCGTGGTTGGCGCGCTCGAAGTCGCTCCCGTGCCCCGTCGAGCCGCGGTAGTTGATCGCGAACCACGCGTATCCCCGGTCGACGAAGTACTGGGCATGACCGTCCCACTCGCCGCCGTAGCAGTCTGCGGGGCCGCCGTGCGGGTAAACGACCGCGGGCACCGGGAGCTCAGCCGAGGCCGTCGAGGGCCGGTAGAGAAACGCCTGGATCTCGCGGCCGTCGAACGTTGTATACGTCAGCTCCTCCGCGACGCTGTGCGGGGCGCGGGTGATCGCGACGGGCGCCGGTGCGTGAATCGCCACGGGTGCCTCTCCCTCAGTGAGGAGGCGCAGTTCGGGAGGCTCGGTCGGGCTCTCGTAGCTCGCGAGGATGCGCCCTTCGGCTGCCCAGGCGGGTGCGCCCCAGACGCCACCCGTGGCGAGATCGGTGACGGTGCCGTCGGACGCTGCCACGGTGACGAGATCGAAACGGCCGCCTCTTCCGCGGATTGCAACGATACGGCTCCCGTCGGGGTGCCAGCGCGCCTCGAGGAAGTCCGCGGCCGCGGCCGTCAGCTGACTCGCCGCGCTGCCGTCGGCGGCGACGAGGTGCAGCTCGAACCAGCCGCTCAGCTCCGAGGCGATCGCGAGCGTTGTCCCGTCCGGCGACCAGTCGAGGACGTAGTCGCGGATCCCCGGCTTCCCGGTCAGAGCGCGAACGGTTCCGTCGGCAAGCGCGACGACGCGCACCTCGTAACGGCTGTAGTCGCTGTGGGGGACGAAGACGTACGCGACGGCCGAGCCGTCAGGCGAGACGATCGCGCCCTGCTCGTCGCCGTGCGTGTCCAGATCGCCGTGCTCGCGGGCGAGCCGCCCGGGCCACGCCTCGGCGACGGAGACGACGGAGAGCCGGTCGCAACGGTCACGCTCGACCGAGACGACGAGGCGGTCGTTCCCGATCCAGGCGGGGCTTCCGGCTTCGACGACCTTGCGAGGCGGCCCTCCGACGGTCGGCACGACGCAGACCCAGCCGCCGTCCGCGTAGGCGACCTGCGTCCCGTCGGGCGAGAAGACGGGCTGTGTGTCCTCCCAGTAGGGCTGCGGGTCGCGGCCGGTCGTGAGCCGTCGTGGCACGCCGCCGTCGAGGTCGAGGAGCCAGAGATCGGACGTGTCGCGATCCTGGATGAAGACGACGGACCGACCGTCCGGCGAGACCGCGGGCGACCTCGGCCGCTCGGTCGCGGTGACGGCCTCGAGGCGCCAGCTCGGGGGCGGCTTCAGGTCGACCCGGGCCGGCCGCGGGATGCCGCCGCGCTCGTCCTTCCCGATCCACACCGGCAGCGGCTCAGGCATCAGGCATCTAATCCCTCCAGGGTCGCAAGGACGAGTTCTCCGATCGAGGCGAGATCGTAGCCGCCTTCCTGCACGACGACGCACGGCAGCCCCGAGCCGGCGACGACGCGCCCCGCTTCCCGATAGCCGCCCGTCGTCACCTGAAGCGGGCTCTCGGGATCACCACCGGCAGCGTCGACGCCGAGCGCGAGAACGAGCGCCTCGGCACCGTTGCTTCGTGCTGCCTGAACGATCTCCGCGACGCCGCGCAGCCAGTCTGCATCACCGGCGCCCGGTGGCAGCGGCACGTTGCGGTTCGCCCCCGACCCGACACCGGCTCCGAGCTCGCCGGCTGTGCCGAGATAGTGCGGAAACCAGCCCGTTTCGGGATCGACGTGAACGGAGCCCGTGAAGACGTCGTTCCGCTCCCAGAAGATCGACTGGGCGCCGTTCCCGTGATGCGCGTCGATGTCGACGATTCCGACGCGCGCGGCGCCGAGATCCCGGAGCCGCTCGGCCGCGATCGCGGCGTTGTTCAGATAGCAGGAGCCACCGTAGGCCGACCGGGTGACGTGATGGCCCGGCGGCCGGCAGCACGCGTAGACGGCCCGCCGTCCACCCGAGACGAGGTCGGCGGCCGTGAGGGCTGCGTCGGCGGCCCCGCGGGCGGCCTGCCATGTTCCCGGCCCGATCAACGTCATCGTGTCGAAGCAGAACGCCCCGGGGCGCGCCCACGTCGCGGCAGGCACGAGGGGATCGAGTGGGCCGACGAGGCCCGGGTGCGGAAAGATGTACGGCACGACGCGATCCTGACCCGGATCCTCCGGCAGCCCCGCGGCCTCCCAGTCCCGCCAGGCCGAGGCGAGGAATGCGAGCAGCGCCGGGTCGTGCGCCGCCTCGATCTGAGCATCGTCATGCCGAACGGCCGGGACGACCTCGGCTCCCGCCGCCACGAGCGCTTCGCGGATCGTCTCGGCGCGCGGCGCCGTTTCGGCTGCGAGTGTTCTGACGCCTACCCAGATCTCCGCGTTCGGCTCGTGGAGACGGTGGTCGTCCGACCAGACGAGAGGGATCGAGAGGCCCATGGCGGCGACCCTATCGTCTCGTCGCCATGGAA
>JBKJVI010000174.1:0-61389 GCA_046590225.1 Gaiella sp. | reverse complement strand
AAGCCGTCACCGGCGATGTTGCTGTGATGCACGAAGAGATCCTTCGATCCCTCGGCGGGCTCGATAAAACCGAAACCCTTCGCATCGTTGAACCACTTAACGGTTCCTTCTGCCATGTAAATACACCTCCCACCAAAACTCACGAACGCATAGGGAAGGCGCACTTCGCGCAAACCTGTAATCGCTCTAACTCAACCGCACGGTAGCAGCTGAAACGCAAACCCGCGGATCAATCCCTGCACAGGGCCACGATCGCGGTGAGCGATCGCGGCAAAGGCCGTGCGTCAGGCGGCTGTCGCGGCTCCGACGGCGACCGCATCGAGGCGTTCGAGCCAGGGGGTTGCACGCAGGTGCTCGAAGGTCTCGCGGGCCTCGGTGAGCAGCGGCCCGCACTCGTCTGACCGACCCACAGCGACGAGTAGCTCGGCGTGCTCGAGCTGCACGACGGCGAGGTAGAAGGGCATGCCGATCTCGCGGAAGAGCGCTGTAGCCTCGCCAAAGCAGCGCTCGGCTGCGATCGAATCGTCGCTCCCGGCGAGGCGGGCACGAAAGCGCGACGTGTGCGCGATGTAGAAACGAGTGGTTTTCCCCGGCGGAAGTGCCTCCACGGAGACAACCAGCTGATCAAGCCTTGCCCTGTCACCGAGTTCGATTGCCGCCTCTCCCGCGACGACGAACGCTTCCTTCACCGTCTCCGCAGAGAAGCCGAGGTCGGGACTTGCAGAGAACGCAAGCTCTGCCATCACGAGCGCCCCGTTGGCATCGCCCTGGGCGAGGAGGAGTCGCCCCCGCCCACACTCGTAGCCCGACCGCTCCTGCACGTCGGCCGATGCTCCCATTGCCTGGAATCGGTCGAGAATGCGATTTGCGTCGGCGAGCGCGCCCCGATGCGCACCGGTCGTCGCGTGGAGGAACGGCCCGACAGCGAAGGCCTGTCGCGACTGCTCCCAATCGTCGATCGGAAGCTCCTCGAACATCGCAAGAGCCTCGTCCCACTCGCCGGTGGCGATAAACGGGTAGGCGTCGCCGAGAAAGCCCAGCTCCCAGAAGCGAATGCCGGCGCGGCGACTCTGGGCCAGCGCATCGCGGACTGCCTCCGTTGCCTCCTGGTAGCGATCGAAGTGCCCGAGTTGGTCGGCGAGGTTGTACGACGCGCGCAGTGCGGTCGAGGGCTTGTCGTGCTCGATCGCCGTCTGGAGGCCGAACCGAAGCAGGGCGAGAGCTTCCTCACGCCGTCCGAGGGAGTTCAGGATGACGGCTTTCGTCGTCAGAGCCTGCGCTAGCACCTCGGGGAGCGCCAGACTCTCTGCCATCTCCAGAGCGGCCTCGATCCGCTGCCGGCCGAGATCGGACTGGCCGCCGAAGAAGAGGAACCGCCCGAGCTGCGCGGCCAGCGAGGCGAGATCGGCATCGGGCTCGTCCTGCGAGAGGAGCTCGAACGAGAGGTTCATGCGCTCGAGGCCGTCCTCGATCCGTCCGAGGTCCCACATCACCTCGGCCAGCCGGCCGGCGATCCTCGCCACCGCATGCGTCGCCTCCGCGTCCTCGTAGAGCGCGATGGAGCGCTCGAAGCACGTGGTCGCTTCCTCGTTGCGCGCACCCTGAAGCGCCACCGTGCCGGCACGCTCGTAGAGCCCCGCCTTCACGAGTGCGTCGTCGCTCAACTCGGCTGCCCGCTCGAAGGCTCGCTGTGCCTCCGCGGTCGCTGCAAGCGACGCAGCCCGCTCACCTGCGCGCACGAGCATCGCGCGCGCCCTGTCACGGATCTCCATGGCGTCGTCCGCGTCAGGGGCCGACTCGAGCGCGTCGATCAGATGCTGGGCCACGACCTCGACGATCTCGTCTTCGTCGCTCCCGGGCAGAGAGAGCAGGTACGCGGCGGTCGCGAGATGCTTCGCCTTGCGTTCCTTGCGGGAGATCGTCTCGTAGGCGACGCGCTTGACGAGGTCCTGAAGAAAGGCGTATTGGCCGCGCTCGGGCGAGAGAGGATCCGCTTGCACCGAGAGAACCTCCTTGCGCAGGAGCGACGAGAGGATCACCTCGAGCGCGTCCGCGTCCAACCCGGAGAGCGCACTCAGTCCCTGCTTCGTGAAGGTCTTCCCGAGCACCGCTGCGTCCTGGACGAGGTGTCGTTCCTCGGGTGTCAAACCATCGAGACGCGCGGCAACGAGTGCCTGCAGGGTCTCGGGCATCTCGAGCTGCTCGATCGGTCCCGTCGGTCGGTAGACAGCGCCATCGCGTGCGAGTAAGCCCCTATCGAGCAGCATGCGGACTGTCTCGACGGCGTAGAGCGGCACACCCTCGGCCCGCTCGAGGACGCGATCACGCAGATCCTCCGGCAATCCCGGCACGAGGCCCGTAAGCAGCTCGTTCATCGCCAATGCGGGTAGCGGCTCGAGATAGAGCTGCGTATAGCCTCGCTTGCCGGCCCATGTCGAGCGCTTCTCGGCGAACTCCGGCCGGGCGAGCGCGAACACGTAGAGCGGTTGGCTGCGCGACCAGTCGAGAAGGTATTCGATGAAGTCGAGCAGGCCCGCGTCGGCCCACTGCACGTCTTCGAAGAGCAGCACTGTCGGGTACTTCTCGGCCAGTCGCTCGAAGAGGATGCGCCAGGCCGAGAAGAGGTTCTCCTCGTCACCCGGGATCCCGTCCTCGAGCCCGAGGAGGTGCGCGACGCGTGGCCGCACCCAGTTGCGCTCCTCGACATCGGTCAGATGTTCCTCGAGCGTCTCCGTCAACTTTGCGCCCGCGGAGACGGCATCCTCGTCCTCGCTGATCCCACACCGCCCGCGCACCATCTCGGCGAGCGCCCAGTAGGCGACGCCCTCGCCATAGGAGAGGCAGCGGCCGCGGTGCCAGAACGCATCCGCCACAAGCCCGTCGATGTACTTCTCGAACTCCCAGGCGAGTCGCGACTTACCGATGCCCGCGATTCCGGAGACGAGCACGAGTTGCGCGCGCGTCTCCTCCTCGGACGCGTGGAACAGATCCTTGACGAGCTGGAGCTCGCGGTTGCGGCCGACGAAAGGGGCTTCGAGACCCGATGAGCGCATTGCCCCGCCCCTGCCCGCGACGACGCGCATCGCCCGCCACAGCTGCACCGGCTCCGTCTTCCCCTTCATCGCGTGCTCGCCGGCGTCCTCGAAGGCGATCGTCGCCTCGGTCGTACGCTTTGTTGCCTCGCCGGTGAGAACCGTGCCGGGCTCGGCGGCCGACTGGATCCGGGAAGCGGTGTTGACGAGGTCGCCGGCGACCATCCCCTGGTTCGTAGCGCCGAGGGTGACCGCAGCCTCGCCGGTGAGGATGCCGGCACGGGCGCGAAGGAGCGGGTCGAGCTCCGGGATCGCAGCAGTGAGGTCGAGCGCGGCCCTGACGGCACGCTCGGCGTCGTCCTCCTGCGCGACCGGCGCGCCCCAGACGGCCATCACGGCGTCGCCGATGAACTTCTCGACCGTGCCGCCGTAGCGCTCGATCACCGTGCGCGCGACGTCGAAGTAGCGGCTCAGGAGCTCGCGCGTGTCCTCGGAATCGCGCCCCTCGGAGGATGCGGTGAAGCCGACGAGATCGACGAAGAGCACCGAGACGAGCCGGCGCTCGGCGGCTGCCGGCTGCTGGGTGACGGCACCAGCCGGTGTGGCGGCCGCGACGGCTCCGTCGCCGAGATTCGTGCCGCACTCGCCGCAGAACTTCATCCCCGGGGCGTTCGGGCTTCCACATGAGGAGCAGAGCGCCGCAAGGCTCGCGCCACACTCGCCGCAGAACTTACGGCCGCCCTCGTTCCGCGCCTGGCAAGACGCGCAGATCATGTGGTGTCCCCTCTCAGCACGTGCACAATCCTTCCACACTCGGCCGCGGCGCGGGCGAGCTCGGTCAGAGTGGGCGGTGGCCCGAGCAGGCGAGGCGCATCTGCACGATCTCGCCGCCCGCGACCTCGGCATACGCCGTCTGCTCGTAGGCGTTCAGCCCGATCTCGGGGTCGACGCCCTGCACGACCCAGCGGAGGCGAAGCATGTCGGCGAACGGCGCCGCCTCGCTGTCAGCGATCGCGTACTCCTCGATGTCATCCGTCCAGAGTCGGAATCGCTCCACGATCGCGTCGCGCCCGTCGGCCTCGCGCAGGCCGGGTGGAACGATGCCTCGCAGTGTCCCGTCGGCCGCGAAGCAGGCGCCGAGCGCCTCGTAGTCGCGGCGTGTGAGTGCGGCAAGGAAGGCCGTTCCAACGGCGCTCTCTGCCGGGACATTGCTCATCGCGCGAGCATACGCTACCCGGAGGCGGCAAGTCCGAGGGCAGCCTGTTGTGCAATCAGCTCCTCGAGCGCGTCGTACACGTCCTGCACCTGAGCGCGCGTGAGGGCGTCCACGCCGGTCGCGCCCGTGACACGCTCCACAAGGGCGACGACCTCTCCGCGGTCGACGCTGCCGTCCGGCAGTCGTAGCCCGGCCGAGCGGGCCAGCCCGAAGAGCCGGCGGATCTGAGGCTCCGAGGCTGGGCGCGTGTCATCACGCGAGCGAAGCCGCATGTAGGCGGACGTGTCGAGCGCGATCGTCTCGGGTGCGATGCCCTCTCCGAGGACGACACGAAGCAGCTCGGCTGTCGCGAGAACGTCGCTCAGCGCCTCATGCGCGCCTTCGAGAGCGATGTCACGGCGCTCGCAGATCGACTGCAGCCGATGGTTGTCGGCGAGCGGCTCGAGCAGCCGGAACGCCTCGAGGGTGCACGCCGTCTCACGCGGGGCATACGAGATGCTGGCCCGATCGAACGCGTGCTGAAGCATCGGGAGGTCGAACCCGACGTTGTGCGCGACGAATACCGCGTCGGCGAGGAGGCCCCGCAGCTCGTGCGCGATCTCGGAAAACGACGGCGCGTCAGCGACGTCCATGGCCGAGATCCCGTGCACCGCTGTGGCCTCTGCCGGAATCTCCCGGGTCGGCCGGACGAGCCTCGTGTACCGCCCCGTCTCCGCACCGTCTGCGTCGAGCTGAATCAGCGCGAGCGAGACGATCTCGTCGCGCGTCGTATCGGTGCCGGTGGTCTCGCAGTCGAACACCGCATATCCGGACGGAATCGGCGCCGCAGTACGAGCCACAGCCGTCCCCGGTCGATCGGCGAGCGGCTCGGCCGGAGCCGGCGCGAAGAGATCGAGGACGAGTTGCACGGGCATTCCTCGAGAATGTCTTCCGGATCGGACGTCACCCTTACGGTGAGTGATCGCTCTCCCCCTTGACGTACGATCGCGCGCCCGTCACGGTTGGCCGATGACGGAGGAGACGCCCCTTCCGACGACGAATCCACAAGGCGGTGGTCGGCAACTGACATGGATACGCTGAAGCACACCGGCTCGACGCTCATCCAGCCAGACGCAGCCGTGCTGCGACGGGCGAAGCGCGGCGACCAGCGCGCGTTCGCCGTTATCGTCCACGCGTACGAGCGCCTCGTCTTCACGTACGTCTACCGCCTCGTCGACGATCGACGGCTCGCGGAGGATCTGACGCAGGACGTGTTTCTCAAGGTCTTCAAGGGCCTTCCCGGCTTTACCGGCGACGCGGCCTTCACGACGTGGTTGTTCCAGATCGCAAAGAACGCCGTGATCGATGAGCTTCGTGCGATCGAGCGCCGACCAAGTGCACTCAACATTGACGACGTGACGATGCCGATGCTCGTCGAGCCACGATTCGAGCAGGCCGAGCCGATCGAGGCCCTCTGGGCGGCGGTCGCCCTCCTCAATGTCGACCTCCGAACAGCCCTGCTCCTCCGGGACATCGTCGGCCTCTCGTACCACGAGATCGCAGACTCGCTCGAGATCACGCTGGCGACGGTCAAGTGGAGAATCCACAAGGCACGCGAGAGCGTGCAGGCGACGCTCGAGCGGGACGGCTTCGGTCACGCGAGGAAGGCGCTCCGCGAAACGGACGCGGCTCCCGACGGAGCCTGACCGGGAAGCGGGGCGCTCCAACCCCGCGCGACGGACCGTTACGCTCCCGTCGTGAGCGACTGGAACACGAGCTACACGCGAAACATCTGGCGTCCGGACGAGCCTCGCCTCTTCGTGCGTCGCTCGGACGGCATCGGCTGGTCGATCAACTTCGCCCACCTGTTCCGCCGCACGCGTCGCGTCTCGTAGCGTCCTCCGAGACACCACGCACGAAGCCGCCCGCGTCGAGCTGGACGTCGCCATCTCCCACACCGGCAAGGCTCACCTCTAGAGAATGCGCCTCTGCGGGGCGACCCGTGGGCAGCCAGGGGCGCCCTTCCCGGGCGAGGATCAGCGTCCTTGCTTTCTCGCCGACGAACCCCAGCCGCCCCTCCTCGGTGACGGAGCCGCTCCAGACGGGGAGTGCGAACGACTCGGCGAGTGCGTCGGCAAGCAGCGGCGGCTCTTCGACGATCCCGATCTCCGAGAGCCCCAGAAACTCATCGGCGTGAAACCGACCCGTCGTACCCGACTCTCCGATCCCCCGGTGAGCGATCAGTTCTCCGATGCTTCCGGCCGGGTCGTGGAAGTAGAGCGCCTGGGCGTCCCAGTTCTCGAACTCGAAGACCTCATCACCTGTGTCCTCGTCGGGGAGGATGGCGACACGGTCGGCGGCCCAGCGATGCGCCGCGTCGAAGCGATCGCCCGGAACGAGGAATGCGAAGTGGTAGAACGGATGCCCGCGACCGGCTCGGAACTCGAACGTTGTCTCTCCTACCGCGACGGCGACGTTGTCGGCGCACGAGTGGATGTGCCGGAGCCCGAGTGTGCTGCCGTAGAACGCGGCCAGCTCGGGCACGACCGCAGGGGCTGCCTCGAAAAGCACGTGACGAAACGAGATCGGCATCACCTTCGATTCAACCATTTCGTGGGTCGAGCTCCAAGCGTGAAACGAATCCGGGATAGGGACGAGGACGTGCCACCAACGAGCTTCTTGAGCACGGCGGCTTCTCGCTCACAAACACCGAGGAACCGCGCGAGCGCGAAGGGATCGCCGAGCACGACTCCCCACTCCGCCGCAACGTCGGCGGCGGTCGCCGCCACTGGCCCGAGATCGGGTTGGGACATCGCGCGACAGTATCTCGCAACTAGGATCGCCCGATGAGACTTCATCACCAGCCTCGTTCCCGCTCGACGCGCGTGCTCTGGCTCCTCGAGGAGCTCGGCATCCCGTTCGATCTCACCGTCATGTCCCGGGACATGAAGCAGACACCCGAGTACCGCACCCTCCACCCGCTCGGCCGCTCGCCGGTACTCGAGGAGGAAGGTGGGCCTGTCTTCGAGTCGGCCGCTCTGATCCTTCACATCGCAGACGTGAACCTCGAAGCCGGCCTGATCGCGCCGCTTGGTTCGCACGAGCGGGCGCTCCAGTACCAGTGGTGCTTCTTCGGAATGACCGACAGCGAGGGTGCGTTAATGGACATCGCGCGCCAGCTCTGGGGCTCGGGCGAGGCCGATCCTGGCATCATCGAACGCGCCACGGCGCGCTTCATCGCGACGGCCGAGGTCGTCGCGTCGGCACTCGGCGATGACGACTACCTCGTCGGCAACTCGTTCTCGGTTGCGGACATCGTGGTCGGATCGGTGCTCGGGTTTGCGCGGACCGGCGAGATCACGGAGCTTCCCGCGGGAGTCGTGCAATACGTCGACCGGCTCGAGGCGCGCCCGGCCCGCCAGCGAGCGGTCGCCGTCGCAGTGCCGGAGTAGAGGCATGAATCTCCGGCCCGCCGCCATCAGGGCGATGGGACGCAGCCACCGGGCGATCTACCGGCTCACCCGAGGTCGCCTCCTCGGGCGTGTGGCGGGCATGCCGGTGCTCCTGCTGACGACGACGGGGCGGCGTTCCGGCCGTCCGCGAACCACACCGCTGACGTACTTCGAGTCCGGCTCCGATCTCGTGATCGTTGCGTCGAACGGCGGCGAGGACCGCCCGCCGGCGTGGTGGCTGAACCTCCGGGATGACCCGCGCGCGATGGTCACGATCGGGACGCAGACCGAGCAGGTAACGGCGAGGGCGGCGAACGACGATGAGTACGCCTCTCTCTGGCCGACCATCACATCGACGCACGCGGGCTACGCCGCCTATGCGCGCAGAACGACGCGCCCGATCCCGGTGATGCTGCTCTCCGGCACGGGCGGGCCCGGGACCAAAGAAAATGCACCGGGTCGGTAGCTCCTTCGTCCAGCTACCCGACCAACCGTCGCTTGCGCTTCAGTCGCTCGGGAGGCCTTCAACCTCAGGTGCCCCGTGCTCGGTGCAAGAGAGAACCTAGGGCACTCCAGCGGCCGAGACAAGGGTGCGTGGGACAAGAAGGCCGCAAATTGCGGAGAGATTCTCGGCAGAGCTCGGGTCAGGACGACGAGTCGACGTCGATCACGATGCGAGGCGGATCGGTGAGCGTCGTGACGCGGAACGGGCGCTCCCGGTCGATGCCGGCGGCCCACGCGAGCACCGCCTCGAAGCCTCCCGTGCGGACGAGCTCGACGACAACGGCGGTATCCGGCGCAAACCTGTTCGGCCCCGTGTAGGTACGGGGTGCAGACTCCTGCGTGAGATCGGCGTCGAGCGCAGGCTCCATCCGAACTCGCAGGACTGCGGCGCCGTCGACCGCGACCTCGTCGCCGGAACCATCCGCGACGATCGGCCGCTCGACGTAACCGACCTCGTAACCGGGAACGCCGTTCGCGAACTCGAAGACGACGCGGTCGTACCCTTCCTGGCGCGCGGAGCGGACATCGGTCAGGAGTGCCGTCTCTGTGATGGTCGCCGGAACCACAACGTTTTCAATCGATGCTCCTTCGAGTGGGGTCACCGTCGTCTCGGTCGCAGTGGAGGACGGCGGCGGCTCGTCGTCGCTTCCGGTGCAGCCACCAAGGAGGAACGCTGCGGCGACGAGAAGGAGCACGCGGACAACCATGCCCACAAACAGTAGCCTCGAATGGATGCCGCAGCTCACGATCGAACACAGCGCGGCTAGCGACGACGCAACGGCGACCACGCGACGCCGCTCGATTGCGCTGCGGCTCGACGGGATGGCATGGCTTCGAGTGGAGCCGGAGGCCTTCTCCGAGCTCGGCGTCTCGAGCGGCGACGAGATCGACGCGTCCCGACGCGCCGAGGTGGAGACGGCCCTCGCCCGCGTGCGCGCACGGTTGTTCGTGATCCGATCGCTCTCGGTGAAGGCGCAGTCAACGGCCGAGATCGAGAAGAAGCTCGCAGCGCGAGACGTTCCGTCGAACATCGCGCTCGAGGCGATCGAACGCGTCAGGGGGTACGGATACCTCGACGACGCGGCTCTCGCCGGACAGCTGGCGCGAGGAATGCGGGGTCGAGGATATGGGCGGCGCCGGGCCGAGCAGAAGTTGCGCGAGCGCGGACTCCGTGGCCACTGCGCGGAAGCTGCTCTCGACGATGCGTACGGAGAGCAGGACGAGGCAGCGCTCGCTCGTGCGGCGCTCGGGCGGCGCTCGGTTGCGGGCGACGCGGATCGCCGGCGTGCCCTCGCATTCCTGGCCCGACGCGGCTTCTCGGCCGGTGCCGCGTGGGCGGCGATTCGCCGCGCCGGTGAGGAGGGATAGATTCAGGGTATGTCTGTTCCCGCGACGTACATCGTTGCCGGAGGGCTCCGTGCAGGCGGCTATCCGGGGACGCCGGAAGCTGTAGCTGCGCTCGAGAGTGACGGCGTGACGGTTTTCGTCGACCTCACGCACCCCTCGGATCCACTGCCCGACTATGGACGGTGGCTCGCTGCGGCTCGCCGCATCGCGCATCCGATCCCCGACATGGGAACGCCCACCGCGGGCCACATGATGCGAATCCTCGACGTCATCGACGAGGCGAGGGGCAATGGAGGCATGGCATATGTGCACTGCTTTGGAGGCGTGGGTCGGACCGGCACGGTGGTCGGGTGCTGGCTGATGCGCCACGACCTCGATGACGGTGATCCTGTCGCACGCATCGCGCAACTGCGGGGCGCGATCGCGGGCGCCCGTCCTTCTCCCGAGACTCCGGCGCAGACCGAGCTCGTTCGGGGCTGGAGACACGGCTGGTGAAGCGCCTCTGGATCCTCCGACACGCGAAGTCGAGCTGGGACGATCCCGGTCTCGCCGATCATGACAGGCCGCTCGCCCCTCGCGGCAAGAAAGCAGCCCACCGCATCGCTCGTTGGGCGGACACGAACGACGTGCGCCCCGATCTCGTGATCTGCTCCACGGCCGTCCGCGCGCAGGCGACGTTCGAGCTCGTCAGGCCCGGGCTCGGCTGTCCCGAGGAGCGCATCGAAGAGGGTCTCTATCACGCATCCGTCGACGACGTTCTCGAGCTGGTTGCAGTTGAGGACGATGCCCTGGCGGGGATTCTGCTGATCGGACACAACCCGACCCTGCACGAGCTGACCATGATCCTCGCTCCGCCCGGCCCGGACGTGTTCCCAACCGGCGCGCTCGCCGCACTTCGACTCGACATCGGCTCCTGGCGGGACCTGGGACCCGCGTGTGGGCTGATCGACGCGTTCGTCGTGCCCCGCTCTCTCGCTCACTGATTCTCCCGGCACGCAGCCTGCTCAGGCGCCGAGCGCCCGGGCGAGGCGCACCGTCGCGCCGAGCAGTACGTTCGCTCCGTTGACGCAGTCCTCCCACTTCGTATGCTCGCTCGGATCATGGCTGACCCCGCCGACCGACGGCACGAAAACCATTCCGATCGGCGTGATCGGAGCGAGCGCCTGAGCGTCGTGGCCCGCTCCCGATGGAAGCTCCATCGCAGAGAGACCCAGATCGGCCGCAGCGTCGGAGATTGCCTGCCGGAACCGAGAGTCCGTCGGAACCGGCTCCCAGCGGCCGACGCGCTCGACGGCAACGTCGAGCCCGAATCTTGCTGCTTCCCGGCGCGCCCGGTCGCCAAGCGCCGTCTCGAGCGACGTGAGCTCAGCCGGATCGAGCGAGCGGCACTCCATCCGCAGTCGAGCCAGGCGAGGCACGACGTTGAACGATCCAGGCTCGATCGCGATGTCACCAACGGTTGCCACACATCCCGGGAAGTCACGGACGACGGTCTCCCGCACGCCCAGCACGAATGCCGCCACGCCAAGCGCGGCATCGCGTCGCGCATCCATCGGTGTCGTCCCTGCGTGGCGCGCCTCGCCCTCGAATACGACATGGAACGAGCTCGAGCCGATGATCCCGGTGACGACGCCGATGTCGACACAGGCCCGCTCGAGCACCGGCCCCTGCTCGATGTGGAGCTCGAGAAGCCCCGCAAGTGTGGTCGGATCGCGACGCGCTGAGAGAATCCCCTGCTCTGTCAGTCCCAGTCGCGCGAGCTCGACGACGAAAAGGTCACGCCCTCCACGAGGCGTCTGGAGCATCTCGGCTGTGAGCTGACCCGCAAGCGCCCAACTCCCGAGCGTGCCCACCAGCGTCCCCTCCTCGTCGGTGAAATCGATCGCCTCGAGAGTCACGGGCAGATCGAGGCTCGCATCCTTCACGGCCCGTACGACCTCGAGCGCGCAGAGCACGCCGAGTGCGCCGTCATAGCGGCCCGCCTGCCGCACGGAATCGAGATGGGAGCCGAGGAGAAGCGTCTTCGCGCCCGGCATTGAACCGGACAGGACCGCCGAATGGTTCGCCGCCGAGTCGATGCTCGTGAGAAGCCCTGCGTCTTGCGCGCGGTCGAGAAACCAGTCGCGCGCAGCGAGGTGCGCCTCCGAGAATGTCGTCCGCCGGATCCCACCGTCTGGGGAAGCACCGAAGCGAGCCAGCGCGTCGAAGTCGGCACGCAGGCGATCTGAATCCACGCGGAGCTGCATGGCGTCCATGCTACGACCTGTCGCCGAGCAAGAGCGCCATCAGAATTGCGTCCACGGGTGCTCCGTCACGCAGGTACTGGCCCCGCCGCACGCCCTCGCGCTCGAAGCCAAACGACTCGTACAGGCCGATCGCGGGCTCGTTCCACGGAAAGACATGGAGCTCGAGCTTCTGCACTCCAGTGTTCGCGGCCCACGCGACGGCCTGATCGAGCAGCGCCCTGCCGACGCCTCGCCGGCGATGTGTCTCCGCGATCATGAGCCCGAGATCGGCAACGTGCCGGCTCGCGGGGTGCACGTCTCGCGAAAGCGAGAGCCGGCCGATCGGCCGGCCGTCCTCCACGGCAACGAACACCGCCGCGTCGGGGTGTCGACGAACCGCGCGGAGATACCGTCGCTCGTCCGGGATGCTCCGCCACTGCGCCGTGGTGAGGAGCCACGAGCCGCCCTCCTGCCCGATCGCGCTGCCGAGCTCGACGAGAGCCCGGGCATCTCCCGGCTCGGCCGGACGGATCGTGATCACGGAACGACGATCCCGTGACCGCCTCGCCGTGGGTCGCCTGCTG
Organism: Gaiella sp.; assembly: GCA_046590225.1. Classification (GTDB taxonomy): domain Bacteria; phylum Actinomycetota; class Thermoleophilia; order Gaiellales; family Gaiellaceae; genus Gaiella. The sequence goes on along the minus strand of JBKJVI010000174.1, from coordinate 49,050 downwards.
CCCCGAGCCGTCCGTCGGCACGTCGTTCGACGGCCGAGACGCCGCCGAAGTAGAGGTTGCGCCCCGCCCAGCGATTCACGTCCTGGCCCGTCTCCTGTAACGCTTCGGCCGTCTCGGGCGGCCAGCCGCCTTCGATCTGAACGACGTCATCCTCGACGTGAAGCCGTGGGTGATCGATGGCAGCGTCGACCGACTCGCCTCCGGCGACGACATGATGGATCACCTGCAGGATCGCTCCGGAGAGCCTGACCGAGCCGGCGCTCCCGACAACGAGGCGGGGCTCGCCGTCAGCGAGGACGAGGGTCGGTGCCATCATGCTCGGCAGGCGTTCCCCGACTCTCCGCTCGTCGAGGCCGATCACGTCGAGCTCACCGAGCATGTTGTTCAGCTGGAACCCGCCCGAGAACTCGCCCGAGCCAGATCCGAGCGTCGAAGACAGAGCGGCCGCGTTGCCCTCTTCATCGATGACAGAGACGTGGGTTGTTCCGGTCAGGCCGGGTCCGGCCGAGCCCCCATATCCACGTCTGAGAGCGCCGACCAGCGCCACCGCGAGCGTCGGGTCTCCGCTGCGAGACGAATGGTCGAGCTCACGGAGACCACGGGCGACGACGGCGCCACCGAGCGAGGGAGCGGGACATGTGGCCACTCGCATCCCCCGGAAGCTCGCCTCCGTGGGCCTCCGCTCGATGACACGGTACGCCTCGATGTCGGATGCCAGATCCGGCTGAAGCTCGGCCACTGCGGCTGGCCCGACCTCGCTCAGCCGCTCCAGCCCCTTGACCATTGCTGCCGTCTCGGCGCGAACGTGCGAGCCGTAGATGGCACGGCCCTCCGACGTACGCTCGAGGATGGGCACGAGGATCTCGAGCAGGAACCGCTGCGGCCCGGTCATCTCGACGCCCGCCCGGGCGAGCGTGAGGGCCGGTGAGAACAGGTCGATCCACGGAATTCGCCCATGCTCCTCGTGTGCCTCCCACAATCCCGCGACGAGACCCGGTACCGCAACCGAGGGTGATCCGACGTGGAAGATCTGTGTCGACGCGTCACCGAAATCGATCAGCACCTCGTCCATCTCGCCCGCACGGCGAGACGGAACGGCGAAGAAGCAGTCCAGCACCGTGGGCTCTCCACCAGCATTGCGCAGGAGCAGAAACCCTCCGCCGGACGGACCGGTCAGCGGCCCCTCAGCGACGAATGCCGCAAGAGCCGCCGCGACGACTGCATCGACCGCGTTGCCACCGTGTGCCAGCGCCCACGCGCCCGCCTCAGCGGTGTGGCGGTTCCCCGCTGCAACGGCGCCGCGCATCCCGGGAGGGTAGTGCCTGACGGCACGTCGCCGTCCGGTAGTCCGGTTTCTGCAGTCGGCGACGTGAAAGCAACGAATGTGCGAGATGTTCGGATTCGTGGAGCGCCGCCGCCGCCGAGGCCCGGCCGGCGTCTCAACAAGTGTGAGTTCTCGCATTGTTCAGGATCGCTTGTCCGATCGTGGCCTGGCGCCCGCGCGAATCCGCTCAAGGTGGGGACCGTGCATGCCGACGTCTTGGAAGCGGCCTTGATTCGACATCATCTGACCCGGCGACACGTGACCATGGCAGGAATCTCGCTTGCGCTCCTCGTCGTGCTCTGCCTCAGTCCCTCCCTCTTCGGCGATCGAGTCAGCGAGGCGGTCGGCGGCCTCGATGCGGCCGACCCAGGGAGCCTCTGGCTCGCCGCGCTCGCCTTCCTCGGCACGAGCCTGTGCGGCGCGCTTGCCTGGCGCGCAGCTCTCCGTGCAAGCGGATCGCCGCTTCCCGTCGTCGACGCCTCCGCGCGCTATGCAGTGGGCTGCGGACTGAATGCCGTGGCCCCGGCGCACGTCGGATCGGCCGTCCGGGTTGCTCTATTTGGTCGTGTCACGAACGGGGGCTGCTGGACCGTCGGTGGCGCTGCTGCCGCCGTCGGCGCGACACGCACGGTATGGCTCGGCGCGCTCATCGCAATCGGCAGCATGGGCGGAGTTCTGCCTCGCTGGCCGCTTCTCGTGATCGCCGCGATCGTCGGCGGCTCGATCCTCCTCGCCTACGGCTCGCAGCGATTCACGCTGCCGCGTAGGCTCGACCAGGTGCTTGTGGCCTTCAGGTCGCTCGCCTCCTCCCGGCGTGATCTCGCAATCGTTGCCGGCTGGGCGCTCGCCGGGGCCGTGGCGAAAGTCGCGGCAGCGGCGGCAGTCGGCATCGCCTTTGGAATCGACAACCCGCTCAAGGCCGCGCTGATCATCGTGCCGGCCGTCGAGTTGGCAGCCATCCTCCCGCTGACGCCCGGGAACGTCGGCCTCGCAAGTGCTGCCGTAGCTCTCGCACTCGGCTCCCAGGGCGTCGATTCTCAGACGGCGCTGTCGGCCGGAATCGCGTTCGGCGGAGTCGAGCTCCTCACCGGGATGGCGATCGGAGCTGCCGGCGCGCTCGCGCTTGCCGGGCCCTGGGTGCGACCGTACGTCCGCGTGGCCGTCGCAAGCGCCGCGACCGTCGTTGCCGCGATCGCGTTCGGCGCGACTGTCGTGCTGCCCGCGGTCTAAGAGCCTCTACTGCAGGAAGCTCGGCAGCTCCGAATCGTCACCCGAACTCCGACGCGACGGCGCAGCAGTCGCAGCAAACGACGGTGTGAACGAGCGACGGTGCCCGCCACCGAGACCTGTCGCGATCACGGTCACCCAGACCTGGCCGTTGAGGCGCTCGTCGATCGTCGCCCCAAAGATGATGTTCGTGTCATCCGTGGCGGCACCGCGAACGACCTCGGCCGCCTCGTTCACCTCGAGCAGAGTCAGGTCCTCACCACCCGCGATCGAGAGGAGGATTCCCTTTGCCCCGACGATCTCCGTGTCGATCAGCGGCGACTTCAGTGCACGCTCGGCCGCCTCACGGGCGCGGTTTGCGCTCTCGGAATACCCGATTCCCATCAGCGCGGAGCCGGCGTCGGACATGATCGTGCGGACGTCGGCGAAGTCGAGGTTGATCAGGCCCGGCATCGTGATCAGGTCGCAGATGCCCTGGACGCCCTGACGCAGAACGTCGTCCGCGACCTTGAAGGCATCAACCATCGACGTGGTCCGATCGAGTACCTCGAGTAGTCGGTCGTTCGGGATCACGATCACCGTGTCGCACGCGGCGCGGAGCGCCTCGACGCCGGAATCTGCGGACTGGCGACGTTTCGTACCTTCGAACCTGAAGGGCGTCGTCACGATGCCGACCGTCAGCGCGCCGAGATCGCGCGCGATCTTCGCGACGACGGGCGCCGCGCCTGTGCCCGTTCCACCGCCCTCGCCCGCAGTGACGAACACCATGTCCGAGCCACGCAGTGCAGATCGAACCTGGTCGTACGCCTCCTCGGCGGCCATCCGCCCCGTATCCGGGTCGGCACCCGAGCCAAGACCCTGCGTGAGTTCCTCACCGATGTGGATCTTGACCGGCGCATCCGAGAGGTTCAGCTGCTGCATGTCTGTGTTGACGGCGATGAAGTCGACTTGCGCGATGCCGGCATCCATCATCCGATTGACCGCGTTGAGCCCACCGCCGCCGACTCCGACGACGCGGATCACCGCGAGATACGAGGCCGCGTCGCCGCCGACATTGAGCCGCGGGGCCCCTTCGGGCATCGACCCGATGAATCTGCTCGCCGGCGGCTCGTAGGGCGGCTCGGGCTTCGCTGCCGGAGGAGCCGGCGCGACCTTTGCAACAGCGGGTACGGGAGTCGACTCGACCGGTGCAGCGACGGCTTCGGGTGCGTCGGCGACGTCGGTCGGAGACTCGTCGGCCGGGGCTGCCTCGGCGACGAAATCGTGAACGTGCTCGACCGTTTCCTCGAGCGCGGCGTCCTCACGACTCCGGTGAGTCGTCTCGACCGACGGCTCGGCCGGGGACTGCGGCAGAATCAGGGTCTTCTGGTCGTCGGCCTCCGCGGCAGGCGGCAGCGGCTCCTCGACGGGAGTGTCGTCGCCCTCCTGGCGCTGCGCGGCCTCGGTCGCGCGGAACAACTCGGCGAGCGGCCCCTCACGCATGCTCGCGCGCTTCCGCGCCATGGAGTACCTCCTTCGCAAGCTCGCGGTACGCCTCGGCGGCGGCACCGGTGGGGTCGTAGCCGAGCACGGAGCTGCCCTTGACTGGCGCTTCCGCGTACCGAATCGTCTTCCTGATCCGGGTCTTGAAGACGAGATCACCGAAGTTCTCCTCGAGGATCTCCACCGCTTCGCGCGCGTGCAGTGTGCGGCCGTCGTACATCGTCGGGACGATCCCCTCGACGCCGACGCGCGGGTTGAGATTCTCGCGCACCATGGCAAGCGTGTTCTCGAGCTGGACGAGGCCCCGCAGGGCGAGATACTCGCATTGCACGGGCACGATCACGCCGGTTGCAGCGACGAACGCGTTGATCGTCAGCAGGCCCAGGGACGGTGGTGTGTCGATCAGGATGAAGTCGTAGCGGTCACGCACCTCGAGGAGCGCCTTCTCGAGCGATCGCTCGCGGCCGATCAGGGCCGCGAGGGCGAGTTCCGCTCCTGCGAGATCGATCGATGCCACCGCGAGGTCGACCTCGCGACGCTCGATCACGTCGGAGATCGGGATCTTGCGGACAAGCACGTCGAACATGGAGGTCTCGATCGTGTCCGGGTTGAGACCCTGACTCATCGTCAGGTTGCCCTGCGGATCGAGATCAATCAGGAGAACGCGATAGCCCATCTCCTTGAAGGCAACTCCAAGGTTGAGCGTCGTCGTCGTCTTGGCGACGCCGCCCTTCTGGTTCGCGAGAGCGATCACCCTTGTGCCGGTCGCGCCGGGCATCGGCGCCTGCGGCACGAACACCGGTGCAGGCGCAGCCGCGGGAGCGGTCGGGACCTCGACAACGGGCGGCGCGTCAAGACCCACCGGCGTCTCGAGAACGACGAGCTCGTCTTCGAAGGTATGAGCCTCGTCTCCGGCTTCAGATTCGAGGTCGCTCATCGCGACATCAGGCTCCTCTTCAACAACCGTGTTCTGAGCACGTGAGGACGAGCGTGGAAGCAGACGGACGAATCCCATTGCGCCTCGTTCACCGCGGTCCCCCGCTCTCCTTCAATCAATCCTCGGCGTCCCAGTAGTCGACCTGCTCGATCCTTCCGATCACGCCGACGCCGCGAAAGCTGATCTTCCCCGATCTCGGGTAATAACAGATGTCGTTTCGGTCAGTGGTTCCGAAGGAGAGCAGGGTCATGCCGTCGGCACCTGCTCGAATCGCGTGCGCGCGCTGCGAACCCGCCGGGCGGGCGATCGTAGAGCCTGCCCCCACCGGGAACTCCTCCACCTCGCTGTCATCGCGCGGACTCGGGTAGAGCATCACAGTTCCGCTCCCGTCGAGAACGACGAAGATCTCCTCCTCCGCCGAGTGCACGTGGGGCGGGTTCATCAGCATCCCCGCTTGCACGACATAGTGGGAAAGGCCGACGCGCTCGGACCCGGCTGCGTCCCCGAGCCCGCGCACCATGCTCGCCACCGTCCCGCCACCCGTCCCCCGCTGCCGCGCAGGGACGTCGTCCACATTGACGATGCGCGGCGGGCGCTCCGAGAGCACCTCGAAGGTGGGAGGTCCGACAGCAGCCTCACGCGCCCAGGGATGATCCTCGGGCGCTCCCTGGAGAACCCACGTCGGCCCGAGCCACGAGACCCCGGCGCGCGGCAAGAGCGTGTTCGAGGGATAGTGGCGCTGCCCGAACGCGAGCACGACGAGGCCGTCATCTCCGGCGCAGATCGTGTGCGCACACTCACATGCGAGATGGGCGAGGCAGTCGCCCTGCCCGATCGCGAACGCCTCCTCCTTCTCCCCGTCCCACTGGAGAGAGATCCCGCTCCCCTCGAGGACGTAGAAGATCTCCTCCTCGGAGCCCTCGAGATGAAGGGGTGTTGCCCACTTGCCGGGATCGACAGCGATTCGCCGTACACCGGCCGTGACAGAGTTGGCCCCCGTCAGGTCCTGCCAGGTGGCCGCGATGTGGCCGCGTTCTCTGTGGCTTCCTTCGATGTCGTGCCAGTCGGTGATCACGGTCTGGAGTCTACGCCGACACTGCATCCCGCGAGAGCGCTTCGCGGAGTCGGGTCACGGCATCGTCGGCTGCATCACCTCCTTCGACGCGCACCCACGCCTCGGCGTCGCGAAGCAGGCCACGAACCTCCTCGAGCAGCTGCGCCGGACTCGCCGTCGAGGAGTCGAGCGCCTCGATTCGCTCCAGCCGTTCGATCACCCTCCGTGCCTCATCCATGACGAGCAAGGCTACGGAGGATCGTGTGACGTGTCTGTTCCGCCTGTGTGTCAGTTCTGTGCAGCGTTCGCCGCGGCGGCGAGATTCTTCAGCATTCCTCCGAAGATGTACCCGTGGAACGGCCAGAGCGAGTACCAGTAGACGAGGCCGAAGAGCCCGGCAGGGTCGAAGATTGCCGTCTGGGAGATTATCGATCCGGAGCCAGTCTCGGTCGGGGATACCTCGAATTGCAACCAGGCTCGACCGGGCACCTTCATCTCCGCGCTGAGGCGAAGGAGCCTGTCCGGCTCGATCGCATCGACGCGCCAGAAGTCAACGGTATCGCCGACGCGAAGGCCGACCGGGTCGCGGCGCCCTCGGCGCAGTCCCGGCCCTCCGACAAGGACATCGAGCAGTCCACGCAGCCGCCAGAGGAGGGCACCCTTGTACCAGCCCGTCTCTCCCCCGATCGACTGGATCGGGAGGAAGGCCGCAGCGTTCGACGCCGTGACGACGATCGATCGTGAATCGACGAGACGCGAACCTCGACGCACACCTCCATACGGCGTCGTCTCCGCGAACGCCTCGTCCGACCAGCGCGTCTCGGCGATCGCCTGATCCTCGAAGACGAGAGCACGCGCAATCGCGTCGTGCACATTGCGTGGAACCACGGCGAACGACTCGAGTGCGCGAGGATCCTCGACGATGGTCTCGTTGCGGAGGGAGTCGACGAGCTTGCGACCGACGCCGGCGTACACCGGCGTGACGAGCCAGAGCCAGAGGCTCGAGAGTCTCGGCGTCAGCACCGGGACGGGAATCATCGTGCGGCGTAGCCCTCGCTGGGATGCGTAGTCCTGCATCAGCTCGAGGTACGTGACGCGATCGGCCCCACCGATCTCGTAGACCTCGCCCCCTACCGGCTCGTGGTCGAGCGCCTCGAGAAGGTAGGCGAGGACATCCTCGATTGCAATCGGCTGAGCGCGCACGCGAACCCACCGCGGAGTCACCATCACGGGCAGCTTCTCGACGAGTGCCCGGATCATCTCGAACGACGCACTTCCCGACCCGATAACGATCGACGCGCGAAACTCGATCGTCGGCACACCCGATGCGCGCAGGATCTCTCCGACCTCCTGGCGTGACGCGAGGTGCGGAGAGAGATCCCCGTGACCAAGGCCACCGAGGTAGATGACCTTTCGCACGCCGGCGGCCAGCGCCGCCGAACCGAACGATCGGGCGGCCACTCGATCCTCCTCGTCGAACGGACGGCTCGAGCTCATCGAGTGGACGAGGTAGTAGACGGTGTCGACGCCTTCGAGAGCCGATGCGATCGTCTCCGGCTGCAGGACGTCCCCCTTGACGACCTGAGTCGTCGGTGCAACGCTCGATTGCAGGTACTCGGGTCGTCGGGAGACGCAGCGAACGCGCTCACCACGCGCTTCGAGCGCGTGCAGCAGGCGGCCACCGACATAGCCGGTAGCACCGGTGAGGAGAACGAGGCGTTCGGCTGCGATGACCTCAGCCTAGAGGTTCGAGGTGATCAGACGGCGAGGCGTAGCCCGTGACGGTCACGCACACCGAGCAACGCTTCGTCGAGCTCACGCAGGAGGGCGCGACGATCACCGTGCTGCAGCGTCGCCACGAGCACACATCGTGCAGCATCGGCCACGGCGTGCGTGCAGTCGTTTCCGCCGGCGAGATTGGTGAGATCGGCGTGCATGAGCGAGCGCTCGGTCGGGTCCGATTCGAGCAGGACGGCTGCCCGCAGCGGCCACGTGTCACCGAGCGCAGCTGCGAACGTCGCGCGCAGCTGCTCGGATCGGAACGGCTCCTGCTGGAAGAGCGAGAGCTCCCAGCGATCGAGAGCCTCTGCAAGTGCGATGTCGGCGTCGGCCAGCGTGAGCCGTAGGAGGAGCTCGCCGGCGAGCGCCCCCCGGAACGAGTCGAGGCGTGTCGCTTCGCCTGGCGGCTGGGTCGCGGCGATCGGTAGAACGGGCCTGATCCCGAACGGGCGCCCATCGAGTGTCTCGAAGAGCACCGGTCCTGCCGAGAGCGGCGCGGCCGTCGCGAGTCGGATCGCGCTCACAGCATCGGCGATCTCGGCCGGCGCGTCCGGCGGATCCTCGTCGGCGCCGAGAGCTGCCCGGAGCTCGAGCACGCAGAAGCGATCCGTCTCCCGGCCGAAGTCCTTCGGCATCATCGAGGCTGCCTCCGGCCAGTGGCGCGCGAGCTCGCCGTCTGCGACCGGCCGCGCCCGCAATCCCGGCGCAAGCTCGAACTGCGCCGACATCGACAGTCCAACGAGAGGCGCGATCGCAGCGTAGGTGCGCCGCTCGCCATACAGGGAACGCTCGAGCTCGGCGTACGCACGATCGAAGGCGTCGTCGTCCCAGTCGAATCCACCGCACGCCTCGGCCGTCGATACGAGCAGCCCGACGAGAATCGTGCGGAAGAGCGCTTCGTCCTCGGAGGGTTTCCTGCCAACGTGGGCGCGGGCAAAGATCGCAGCCGCGGGCTCGCGCTGCAGCTCCTCGAGCGCAATGACCGCGTCATCGCGGTCGCGGAGCTCTGGCACTCGCTCCTCGACGAACGAGCGCACGAGCGGGCGGTACTCGTAGAGCGCGGGGCCGGCACCGTGCTCGTGCTCGACGAAGGCGACGGGGAGGTTCGCCCCGTCGTCGAGCTCCCGAAGCAGGTAGGCGAACGCTCCGAGAACGAAGCCACGAAGGGACGAGTACAGCTGTGGAGCTCGGGGAGCCATGCAGCGGTCTACGCCCTCGGAGGGTGAACTCCTGTTATGACGCAGGCGGCGACAGCCCGCGCTGGCACCCCGGGCACCAGTACGCGGTGCGGTTGTCGTCACCCTGGCCGCGGGAACGGACGATCTCGCCGCAGCGCAGGCACGGCCGTCCCGCACGACGGTAGATCGAGCGTTGTGGCCTCGAGCCGACCACCGCTTTCCTCATCGCGTCCCGCGCCCAGGTCAGAACGGCAAGCAGCTCCGCGTCGTCGGCGGATGCGAGCGGGAGCCAGGGCGAGAGGCCGGCCTCCCAGACCGCCTCTGACATCCACATGTTTCCGACTCCCGCAACGAGGCGTTGATCCTGGAGCACCTCGCCGAGACACCGACCGGCACCACCGCGACGTAACCGACCGACGAGCGCCACTGGATCCGTCGTGTCAGCGAGAAGGTCGGGTCCGAGGCGCAGCATGGACCGCTTCTCGAGCGCAAGCACAGGTCCGTTCCATTGCGCCGCCTCGATCGCACCGGCGCGGAGCACGAGCCAGGGCGTGCCGTTCCGTGCCGCATCGGCTGGGCCGATTGTCCACCTCCCGGACATCCTGAGGTGACTGCGGACCGTGACAGACCCCTCGAACCGGAGCAGCAGGTGCTTACCGACTGCCTCGACGGACTCGAGCCTCCGGCCGTCGACCGCGCGTGCCACCCCCGTCACCTGCCCGCGCGGATTCGGCGACGACGCGCTGATCGCACGACCGACGAGCGGCTGTAACCGGGCCGCGATCCGGTGGAGAGAGTCACCCTCGGGCATGGCTACCCAGCGTAGTCGTGATCGTCTACCATTCGTCCAGGAATAGTCCAATGACCGAGCTCCTCCTCAACATCGCCGCAATCTCCCGTCGAACAGGCGTCGCTCCCGACACGCTCCGGAAGTGGGAGAGCCGCTACGGCGTTCTTCGCCCGACCCGGACGGGAGGCGGCCAACGGCGCTACGACGAAGCGGATGTGCAGAGGGTCGAGTGGCTCCGCGATCGCATCGCGGAGGGGTGGCGCATCAGTGAAGCTGCGCGGATGCTCGATGCGGAGGGATCGGCACTCGACGATCCGGCCGAGCTACGCGAAGCGCTGATCGCAGCGATCCGGGATACCGAAATGGTCGCCGCGTCGACGACGCTCGACCAGACGTTTGCTGTCTTGCCCCTCGAACAGGCGCTGGCTGACGTGATCGGACCGGCTCTCGAATGGACCGGGGAGGCGTGGCATCGAGGGGAGCTATCAATCGCGCAGGAGCATGCGATCAGCGCGAAGGTGCGCGCGCACCTGACGAAGCTCGTTGCCGATGGGCGCGCAGACGTCCACGGAGTCGCAGTCCTCGCGTGCGGGCCTGGCGAGTTCCATGACCTCGGGTTGCTCATGCTTGCTGTCGCCCTCCGAGCTGACGGTTGGCGCGTCGAGTACCTTGGAGCAGATACGCCGGTCGACACCGCGATCGCGTTCGCCGAACGAATCGGCGCCACGATGCTCTGCTTCAGCGCGGCCCGGGAGGAGTCCGTCAACGCGTTGCAGGCATCACTCGGCACCCCGACGGCTGAATCGATCGTCCCGATCGTGATCGGAGGAGCTGGATCCAGTCCCGAACTCGCGCGGGAGCTGGGTGCGACCTACGTCAACGGCAATCTCAGTGATGCTGTGACACGGCTCCGTCGCCTGGCACGAGCGTGAACGCCTGGGTGCAGGCGGGCCTCGCCGGCGCGCTTGCGGCCGCGGCGTGGGGCCTCGTCGAGCCGCTCGACCAGAAGTGGTTCCGATTCCCCTATTCGGACATCGCGATCCTCGGGAAGTTCGCAACGCGAGGGCCTCACTGGCGCGCTGCCGGCTGGACGATGCACATCGTCAACGGCGCTGTCGCCGGACTGGTCTTCTGGGCGCTTTTTGAGTGGATCGGAACGAACGCCTTCTGGTTCGCAATCGCGTTCGCGATGGTCGAGCACCTCGTCACCTATCCGCTGACGCTACTCACGGATCGATTCCACCCCGCTCGCGGAGCGCCGGAGCTCCCGCCGATGTCGCGATCCGGCCGGGCGTTCGCGCAGGCGACGTTCCGCCATCTCCTCTTCGGCGTCGTCCTCGGCTTGCTCGTCTCGATCTAGTGGGGTGTCTCGCAGCGATGCTGTTTCGTGGCAAACGTTGTGAGACGCCGCACTAGCCGTCACGGCCGGAGCACAGCCCGCCGCGGACCGGCGAGAAAGCCCGCCTCGACGAGCAGCGCCATTGCTTCGGTCTCCGCAACCGGGCGACCGTCGAAGCGCTCGACCGCGAGGCGCTTCGCGTGGCCGTCACGCACCCAGCCGGCGAGCGCCACGAGAGCCGGCCGCAACCACTCCTCCTCGGGCTCGCGGAGCGGCACGAGCGTGCGACCACCTCGCTCGACGAACAGCGCTGCCGACCCGCCGAGCAGAACGACATGTGCCCCGGCGACCCGGGCGGCCCGAGCACCGGCACGCCGTGGCCAGGGCAGGGCGGCACCGTAGGGCTGGGCCGGATCGGCTGCGGCGAGCACGAGCGCCTCCTCATCCACCCCGGAACGGAGCTCCCGCAGCCGCTCGACAGCCCCGGCGAGCGCGAACTGAGCTCCGCCGAGCCCCTCCACGAAGTACCCCCGGCGGCAGGCGCCAATCGTCTCGAGGGCACGAAGCTCCCCGTAAACGGCGCCATATCCTCCAGCGTGCCCCTCGGCACGGACGCCGTCACGCACGATGATGCCCTGTCGCTCGAGCAGCAACTCCGCGAGCGCGCGTCGATCGACGGTGGTCGGGAAGAGCCGCGATGTCAGCGACCAGCGCCCCTGCGTCGACGTGGTTCCTGCAGCGCGCGTGCGCGCGAAACGGCGAGGCCGGCGGTCGACCACCGGTGTGCCGTACCGTCGCGCCGCCCGGAGCGGCGTCCACGCGTCGTTCGTCACCTCTCCGGCCCAGACGAGCTCCCAGAGTGCCGGCAAGGCCACCTCGGGGTCGAGCCCCGTGCTCTCGAGGAGGTCAGGCCAGAACAGGGCGGAGCGCTCGAGCGCCTCACGCAGCATGCGCGCCGCCTCACTCTCCGGCGGCGGGGCGGCGACCGGCGCGCCGAGCAACGAGGAATCGGCCCTGAAGTAGAGGGCGACCCGGTCGAGCCCGGCTCCGACCCAGACGACCTCGCCCGTGGCACAGAGCGCGTCGAGCAACGCGGGGTGATAGTCGGGGACGCGGCGGCGCAGAACCTCACTCTCCCAGAGCGTTACAGGCAGGGGCAGCCCCTGGAGCGGGACGAGTGCCTCGCGCAGGCTCGCACGGCGGTCGATCCCGTGCCAGGCGGGAAGGAAGCGCCCGAACGCGGCCTGTTCCGCCGGCTCCACCTCCTTCCGCAACGCGGCGAGCGAAGCACGTCGCAGCCGTCGGAGGACATCAGGATCACACCACTCGCGCTCGGTGCCACCGGGGCGAAGCTCGCCACGAACGAGCCTGTCGGCACGCTCGAGCGACGTAAGGCAGCTTTCGGCGACGTCGAGTCCGAGCCCGTAGCGATCGGCCGGCTCGGCGGTCGTGAAGGGACCGCGCGCCCTCGCGAAGCGTCCGAACAGCACGCCGATCGCGTCTGGCACGGTGTCGAGGAACGCCTCGGGCAGGCCACCCGGTGGCATCACGCCGAGCGCGTCGCGAAACAGGCCAGCATCCTCGATCGCGATCAGCCGCTCCTCCCCCGCGATTCGAACCCGCAGCACCCGACGCTCGGCTTCGAGAACGGCCGCGTGGGCAGCGTCGACCTCGTCGTCGCGGAGATCGCCGCGCCGCCGCAGGAGATCGTGCAGCTCGTCGGGCGACCGGGGATCGCCGGCCAGCTGCGCCTCGACGTCCGCAAGCGCCGCCGGATCGAGCAGGTCGCGCAGCTCCTCCTGGCCGAGCAGCTCGCGGAGCAGATCGCGGTCGAGTGACAGCGCCTGCGCGCGTCGCTCGGCCGCAGGCGTGTCGTCCTCGTACATGTACGTCGCGACGTAGGCAAAGAGGAGCGATGAGGCAAACGGCGACGCAGAGGCCGTCTCGACCTCGACGAGGTCAAGCTCACGGGTCTGGAGCCCTCGCAAGATCCCCTTCAACGCCGGCAGATCGAACACGTCCTGCAGGCACTCCCGATACGTCTCGAGGACGATCGGGAAGGAGCCGTAGTTCCGCGCCACCTGGAGCAGACTCTGGGCCTTGAGACGCTGCTGCCAGAGCGGCGTTCGCTGGCCGGGGCGGCGTCTCGGGATGAGGAGCGCACGCCCGGCGTTCTCGCGGAAGCGGGCGCCGAACAGCGCGGTTTGCCCGAGCTCCTGGACCACGAGATCCTCGATCTCCTCGGGCGTCAGGAGCAGATCCGCGACCGATGGGGGAAGATCGGCCTCGGGAAGATGGAAGGCGATGCCATCGTCCGACCAGATCGACTGCGCCTCGAGCCCGAGCGAGTCGCGCAGGCGCGCGCCGAGCGCCATTGCCCAAGGCGCATGCACGCGAGCACCGAACGGGGTCAGGATGCAAAGACGCCAGTCGCCGATCTCGTCCCGAAAGCGCTCGATCACAATCGTTCGATCAGAGGGAACGACACCGCCGTTCGCCGCCGCCTGATCGCGAAGGTATGCGAGCAAGTTCCTCGCGGCGAGCGGGTCGAGGTGGTAGTCGCTGCCGAGGCTCGCGAGCGCCTTTGCGTCGCTCAGGGCAACGATCTCGCGTGAGGCACGGCCGATCTTCTCCCCGAGCTCGAACGGCCTCCCCACCCCCTCGCCCTTCCAGAACGGAACTGCACCCGGCGCCCCCGGTGCAGGAGAGACGAGTACACGATCCCGGGTGATCTCCTCGATGCGCCACGTGGAGGCGCCGAGCATGAACGTCTGGCCCTGCCGCGCCTCGTAGACCATCTCCTCGTCGAGCTCGCCGACGCGGCCGCCGCCCTCGATCTGGAAGACGCCGAAGAGGCCGCGGTCGGGAATCGTGCCGGCGTTCGTGACCGCGAGGCGTCGAGCGCCCTCCCGCCCCTTGACGACGCCCGCAGTACGATCCCAGACGATCCGTGGCCGGAGCTCGGCGAACTCGTCCGACGGGTAGCGTCCCGCAAGCATGTCGAGCACGTTCTCGAGCTGCGCCCGGGCGAGATCGGCAAACGGGTACGCGCCGCGAACGAGCTGGTGCAGGTCATCGACTGAGATCTCGTCGTCGGCGCAGATCGCGACGATCTGCTGGGCGAGCACATCGAGGGGATTCCGCGGGATGTGCGTCTCCTCGATCAGTCCCTCGCGCATCGCCTTCGCGACGACTGCGCACTCGAGCAGGTCACCGCGGAACTTCGGAAAGATCCGGCCCTTCGAGACGGCGCCGACGTCGTGCCCTGCGCGACCCACCCGCTGCAGTCCGCGCGCGACCGACTTCGGGCTCTCCACCTGGATCACGAGGTCGACCGCACCCATGTCGATTCCGAGCTCGAGCGAGGAGGTCGCGACGAGGCAGGGAATCTGACCTGCCTTCAGTAGCTCCTCGATCTCGACCCGCTGCTCCCGCGCGAGCGACCCGTGGTGGGCACGCGCGATGTTCGCGTCGGCGAGCTCGTTGAGCCGCACCGCGAGCCGCTCGGCGAGGCGCCGGTTGTTGACGAACACGATCGTCGAGCGGTGCTGCTGCACGAGGTCGAGCAGCGCGGGATAGATCGAGGGCCAGATCGACCGCGCCGTTGCCTCGTAGCCCGCCGCCATCGCGACGTCGTCCTCGACGACATGCTGGCTGAGGGTCGGATTCGAGCCAGGCTCGCGCATGTCCTCGAGCGCCACGACGACCTCGAGATCGAGCTCCTTCCGTGAGCCTGCATCGACGAGCTCGATCGGCCTACCGCCGCCGACGAAGCGTCCGATCTCCTCGAGCGGTCGCTGCGTCGCGGAGAGGCCGATGCGCTGGAACGGCCGCGTCGTCACCTGCTCGAGCCGTTCGAGCGAGAGAGCGAGATGTGCGCCGCGCTTCGTGCCGGCGACGGCGTGCACCTCGTCGATGATCACCGTCTCGACTCCCCGCAGCATCTCGCGTGCCTGCGACGTGAGGAGGAGGAACAGCGATTCCGGAGTCGTGATGAGTATGTCGGGCGGGTTGCGTGCCATCTGGCGTCGCTCGCGCTGATCCGTGTCACCCGTGCGAACGCCCACGGTGAGCCTCGACCCGAGGCCGACGAGAGGTGCGCGCAGGTTGCGCTCGACGTCGTAGTTGAGCGCCTTCTGAGGGGAGATGTAGAGCAGGCGCAGCCCCTCGCCAGGGCCCGCGTTGAGCCGGTCGATGCCGGTGAGAAACGCGGCGAGGGTCTTGCCGGAGCCGGTCGGGGCCTGGACGAGGACGTTCGCACCGGTCGCGATCACCGGCCACGCTGCCCGCTGGGCGGGCGTCGGCCCGGCAAAGACGCGTTCGAACCAGGCCCTCGTCGTGGGCGTGAAGGCGGCGAGCGGATCCATCCGCCAAGGGTATCCGGCCAGTAGCACGCCGGGCTCCACGGGGTAGGATCGACAGATGGCGGCGCCTGCAGCGATCCACTTCACCGGTGACCCGGAGGCCGATGCGTACCTCGGCGCGAGCCCGCTCGCACTCCTGATCGGCTTCGTGCTCGATCAGCAGATAACGGTGCAGAAGGCGTTTTCGTCGCCCCTCGAGCTGTCGAAGCGCCTCGGTGGCGCGCTCGACGCTACGGCGATTGCGGCCATGGATCCAGGCGCCCTCGTGGACGTGTTCCGTGAGAAGCCCGCGCTCCATCGCTTCCCCGCCAACATGGCGCGTCGCGTCCAGGAGCACTGTGCGTTCCTCGTCAGCGAGTACGGCGGTGATCCCGCAGCGGTCTGGAGGGGAGCGAGGGACGGCGCCGAGCTCGAGCGTCGGCTGCTCGAGCTCCCCGGTATCGGTGAGATGAAGGCTCGGACGATGATGGGCGTGCTCGCGAAGCGCCTCGGTGTGCAGCCAATCGGGTGGGAGGCCTTCGCCCCTACGCACGAGAGCCTCGGCGACGTCGACTCACCGGAGGCGCTCGCCGAGTACCAGGCTGCGAAGCGCGCGCGCAAGGTGGCGTATCGCGCGAAGAAGCTGGTCTGATCGATGCCGATCGAGCTCCGGACGCTCATGGACGGCGGGCAGACCCCAACCGAGATCGCCCGTGAGGTAGCCGCCTTCGTCGGAGCGGCACACGAGAGCCTCGACCTCGCGTTGTACGACGTGCGCTTCGAGACCGATGCCGGCGCGCTCGTGCTCGCGACGCTCCTTGCCGCGCAGCAGCGCGGGGTCAGGATTCGCCTCGTCTACAACGTCGACCACCCCGGCCCGATCCCGGTGCCGCCGCCACCCGAGATGACCCCTGCAGCAATCGAGGCGCTCCCCGTGCCCACGAGGGGGATCGCCGGCATTCCCGACCTGATGCACCACAAGTACGTCGTGCGCGACGGCACCGATGTCTGGTCGGGGTCGACCAACTGGACCGACGACTCCTGGAGCCGACAGGAGAACGTGATCGTCCGCGTGCTCGGCGCGCCTGCGCTCGCCCGGGCGTTCTCGCTCAATCTCGACGAGCTCTGGAACTCGGGCAAGGTCGAGCACACGGGCGACGTCGAGCCGCGCCCGGTGACTATCGACGGGAGCATCGAACTGCGGGCCTGGTTCACGCCGGAGTACGGCGAGGCCCTCTCCCATCGCGTCGCGAAGTTCCTCGGCCGGGCGAGGAGCCGGATCAGGATCGCCTCGCCGGTGCTCACATCAGGCCCGATCCTCGGCACACTCGTCGAGGTCGTGAACGAGCGCCGCTGTGACGTCGCCGGGGTGATCGACGAAACCCAGGTCGACGAGGTCTTCCACCAGTGGGCGACGAACGGTGTCAGTGCGTGGAAGATCCCGCTTCTGCGCACGATTCTCACGGGGGCACCGTTCTCGGGCAAACCGTCAACGCGCTGGACCCCGGAGTCACTGCACGACTTCATGCACGCGAAGGTCGTCGTCGCTGACGATGTCGCCTTTGTCGGGTCGTTCAACTTCTCCCGCTCGGGCGAGCGAAACGCGGAGAACGTGCTCGAGATCCACGACTCCGCGATCGCAGATCGTCTCGCTGCGTTCGTCGACGAGGTGCGGAATCGCTACCCCGCGACGACGCCCCCTCCGTCCCACCCGGAACCACTTATCGAGGGATGAGCACCCGTCGCCCGATGCCGAGACCTTCACGGTGAGGATCATCGCCGTGGGCGCAGCCGTCGTTGCAACGATCGCTGCCACTGCCGCCTGGGGGTCGCCGCTCCCTCCCGCAAAGGCGTGTCCCCTCTTCCCCGCAGACAACGCGTGGAACCGCCGCGTCGACACCCTTCCCGTCGCGACGGGATCGGGTGCGACGGTGGCGGCGATCGGCGCGACGAAGACACTGCATCCCGACTTCGGCGCGGGTCTCTGGAACGGTGGCCCGATCGGCATCCCCGTTTCGGTCGTCGGCAAGGCGCAACGCAAGAGCACGGTGAGGTTCGAGTACGCCGACGAGTCCGACCGGGGTCCGTACCCGATTCCGCCCGGCGTGCGCATCGAAGGCGGAGCTTCCTCCGACGGCGATCGACACGCCCTGATCGTCGACCGCGACGCGTGTCGGCTGTACGAGCTCTACAACCTCCGCCGCGTGGGCACGCGCTGGACGGCCGGCTCGGGAGCGATCTGGAACCTGCGCTCGAACAGGCTCCGCCCCGCCGGGTGGACATCTGCCGACGCGGCCGGACTGCCGATCCTGCCCGGCCTCGCTCGATACGACGAGGTGGCCCGAGGACGCATCGACCACGCGCTGCGCTTCACGGTCTCGAGGACTCGACGTGCGTACGAGTGGCCGGCACGGCACTTCGCGAGCTCACTCACGGACCCTGCGCTGCCGGCGATGGGCGCCCGCGTGCGCCTCAAGCGCGACTTCGACATCTCGGGTTTCCCCCGGCAGTCACGTGTCGTCCTTCAGGCGCTGAAGGAGTACGGGATGATCGTCGCCGATAACGGCTCCGACTGGTACGTCTCGGGCTCGCCCGACCCGCGCTGGTCGAACGACGATCTCCACTCGCTCGGCCGCGTTCCCGGCTCCGCCTTTGAGGTCGTCGACACCGCGTCGCTGCGCCCCTGACTCGTCGGGAGATCACACCCGGGTCGTTCACGACCGTCAAGAACGGCATCTCCGAGCTGATGTACTTCATCTCGGGCAGCGGTACGATCGTCGGAAACGACGGCATGACGACGGTCACTCCCGGCGGGATCGAGAGGTTCGCACGGCAGTAAGCTGCCGCCATGATCCTCGACAACGGCGTCATCCGCACTCTCGACCCGTCGCTTCCGACCGCCGGGGCACTCGCGATCGCCGGCCCGATCATTGCCGGAGGTGTCGGTACGCACGAGTGGATGCTCCCGACGCCCGAGCGCGTCGATCTCGCCGGCCGCTGCGTGCTCCCTGCGTTCACGGACTCTCACGTCCACTTCCCGACCTGGGCGCTTGCGCGTCACGACGTACGACTGGAGCGGGCAACGTCGGTCGCGGCGGCACTCGCCCTCGTCGAGGCACATCCCCGCCGCGGTCTCTGGATCCGTGGGACGGGGTGGCGTGACGCGGCGTGGCCCGATCGTCCTACCGCGACCGCACTCGACGCGGTGACAGGTGCCACGCCCACCGCCCTGTGGTCGAAGGACTATCACTCGCTCTGGCTCAACAGTGCAGGACTCGCGGTCGCGAACGGCGATCTGGACGTGCACGGGGGGGTCGTCGAGCGGGATTCCGAGGGACAGCCAACCGGCGTCCTGCGCGAAGAATCGGCATGGCGTTTCCGCGAGCGGTTCGTCGAGGTCACGGAGGACGAGTGGGTCGAGGCGACGCGCGAGGGGATCCGCGTCGCGAATGCCCGCGGGGTCGGCGCCATTCACGACAAGGACGGCTGGCTCGGAGCCGCGTCGATCTTCGGTCGGATTCACGAGCGCGCAGGGCTCTCGCTTCGCGTGTGGCAGTCGATCCCTGCCGATCGTCTCGACGCGGTTGCGGCGCTACCACTCCCCGCACGGATCGGCGACGATTTCCTCCGACTTGGCTATCTGAAGACGTTCATGGACGGGACACTCGGTTCCCAGACCGCGCTCATGCTCGACGGATCCGGGGTCGAGATCACGAGCCGGGAGGAGCTCGAGGAGATCATTCTCCGGGGAGCCGCGGCCGGTTGGCCCGTCGCCGTACACGCGATCGGCGACAGGGCGAACCGGAACGCGCTCGACGCGTTCGAGGCGACACGCGATGCGTGGGAGCCGCGCGGGCTCCGCCATCGAATCGAACACGCGCAGTGCCTCGACCCGGCCGATCTTCCGCGTTTCGCCGAGCTCGGGGTCGCATGTTCCGTCCAACTCTCCCACGCCGCTTCCGACCGCGACCTCGCCGACCGCTACTGGGGCGACCGGGCCGAATGTGCGTACGCGTTCCGCAGCCTCTGGGAGTCGGGCGCCATCGTCGCCAACGGCTCTGACGCACCCGTCGAGGAGCTCGACCCCCTCGCAGGGATCCGCGCCGGCGTCCTCCGTACGATCGACGATCGCCCCGGCTGGCATCCAGAAGAGGCACTCACCGTCGAGCAGGCGATCATCGCCTCGACCGTCACCCCCGCCTGGCTCACGGGCGACGAACGTCGCCGCGGCAAGCTCCTCCCCGGCTTCCTGGCCGATCTCGTCGTCCTCTCACGCGATCCGTTTGTCTGCCCCTCCGACGAGCTCGAATCCGTCGAGGTCGTCGCGACGATGGTGGGTGGACGCTGGGCTCATAATCCGCCGCCCTGGGATTGACCGATTCAGCCGGTATGATTCGTACCGTGGCTACACGTACGATGCTCCAGGTTCACCAGTCCGAGACGTGCTCGGTCGCTGCCACAGCCGAGATCATCGGGGCCAAGTGGACGGTCCTCATCGTCCACGAGCTGTCCGAGGGCGCGAGGCGCTTCACCCAGATCGAGCACTCGTGCGCTGGCATCAGCCCTCGCACGCTCGCCGAGCGGTTGCGCTGGCTCGAGGCCGAAGGCATCGTCGTCCGTCACAGCTTTGCCGAGTCACCACCCCGCGTGGAGTACGAGCTGACCGAGAAGGGCACCGCCCTCCTGCCGCTGATCGCCGAGATGCGCCACTTCGGGCACGACTGGCTCGGCTGCGGCGTGCACGGGACGTAAGGGCGGGCGCGAATCCGCGAAGGAAAAGCGTATCGCGGATTCGCGCCCGCCCTACGCCCGTCTTTCCCTCTGCGCGCTTCGCGCGATCCTGGTGGGGAGGGTCCCAGTGATGGAGCGTACCGCGACCCTCCCCACCCGATGTCTTCTGCGCGCTTCGCGCGATCCTGAAGGTGGCCGCCCGCGGCCATGACTTGCACGGGAGGTCGGCGTGCGGTCACGACCAGCGGCAGAACCTTTCAGCGAGCCGTCCGGGTCTCCCCTTCGCCCCACACCCGGACGAGCTCGACGACCGTGGCGGCTGCGGTAGCCATGTCCTGGACGCTCGCCCACTCGCGCGTCGAGTGGTAGTTCTGGCCGCCCGTGAAGATGTTCGGTGTCGGCAGGCCCATGGCCGAGAGCCGGGCTCCATCGGTGCCACCGCGGATGAGTGAGCGCACCGGCTCGACACCCGCTCGTCGGATTGCCTCCTCCGCCGCCGCGATGACCCGCGGGTGTCCGTCGATCACCGAGCGCATGTTGCGATAGGTCTCCTGCACGTCCACGATCACACGCGCGCGCGGCTCCCGATCGCCGACAGCCGCTGCCAGCCGGCGCACGAGCTCGGTGTGCTCCTCGAGGAGCGCATCGTCGTGATCTCTGACGATCAGAGCCACGGTGGCCTCCTCCACGCCGCCGCTGATCCGGGAGGGATGGATGAATCCCTCCCGATTGTCGGTCGTCTCCGGTGAGAGGGAACCCTGCGGGAGCGATGCGACAAACTCCGCGGCGAGCTTGACCGAATTCACGAGCTTGCCCTTGGCCGAGCCCGGATGGGCGCCCCGTCCCCGAAACGTGACCTTGACCTGGAAGGCTGAGAACGTTTCGATCTCGAGCTCGCCGAGCCCAGAACCATCGAGGGTGTACGCGGCTTCGGCACCAAACTTCTCGAGGTCGAAGTGATCCGTTCCACGCCCGACCTCTTCGTCGACCGTGAATGCGACCCGAACGGTCGCCCTCGGCTCCGGAGTGCCGACGAGATGCGCGACCGCCGCCATGATCTCGGCGACACCAGCCTTGTCGTCGGCCCCGAGCAGCGTCGTGCCGTCGCTCGTGATGATGTCGTGGCCGACGCGAGCGGCGAGCGCGAGCTCCTCAGCGGGATCGATCACCTGGCTCGGGTCACCGGGCAGCGTGATCACGCCACCGGCGTAGTCCTCGTGGAGGATCGGGATCACACCGGTTCCGGGCGACTCGGGCGTCGTGTCGACGTGCGCGATCAGGCCGATCACGGGGGCGCCGTCGGTTCCCGGCAGCGTCGCGAAGACGTAGCCGTGCTCGGTCAACTCGATCTCGGCGAGCCCGATCTCGGTGAGCTCGCTGACGAGGAGCCGGGAGAGGTCGAGTTGCTTCGCGGTGCTCGGATAGGTGGCCGAGGCTTCCTGCGCCTGCGTGTCGATGCGGACGTAGCGGAGGAAGCGCTGCAGGACGTCATCCGACAGCCGGGCCGCAAGCGGCGAGCGGAACGGAGCGCTACCCAACGTCGGCGAGGTGGCGGTAGAGAGCGGCAGCGGTTTCGATCCCGAGTGGAAGGTACGCCGTCGGGATCCGCTCGTTCGGTGAGTGAATGTTCGACTCGTTGAGAGAGAAGCCCGTGAGTACAGTCGCGACGCCGCGTGACGCGAGCGCCGAGACCAGGGGGATCGCACCTCCGGAGCGGATCAGCAAGGGGCGCACGCCGAGAACCTCCTCGAAGGCGTCGAGGCCGAGGACGACGGCAGCGGCGTCGGACGGAATGAGACCCGGCGGCGCCGACGACAGAAGCGTCACCTCGAGCTCCGTGCCCGCGGGAGCCGCGTCGCGAAGCAGCGCCTCGAACGCGGGCGCGATGACGGTCGGATCCTGGTCGCCGACGAGTCGGATCGAGACGTTCGCTTCGGCCGCGACGGCAATGACCGTCTTCTGCAGAACCGGCGACCCACCCTGGATGCCGTGCACATCGACCGACGGCTCCGCCCATGTCCTGACGTAGAACTCTTCCCCCGCAGCGGCATCAGCGGGCATTGACCCGGCCGCGGCGATCTCGGCGGGTCCGGCAGGTAGGATCGCCCATCCGGCCTGCTCCACCTCGGAAGGCGGCACGATGCCGACTCGCAGCTCTGCAGGAAGGAGGCCGTCACGTGGGAGGACGGCCGCGAGCGTCTGCATGAGAGCGTGCATGGCATTCAACGACGCGCCCCCGTACATGCCCGAGTGCAGATCCCGCCTTCCCGTGCGCACCGAAACGTGGAAGTAACAGAGGCCGCGCACCGCGATGTTGAAGGCGGGAACGTCGCGTTCGACCATGCCGCTGTCGAAGACGATCGCGGCGTCCGCTCCGCGCTCGTCGGTTGCAACCCAATCGACGATCGAGTGACCGCCGATCTCCTCTTCCCCGTCGCAGGCGAAGCGAAGGTTGACGGGGAGCTCACCGGCGGCTGCGAGGAGCTCCGCGGCCTTCAACAGCATGTAGAGCTGACCCTTGTCGTCCGCGGTGCCACGCGCGTAGAGCCAACCGTCTCGGTCGACGAGCTCGAACGGCGGGGACTCCCAGAGTTCGAGCGGGTCGGGCGGTTGCACATCGAAGTGGCCGTAACAGAGGATCGTCGGGGCCGAGTCGGCGTCGCGCGAGGCGCGGATCTCCCCGATCACGAGCGGCCGCTCGCCCCACGAGAGCACTTCCGCCACGCCGCCGGCGCGCCGGACGCGCTCGGCGACCCATTCCGCGGCAGCTGCAACATCGCCCTGATGCGCCGGGTCGGCACTCACGGAGGGGATCGCAATGAGCTCGGAGAGCTCGGCGATCAGGTCGGCAAGGGGCGGCATCTCCACGGCAAGGCAAGTTTATCCAGGCTGCGTCATGCTCCCGCCGCAGCGGCTGCCGTCCCGGTGCCAGGCTGAAGCCTGGCACCACGCGGAGGGAGCCAGACGAGTCGTTGGCTCCTGGCTTCAGCCAGGAGCCCGAACGGGCACAGTGCGGCACCGAGCGTTAGCGGTCGCCGCTCCGGTGCCAGGCTTGAAGCCTGGCACCACGCGGAGGGACGGACAGGAGTGTCGGGAGGATCAGCAGGGAGGGATCACGGGGAACCCCACACGAAGCCAGCAGCAAGCAGATGCGTAAGGGAACGGGCGATACGCTCTCCCATCGCCGGATCCCTCACGCCTTCCCGCCTCCCCACCAGGATCGCGCGTAGCGCGCAGAAGGAATACGCGGAGCGCGGCGGGATCTCCGCGATACGCTCGTTCGCCTCGCGGAGATCCCGCCGCGCTACGCGACATCCCGCACGTTGCCGGCCTCGGCAAGCGCGCGGAGCTTCTTCAGGCTCTGGTGCTCGATCTGGCGGATTCGCTCGCGCGTGACATTGAACGCGCGGCCGACCTCATCGAGCGTCTGGGGCTGCTGGCCGTTGAGGCCGTAACGAAGCTCGAGTACCTCCCGCTCTCGCGGCGAGAGTGATCCCAGGATCGAGCGAAGCGCCTCACGCCGCATGGTGACTTCCGCGGCCTCGTCGGGCAACTGCGCAGTCACGTCGGTGAGGAAGTGGCCGAACTCCGACTCGTCATCGTCGCCGACGGGTTTTTCCAGGGAAACGGGGGTCTGTGCCGAGCGCTTGATCTGCTCGACTTCGTCGACGGTGAAGTCGAGATCGTGAGCGATCTCCGCGATCGTCGGGTCGCGGGCCAACTCCGAGCGGAGCTTCCGTTCGCTGCGATGAATCTTGTTGAGCTTCTCGACGACATGCACGGGCATCCGGATCGTGCGGCCCTTGTCGGCGATCGCCCGGGCGACGGCCTGACGGATCCACCAGGTGGCATAGGTCGAGAACTTGAACCCCTTGCGGTAGTCGAACTTCTCGGCCGCGCGCACGAGCCCGATCGTTCCTTCCTGGATCAGGTCGAGGAACGGCAGCCCCTGGTTGCGATAGCGCTTTGCGATCGAGACGACGAGCCGGAGGTTCGCCTCGACCATCGCCTGCTTCGCGCTGTGGTCGCCGAGCTCGATGCGCTTCGCGAGCTCGACCTCCTGCGCGGCGGTGAGCAGCGGGACTCTGCCGATGTCCTTCAGGAAGAGCTGCAGCGTGTCGGTCGAGATCTCGGCCTCGGCTGCCCACTCCTTCTCGGCCTCGGCCTCGCTCCGCTCTGCGCCGACAACGTCGACCTGGGCCTCTTCGAGGGCCGTGTAGAACTCGTCGAGCTGCGCAGTGTCGAGATCGAGCTCGTCGAGCGCGAGGGCGATCTCCTCGGCGTCGAGCTTGCCCGCCCCTTTGCCCGCCTCGAAGAGTGTCCGGACCTCGAGCAGGTCGAGAACTCCCGCGCTAACAGGGGTCGGCGCCGTGCCACTCGGATCAGCTGCGCTCAAGAACCGCCCCCTTGTCGATCGAACAGCCCTGACGGTAGCCGTCGCACAGGGCCTGCGTCAACGATTACGTCCTTCGTGCTCAAATTCCAGCGGCCCGCAGCTGGTCGACGTACTGCTTTGCGATCCCAACGAGCCGCGAATCCGGCTCGACCTTGGCGACGAGCTCGAGCTGCCGCCGCGCCTCCTTCACCTGGCCCGACCAGAGAAGCAGGAGCCCGAGGTGGAAGCGAACCGTTGCGGCCTTCGGGAACGCCCGGGAAAGTGGCCCGAGTCGCGAGAACGCCTTCACCGGCCGAGCCTTGTCGAATAGGCCAACGGCTGCGGCAACACGCGCTTCGGGATTCGTCCGGTCGAGCCGAGCCGCTTCGGCGAACACGCGCTCGGCCGAGAGCTGCCTCCCGAGTCGCTGCAACGCAACACCATAGAAGAGACGATCCTCGACGGAGCCGTTTCGTGCTCGACGCTCCAGCGCGGCGAACTGGGCCGGCGCCGGGAGCGTGCGTACAGCCGGAGGGACGTTCTCCACCGGGACGAAGAGAGGCAGGTTCCGGGCGAATTCTGGATGGAGGAGGTTGCCTGCGGTCACGGCGTAGGCCGTGTCCGGCTCGAGCTCTGCCGCCGATAGCCACGCGTCCTTCGCACCGGTCTCGCCCGCCCAGTAGCGGGCAATGCCGAGGTTGAGCTGGACGACAGCGCTCTTTGGATGCAGGCCCGAGAGCTGCGTCAGGCGCGCGACCGTGTCCTTCGGCCAGCGGTTGACGGCCTGTCCAACCCGCGCCTCGAGTGAGTTGTGCCTTCCAAACAGCGCTCCGGCCTCGCCTTTCTTTCCGGCCTCGTACAGTCGCAACGCCTCACGAAGATCACGCGCCTCACGGTCGATGCGAACTCCGAGGTCGAGCGAGAGAGGAGGATCGCCCGCTCGTAGGACCGGCCCCTCGGCCGCAGGACCGGTTGGCTCACTGCTCGAGGCAGCCGTGATGCCGGCGACCGAACCGCCGACAACGAGGGCAAGGGCAGCGACGACGGCCACTGTCTTTCTGCGCGCGCTCACCACCGAACGGTAGCCGCCGCCGCACGAGCCACCTCCGCTCGTCTCGAGACACCCGGACGATGTCGACCGGCGTCTCGATCTGGAGCAGCCCCCACGTCAGCAGATGTCCCTTTTTGAGCCAGGCCCGAGGCGCTATACTCTTGAAAGTAATGGCGACCTACCGCGAGCTCCTCAACCAGGTAAAGGCCGAGATCGACGAGATCAGCTCGCCGGATCTTCATGACCGCCTTGCGGCCGGCGACCGACCGTTTCTGCTCGACGTCCGCGAGCAGGACGAGTGGGACGAGGGTCATCTGCCCGGGGCAGTGCATGTGGCGCGCGGCAACCTCGAGGCCCGCATCGAGGCAGTGATCCCTGACAAGGAGCGCGAGGTGGTCATCTACTGCGCTGCAGGCGCACGGTCGGCATTCGTCGCGAAGTCGCTGCTCGAGCTCGGCTACGCAGACGTTGCCTCGATGTCCGGCGGGTTCTCCGAGTGGAAGCACAATGGCTACTCCTACGAGACGCCGCGCGCACTGAGCGCGGAGCAGCGCGCACGCTACTCACGACACATCCTGATCCCCGAGGTCGGCGAGGTCGGACAGCAGAAGCTGCTCGACGCTCGCGTGCTCCTGATCGGTGCGGGTGGCCTCGGCTCGCCCTCTTCGCTCTACCTCGCTGCGGCGGGGGTCGGAACGCTCGGCATCATCGATGCAGACGTCGTCGATGACTCCAATCTCCAGCGTCAGATCATCCACTCGACCAACACGCTCGGTGAGCCGAAGGTGCTCTCGGCCAAGCAGGCGATCGAGGCGCTCAACCCCGACGTGACGGTGGTTCCGTTCGAGGAGCGCCTGACCTCCGAGAACGTCGAGCGGATTCTCGCCGACGGCTGGGACGTGATCGTGGACGGAGCGGACAACTTCCCCACTCGCTACCTCGTCAACGACGCCTCGGTCTGGCACAACATTCCGGTCGTCCACGGGTCGATCTACCGCTTCGAGGGCCAGGTCACGGTCTTCAATCCGCACGTCGGCCCCTGCTACCGCTGCCTCTACCCCACGCCCCCGCCGCCGGAACTCGCGCCGAGCTGCGCGGAGGGTGGCGTCCTTGGCGTCCTTCCGGGGATCGTCGGTTCGCTCCAGGCGAGCGAAGCGCTGAAGCTCATCCTCGGCGCAGGCGAGACACTGACCGGTCGTCTCCTCCTGTTCGACGCGCTCTACACGACCTTCGACGAGGTCGCCGTAAAGAAGGATCCGGGCTGCCCGGTCTGCGGCGACTCGCCGACGATCTCGGAGTACATCGACTACGTCGAGTTCTGCAGCGGTGCTCCGCTTGAGCAACGGCCGGTGCGCGTGTGACGGCCATCGTCCGCATTCCCCCCACGTTGCGCGCCGAGGTCGGAGGCGAACGTCAGGTCGAGGCCGAGGGCGCAACGGTTCGCGCAATTCTCGACGACCTGGTGCACAGGTACCCCGCGCTCGGGTCGCAGATATTCAGCGACGGCGAGATTGCGACCTTCGTCAACGTGTACCTCGGCGGAGAGGACGTGCGCACGCTCGACGGGCTCGACACCGAGGTCACGCCGGGACAGACCGTGATCCTCTTGCCGGCAATGGCGGGTGGCTCGACGCCTCCACGCTCCCGACCGGTCGTCTCGTCGCTGCTCGACCTCGTCGGCTCGACGCCGCTCGTCGAGCTGTCGCGCATCTCCCCGAAGCCGTCCGTGCAGATCTACGCGAAGCTCGAGGGACAGAATCCGACGGGCTCGATCAAGGATCGCGTCGCGAAGTCGATGATCGAAGCCGCCGAGGCTTCGGGTGAACTCAAGCCGGGCAGGCATCTCCTCGAGCCAACATCGGGCAACACAGGCCACTCGCTCGCGATGATCGCAAAGCTGAAGGGGTATCCGCTAACGGTCGTGATGCCGGAGAACGCGACCGAGGAGCGCAAGCGGTTGCTGCGGCTCTACGGCGCGGAGGTCGTCCTCTCACCCGGCGCCGAGGGCTCGAACGGTGCCGTGCGGCTCGCCCTCGAGCTCGCCGAGCGCGACTCGAAGTACTTCATGCCGTTCCAGTACGCAAACCCGGCAAACCCCCGCGCGCACTACGAAGGCACCGGCTCGGAGATCGCGGAAGCGCTCGAGCACGTCGACGTCCTCGTCGCGGGCCTTGGCACGGGCGGCACGCTGATGGGCGTCGGTGACCGGCTGCGCGAGTCGTTCCCGGACATCGTCATCGCCGCCGCTGAGCCGCTGCCGGGCGACCCGGTGATGGGCCTACGATCGCTCGCGGACGGGTACGTCCCTCCCATCCTCGATGTCTCGAAGCTCGACCGAAAGATGCTGGTCTCGAATGCCGAGTCGGTGCGAGCGGTACGCGCACTCCTCGACCTCGAGGGGATCTTCGCCGGAGTGTCGTGCGGTGCAGCCATTCATGTCGCGCGCAAGATCGCCGAGGAGATGGACGAAGGCGTGATCGTGACGATCCTCGCCGACGCCGGCTGGAAGTATCTCTCCGCGGACTTCTGGGAGGCCTCCGACGGAGACCTCGAGGAGTCCATGGAACGCACGATCTGGTGGTAGCTGCTTCCCCCGAGAAAGTGCTGCTGAACCGAAGCGGCCGTACGGGTGGGGAAAGCAGCTCAGATAGGGGGATGTCGCGTTTGTCGACGCCGGGGGCGACCCCGTGGTTGTAACAGCCTCGGTGCGCGCTGCGCTTGTTGCCCACGCCACGGCTGAGTTGCCCAACGAGGCGTGCGGGCTCGTGCTGTTCGAAGGCGACGTTGCCGTCGAGTACATTCCTGGCCGCAACGCCTCTCCGTCTCCCTACCACTTCGAGCTCGAGATCGATCCGCTCGCCTGGGCGGATCTGAACGATCGAGAAGTGACGCAAGCGGTGTTCCACTCCCATATCTCGTCGCCTCCACGTCCGTCGAGAACCGATGTGCAGAACATCGGCCTCTGGGCAGGGCAGCCGTATCTGATCTACACGGTGCGCACCGACGAACTCGCGGCCTGGCGCATCCTCGAGAATGGATCGATCGAGGCGCTTCCACTCCAGGGCTGAGGGAACACCCGACCGCTCCTCTTGGGGAGAGGCCGAAGCCTCTCCCCAAGATGAGAACGACTGCGCCGCATTGCTGTTACTTAATGGTGAACGAGCCCTTCATGAACGCGTGGGGATCGCAGACGAACTTGTAGGTGCCCTTCTTCAGCGTCACCGTGAACGTCTTCGTTCCGACCGCGCTGACGCTCGTCTTCACGTTTACTCCCGGCCCCGTGAGGTGGAAGTTGTGGATGTTCGACTTGTCGGCGATGACAAGCTTGATCTTTCCTGCCGTCTTGGGCTTCGCTGCCATCGAGATCGTGAATCCCGGGCCGACGGTGCCCTTGAACACCGGCGTCGCCGCGACCGCAGGCAGTGCCGCGGCAAGAGCCGTCACGAGCGTCGCAATGAGTACCATCCGTTTCATTGCTCTCCTTGATTTCGTAGGTGGTTGTACTCCTCTTCTACGAGGGTAGCCGCCGGACGGTTTGCCAGGCTTCAAAGCTCGACAACCTGGTTTTCGGCCGCCGACCGAAACAGCGCGTCGATCGTACTGACCTGCCCGACGGCATCGGCACGCCCGAGCAGCGGCTGACGTTCCCCGCGGATCGCAGCGTTCAGGTCCTCGAGCTCGAGCCGATAGGGGTTTGCACGCTCCACTTGGATCCGCTCGACCTCGCCGTTACGGCGAAGCTCGATCACCGGGTTCTGGCAGTGCCACGGGTCGTCGAGGAAGATCGAACCCTCCGTCCCGATCGCCTCGAGCTCGTCCCGGTCGGGTAGCGACGTTCCGCAATCGAACAGCGCGGTGACGTTGCGAGGAAACCGCATCAGAGCGCTGAAAACCCAATCCGTCCCACTCGAGCCGATGTGTGCGCTCCCGAGGACCGTGTCTGGCTCGCCACCGAGAAGACGGGCACCGCTGATGCAATAGCACCCTACGTCCATGAGTGCCCCGCCCTCTACGTCGGTGCGCAGACGAATGTTCTCGGCGTCATAGAGCGAGTAGCTGAACGCCGTACGGATCACCCGAAGCTCTCCGATGGCACCGGAGGCTACGAGCTCCGCGAGCCGGGCGGTCTGAGGATGGTGCCGGTACATGAAGGCCTCGGAAAGGTGGAGCCCCGTTTGGTCTGCCGTATCGAAGGCCGCCTCGACGTCGCCGATGTGCCGACTGAAGGGCTTCTCGCAAAGAACGTGCTTGCCCGATTCGAGTGCCCGGATCGACCACTCGCTGTGCATCGTGTTCGGCAGAGGGATGTACACCGCCTCGACGTCCGGATCGGCGAGCAAGGCCTCGTAGGTGCCGTACGCGCGCTCGATCTCCCACGTACGCGCGTACTCCTCTGCCCGCTCGATCGTCCGGCTCGCGACTGCCACGACCTCGACCTCCTCTGACTCCGAGGCTCCCGCGAGCAACTTGCCGTTGATGTCTGCGGTGGAGAGAAGTCCCCACTTCACTGCTCGTGTCATCCTGCGTGCTCCTTCACTCGATCGAGGGCCGGATAGAGCGCGCGGAATCGCGCATAGGTCTCTTCGTAGACTGCCTGCCAGGCGGCGTCAGGCTCGACGGTTGCCCGGACCTGAACGCATCGGCTGACCGCATCAGGAACGTCCTCGAACACGCCGCCCGCCACGCCACCGAGAAGAGCGGCCCCGAACGCCGATCCTTCCTCGACGGCGGTGAGCTCGATCGGCACGCCGAGGGCCGAGGCGACGATGCGCAGCCACAACCCACGCGCGCCTCCTCCCGATGCTCGAGCGCGATCGCACGGCCCACCGAGCTCCCGAACGAGCTCGAGCGAGTCACGCAGACCGAACGCGACGCCCTCGAGCACGGCCCGGACGAGCGCGCCCCGGTCGTGTCGGAGCTCGAGGCCGGTGAAGGCCGCACGCGCAGTGGGGTCAGCGTGCGGGGTACGCTCGCCCGCGAGGTAGGGGGCAAAGAGAAGCCCATCCGTCCCCGGCTCCCACGCCTCCGCTTCGGCAACGAGATCGGCGAACGACGCCTCTGGCGCCAGTCGGTCGCGCAACCACTGCAGCGAGCCGGCGGCAGAGAGCATCACGCCCATGGCGTGCCACTGACCCGGAACGGCGTGGCAGAAGGCGTGCACGCGCGCCTCACGATCACTGGCGAATGCGGGGAGCGCCGCGAAGACGACACCTGACGTGCCCATCACGATCGAGAGCGGTCCTGGGCGGTCGATCCCGACGCCGAGCGCCGCGGCGGCGCAGTCCCCGGCACCGGCCGCGACCGGGATCCCTTGTGACAAATCGTCACAAGCATTCGTCGCTCCCGAGACGTCGGGCGACTCGAGAAGCGGTGGCAGGATCGCCGGGTCGAGGTCGAGCGCATCGAGCACCTCCGCCGACCACCGGCGACGCGCGACGTCGAGCAGAAGCGTGCCCGACGCATCGGCCACGTCCGTTGCCCACTCGCCCGTGAGCCGGAGTCGAACGTAGTCCTTGGGGAGCATGATCCGCGCGATCCGGGCGTACGACTCCGGCTCGTGGCGGCGGAGCCAGAGGAGCTTCGGAGCCGTGAACCCGGTCAGCGCCCGGTTGCCCGTAAGTGAGATCAGCCGCTCGAGCCCGATCCGCTCCTCGATCTCGACGCACTCGGCGCCAGTCCGCTGATCATTCCAGAGGATCGCGGGCCGGACGATCTGACCGGCTGCATCGAGCGCGACGAGTCCGTGCATCTGTCCCGAGAGGCCGATCCCGGCGATCTCGAGCGATCCGAGATCGGCGATCGCAGCCCTCGTCGCGCTCCACCAGTCCTCCGGGTTCTGCTCCGACCAGCCCGGTCGCGGCGTCGACAACGCGTACCCGTGTTCGGCGCGCGCGACGATGTCGCCGTCGGGGCCAACGGCGATCGCCTTGACGCCGGTCGTCCCGATATCGAGTCCGACAACAACGGTGGTAGCGTCAGGCGACATGGACGTGACCCGATTCGCCGACGGCTTGTGGCGCTGGACCGCCTACTACGAGGAGTGGCGCGACACCGTCGGCTGCGTGTACTACGAGGCGCCGGACGCGATTGTCCTGATCGACCCGCTCGTGCCGGCCGAGGCATCCGAAGCGGTGCGATTCTGGGAGGCGCTCGACCGCGACGTCGCGCGAGTGGAGCTGCCCGTGCATGTCTACATCACAGTGTTCTGGCACGCGCGCAGCGGAGGCGAGATCGTGCGGCGCTACGACGGTACGTTGCACGCGCCGAGTCGGGCGCGGGCGGCCAACGAGAAGCGCACGGGTGTTCCTGCATCGGTCTTCCGCCCCGGCGACGCGCTGGAAGGGGGGATCGAGGCACTCGCGACCGGCCGCTCCACCGAGGTCGCGTACTGGATTCCCGAGCATCGAGCACTCGTGCCCGGCGACGTGCTGCTCGGCGCCGCCGACGGCGGCCTCCGCCTCTGCCCCTCGTCGTGGCTGCCGGCGAGCGTCACGCACGCGACGTTGCAGGTGGCGCTGAAGCCGCTGCTCGAGCTGCCCGTGGAGCGGGTACTCGTCTCGCATGGCGAGCCGGTGACCGCTGCCGCGTTGACGCGGCTTCGCGAAGCACTCATTCGTACGTAGCCACCTCACGCGCAGAGTTCCCGGGCGACGGCAAGGTACGCGTCGTGGCAGCGCTCGAGCGAGGCGAGATCGACCCACTCGTCGACACCGTGGATGTCGCCGACGACCGGCCCGAACAGGACCGTCGGAATACCCGCGCCGGCGAGCAACGCAGAGTCCGCCCAGAAAGCGACGCCGCCGACGACCGCGTGACCGAGATGCCCATGCAGGGCAGCGACGACGAGAGCATCGCTCGCCGCCTCGAACGGGCCGCGGTGGAACGGAAGGTTGACGGTCGCACCCGTCCCGGCGACGATCTGCTCGAGCTCCGCAAGCACATGAGCGGGTGTCTCGCCCGGAACGGTGCGTCGCTCACCCTTCAGCAGGCAACGCGCCGGGTAGCTCGAATACTCCTGGCCACCTTCGATGACAGCGGCGTGAACGGAGCCCGTGCCGAGGAGTGAGTGACCGACACCGCTACGAAGCCGCAGGTCGAGCGCAGCGATTCCGGAAAGCACAGGCCCCATCGCTGCGATAGCGTCGACCCCGAGATCGGGGCGCGATCCGTGCGCCGCACGCCCGACAGTCTCGACCTCGAAGGCGACAAAGCCCTTATGAGCGACGGCGACGACTTCCTCCGTCGGCTCGGTGACGATCGCAGCATCAGCAGATGTACGTCGAACGAGCGCCTCGGTGCCAAGGCTCGCGACTTCTTCGTCGGCCACGGCCGCGACGATCACGTCGCCCCGAAAGCCCTCGCGGACAGCCGCAGCCCCAACGAGCATGCTCGCTGCAAGAGAGCCTTTCATGTCCCCGGCGCCGCGACCATGCAGGCGGCCGTCCCGGACGACGGGCAGGAACGGATCTTCCAGCCCGGCCACACCGACCGTATCCATGTGCGCGTTGAGAAGCAGCGAGCGCCCTCCGCCCGTCCCGCGGGCGATGCCGACGACGTTCGGTCGCCCCGGAGCTGCGTCGTACAGATCGACTTCGAGGCCCGCCGCTCCCAACCACGAGGCGACAAACGCCGCGATCTCCGCCTCGCCGACGCCGTCGAAAACGAGATCGGGATTCGTCGACTCGATCGCGACGAGTCGCCCCGTCAACTCCGCCAGGTCGTCGAGGACGCTACGCACCGAGCGCGGCGTACACGATCTCGTAGGCACGAACGGCATCCTTCGTGCTCTGGGCCTCGCGCAGCGCCACATCGTCGATCTTCGCTGCGATCGAGTCGATGAAGTTCCATTGCAGCACGGAGCGCTTCACGGCGGCGACGGCGTCCTCGGTGTACGGGTAGAGGTCGAAGCCGAGGTACTCGCCGTTCACGCCGTAGTTCGCGCGGCGCAGCTCGAGTGCCAGCTCGATCGTCTCCATGAAGGCAGTGGCCCCAACCATGTTGTCGTCGTCGAAGGTGCCCCAGCCCGAGTTGGCGTGCTGGTGGCCGAGCAGGCCCTCCGCGGCGAGCATCGCGGCGTACTCGCCGAGGGACTCACCGTTCATGATCAGGTGCTGCCAGTCCATGTTGACCTGGACATTCGTGATCCCCTGGGCGCGCAACGTGTGAATGACGTGCAGCGTCATGCCGATGTTGCGCATGAAGATCTTCATCGCCGGCTCCGAGTTCTTGTGCTCGAGGAACAGCTTCACGCCATGCTTTGCGCACGTCTCGGCCGCCTCGGCAATGCCCTCGATGAACCACTCCCACGCCTGCGCGTAGGACGTCTGGAACGGGTAGTTGTAGCCCTCGATCCCTGGCCAGCAGATCATGTTTGCGCCCACGGCGCCAGCGAGATCGGCGGTCTCGCGCGTTAGTCGGCGTGCCTCCGCGCGCGTTGCAGCGTCCGGTGACGTCAATCCGCCACGTCCGAAGCGTGAATCCGTGTGGAGCCCCGTGCAGATCGCCGCGATCCCGTGCCCGTCGAGCGCCTCGCGCACCTCGTCGAGGTTGTCGGGGTTGAGCTCGCCCGGATAGTGGAACTCGTAGTCATCCATCAGGTCACCGAGACCCTCGACGGCGCGACGCACCTTGGTCGCCGTCGACTCGTTCGTGTGCTCGGGCTGGTAGCCCATCGGCACAAAACGGGTGATCATCGGGCCGAGGGCCCAGATACCAAGCGACGTCTTCATGTGGGTGCTCTCCTCACGGTCGGGGGTGGCTCCTAGTATCTCCCAAATACATGGGGCGTTGCGCCTAACGCGTGGGCGAAAACTCAGGTGGATCGGGGCCAAGGTGATCGGCCCCGCCAGAGGCGAGATCGAGGCGATCGGATGCTGGATGCTCGGGTACGCGTTCAGGGGCAAGGCGCACGCGAACGCGTTCCGGGAACGGGGGTGTCAGGTCGCGCGATCACGCATCACGGTGTGGGATCGCGAGACCCTGACACCGGTACTACCGCGACGGTCGACCGTCAGCGCCCGGCCTTCTTCTGACGGCGACGCAGGACGGTGTCGAGCGTGACCGCGAGAAGCAGGATAGAACCGGTGACGATGTAGATCGTGCCCTGGGTAAGGTTGAGCGTGTTGAGGCCGTTTGCGATCGTCGCGATCACGAGCGAGCCAAAAAGCGCATCCCTGACCTCACCGCGCCCACCGAAAAGACTGACGCCCCCGATGACGGCCGCCGCTATCGCGTCGATCAACAGCGTTCCGCCTCCGGCGTTGAGGTCGACGCTGCTCAACCTGGCTGCGAGCACGACCCCGCCGAGGCCGGCCATACCGCTCGAGATCATGAAGACGATGATGCGCACCCGGGGAACGTTGATTCCCGACCGGCGAGCGGCCTCGGCATTGCCACCAACCGCGTAGACGTGGCGGCCGAATGTGGTGCGCTTTGCGATGAACGTCCAGAACAGGAGCATCGCGACGATGAGAAGCAGGACGAACGGCACGCCGCGATCCTTGTTGCAGATCGCCACCACGATGAACGACGCGCCGACGATCCCGACGAGCTTGAGAACGACCATGACCGGATTCCGGATCGCGACGCCGTGGCGACGCCGCGAGACAATGCTCGCAACGGTGCTCGCTACGTAGACCGCCGACACCGCGACAGCCATTGCCCAGCCTGCCTTCTCGGAGAAGAAGTAGTTCGCCACGTTGTTGACCGTGTTGTCCTGGATCGAGAGGACTCCCTGCGGAATCGATTTCTGAATCACGCCCTGCCAGATCTGGAACCCTGCCAGCGTGACGACGAACGCGGGCACCCCAACCAACGCGACGATCGAGCCCTGAAAGAGCCCGATCAGCGCGCAAACGCCGATTGCAGCCGCGATCGCAAGGATTCCCGGAATCACATGGGAGCTCCCCGCAAGCGTAAGTTGCGCCACTACAACCCCGGCGATCCCGCTCACGTAGCTAATCGAGAGGTCGATCTCGCCGATCAGGAGGACGAAGACGACGCCGTAGGCCAGCATCGTCACGCCCGCCATCTGCGTGAGGATGTTGGTGAAGTTGCCCGGCGTGAAGAAGTTGTCGGCCTTGAGGGAGAAGAACAGCACGATAATGATCAGGCCGATGACCACCGGCCAGCTGCCGAGATTGCCGGCACTGATGTTGGTTCTGATGCGCTGAAAAAAGCCTTCCTCGGGGGGAATTCCCTGTGTTGTCGTTTCCGCGGCGGTCGTCACAGGGCCTCCTCAGGTGCCGTCGTATCGATACCCGAAACCTTCGTCTGCACACCGGCGGTGATCGCACCTACAACCTCCTGCTGGGTCGTCTCCCTGCGGGCGTAGATCGCAATGTTGCGGCCGAGGCGCAGGACGGTAATCCTGTCTGCGACGGCGAAGATGTCGTGGAGGTTGTGCGAGATCAGCACGACGGCGAGTCCCTGCTCGGCGAGCCGCGCAACGAGCGCGAGCACCTGCTCGGTTTGGGCAACGCCGAGCGCCGCCGTCGGCTCGTCGAGGATGACAAGACGAGAGTTCCACATCACCGCGCGCGCGACCGCGACGGACTGGCGCTGGCCCCCGGAGAGGGTTGCCACAGGCTGCCGGATCGAGCGAATCGTCGTGACGGAGAGGCCCTTCATTGTCTCGGCCGTGCGCCTCTCCATCTCGGGCTCCTTGAGCCGCTGGAAGACATCGTGGGCCTCGCGACCGAGGTACATGTTCTGGACGACGTCGAGGTTGTCGCACAACGCAAGATCCTGGTAGACGACCTCGATGCCGAGCGCGGCCGAATCCTTGGGACTACTGATCGTGACCGGCTTGCCGTCGAAGAAGATCTCGCCACCATCGGCAACGTGAATTCCCGAAACGCACTTGATCAGAGTCGACTTGCCGGCGCCATTGTCGCCGACGAGCGCCATGACCTCCCCTGCGCGCACCTCGAAGTCAACATCGGTGAGCGCATGGACCGAGCCGAAGTTTTTCGAGACTCCGCGGAGTTCGAGAAGAGGCTCGTTGGTGGGTGTCGTCGCGGCGGTCGTCATGGTGGTCGGGCTCGCAAGCGTACTCGGGAGCCGCCTGCCCTGCAGGCGGCTCCCGGGTCACGGTGTTGGCTACGCAGGCTTGACGCAGTACTTCTTGTATTCGCCCACGCACACTTCGCTCTTCTTCAGATAGCCGTTGAACAGCTGCCTGAAGTTCGTTTTCGTGATCGCAACCGGCGGGTAGATGTATGCCGCCTGCTTCGCTGAGCCGTTCTTGACGACCGTGTTGGTCTTCGGCGTCTGGCCCTTCGAGAGCGCGATCGCGAACGCCGCAGCCTTGGCTGCGAGGAGCCGCGTGTCCTTCCAGACCGTCATCGTCTGCCAGCCCGAGATGATGTTCTGCACGCCGGGGCCTGTTGCGTCCTGCCCCGAGAGCGGGATCGGCTTGAGTCCCTTCGCCTTGAGGGCAGTGACGACAGCGTTCGCGAGGCCGTCGTTGGCCGCGGCGACAGCATCGATCTTGTTGCTCGTCTTCGCGAGCATCTGATCGAAGATCAGGCGTGCCTTCTGGTTATCCCAACCCGGCGTGAACTGATCCGGGCCCTTGACGAAGACGCCCTTCTTGTAGAGCGGCTTCAGAATCGAGTCGTACCCGCTCTTGAAGAGGAACGCGTTCGGGTCGGTCTGGCCACCGTTGAGCTCGGCGACAACCGGCTTCTGGTTGTACTTGCCGTTCTTCTTCAGACCCGCAACGACACCGTTGCCCTGGAGCACACCGACCTTCGCTCCATCGAACGAGACGTAAACGACGCCCTTGCTGCCGTTGACCTGGCGGTCGTACTCGATGACCTTTGCGCCCTTCGCGGCGGCGGCCTTCTCGATCGCAAGCCCGGAGCCGGAGTCGAGCGGCGCGAGAATGACGACCTTTGCACCGTTCGCGAGGCACTGGTCAGCCTGCGTCTTCTGCTTCTGCGCGTCGTTATCCGCGTTGGTGATGACGTACGAGACCTTCGCAGCATTGAACGCCTTGACAAGCGAGGGACGATCCTGGGTCTCCCAGCGGATCGATGACTTCGAGTCCGGCAACAGGACACAGAAGTCCTTGTTCGCCGAGCCTTGCGCGAACGCTGCCGTCACTGCCACGCTCACTGCGGCGAGAGCGACGACAAGCATGATCACAATCTTCTTCACGATTCTTTCCTCCTGGTGACTATGTCTACTTACGACGGGGCAACACTACAGGACCGAACGGCCCAGTACGACTACTCCGTCAGGGAAGGTGATTCACGAACGGTTCGAGCTCCGCTGACACCTCCTTCGTCGTTCGTTCCGGCGTTGACCAACCGCTCGTCCAGCCGAGTGCTGGGCAGGCGGTAGACCCCTGGCCGATGCCGAACTCGTATGATCAGGAAACCCTTTCGCGGACAGCAACGCTCCGCTCGGCAACGAGCCAGGGCTCGGCGAGCACCGACCGGAGAGTCAGGGCAGCGGCGCCACGCACGGCGGCACCCTCTCCGAATCCCGACACGAGGACCTCGCACCCGGACCAGCCGGCCGAGAGGACCCGCAAACCGAGCGCCTCGCGCACATCGTCCACGAGCCATGGGGCTAGCGGCCCGAGGCACCCTCCGAGCACGACAGCGTCGACATCGAAGAGGTTCACGGCCGAGGCGAGACCGATGCCAAGCGCGCCGCCGGCCTCGGCGAGGCTCGCGATCACGGCTGCGTCGCCTTGCTCGGCGCGACGCACGAGCTCTCGGGTCACGTTGCGGGCGCGGCGCTTGTCGTCCTCGCAGATGCCCGCGCGACGCGCGATCGCTTCCTGGCCGACGATTGTCTCGAGACAGCCGACTGCGCCGCACTGGCACGGCAACCCGCCAGGCGCGACCGTGATGTGCCCGAGCTCGGCTCCGAAGCCGTGTGAGCCACGGAACAGTTCGCCGCCGATGAAGATCCCCGCGCCCACGCCAACCTCGGCGAAGACGCAGATGAAGTTGTCGAGGTTGCGCGCCACTCCCTGCCAGTGCTCGGCGAGTGCGGCAAGATTCGCCTCGTTGTCGGCGCGCACGGGAACTCCACCGAGTCGCGACGAGATCTCGTCAGCGACGGCGATCTCCGACCAGCCGAGGTTCGGTGCACGGAGGAGTGTCCCCGACTCCGCAGCAACGAGCCCGGGGAGCGCGACGGCGATGCCGGCCGAGACGAGACCCTCGGCTGCGATCAGTTCTTCGGCACCGCGCGCGAGCCGCGCCAACCGGTTGAGCACAGGCCTGGGCGCGCTCCGTCGATTGTCCGTGTGGACGTGCTTCTCGTAGCGGACGTTGCCCGCAAGGTCCTCGACACAGACGGCGAGGTAGTCGACGTTCACCTCGAGGCCGACGGCGACGACCCGGTCGCTCAGCTCGAGAGCGAGGCCTGGACGTCCCGCACGACCGGAGCGCTGATCCTCTCCCGTCTCGCGGAGCAGTTCGAGCTCGATGAGTTCGCCGACAAGGCTCGAGACGGTTCCGCGCGTCAGCCCTGTGTCAGCTGCGACACGGGCGCGGGAACGGGGCTCGCCACCGGCGATCTGCTGGAGAACGACCCCGAGATTTGCCCGCCGAACGGTCGTCTGGTCGGAACGCGATTGTGCGTTTCCGGCGCGCTCGAAACTCATACGCGGATTCCTGTAAGGGGGGATGTCAGCAGAGACGTGTGCGACCCATCGTCGGGTTTTGTATGGTCGTCGCACAAACTAAAGCCCGGGACGGCGAATGTCAAGATCTGGAGCCACGAAATGCGGCCCGATTCCCGTTCCTTTGAACGATCTCCCTCACACAGTCCGTCCTCCACGGCAAGTAGAAAAGAGAGACCTCATGAACACGGGCGGCCCCGACCAAGCCGAGATCGCCGCTATGGCGGGCGGCGCACACACCGTCAAAGCGTTCAACACCGTGTTTGCACAGTTCTTCTTCGCACAGTTCTTCGCCGACCCACCGACAACCGCGCCGACGCTCGTGTTCGCCGGTGACGATCAGGCGGCGAAGGACACCGTTGCCGGGTTGATCCGCGAGGCCGGCTTCGACCCGGTCGATGCCGGCGAACACGTCCAGGCCGCAGATCTCGAGGCGTTCGCCCGCCTCGTGATCGGCATCGCCTACCGACAGGGCAAGGGGCCGTTCGTCTACCAATTCGAGGCTTCTTGAGCGTGGCGGACGCAACGGGAGCGGGCGGCCCGAGTGAGGCCGAGGAGGAGCGCCGGACGAGCTACCTCGAACTGTTCTTCGATCTCGTGTTCGTGTTCGCGATCACCCAGGTCACGCTCCTCCTGCTTTCGAATACGAGCGCTGCCGGGTTTGCCCGAGCGGCGCTCGTGCTCGCGCTGGTCTGGTGGGCGTGGTCCGGCTTTACGTGGATGACGAACGCGATCGACATCGAGAGCCAGGTGACCAAGCTGCTCTTCCTGGCGGGAATGGCCGGGGCGTTCTTCATGGCACTTGCGGTTCCGCACGCCTACTCGGATCAGGGAGTCTGGTTCGGCTGCGCGTACCTGTTCATCGGAGTGCTGAACATCTCGCTCTACGGCTGGGGGCTCAAGGATCGCCCGGCCGAGTTCGCTGCGCTCAAGCGACTCGTGCCGTTCTTCCTCCTCTCCCCCGCGCTCGTTCTCGTAGGGGGCCTCGTGGACAGCCTGCCGCTCCGCAGTGGCCTGTGGGTCGCCGCAATGGTCGTTGCCGTCGGCGGGGTCCTCGCGACCGGGAACGACAACGACTGGCGCGTGTCGCCGGCGCACTTCGCCGAGCGC
This sequence comes from Gaiella sp., assembly GCA_046590225.1. Lineage (GTDB taxonomy): Bacteria > Actinomycetota > Thermoleophilia > Gaiellales > Gaiellaceae > Gaiella. The sequence continues at coordinate 8,685 of JBKJVI010000174.1, read as the reverse complement.
TACGCACTGATCGTGATCATCGCGCTCGGCGAATCGATCGTCGCCATTGGAACGAGCGTCGAGGAGATCCCCCGTGACGCAGCATTCGCGCTCTCCGTGCTGATCGCGTTCGCAGGTGTCGCAGCGCTGTGGTTCGCCTACTTCGGCTTCGTCTCTGGCGCCGTCGAGCGCGCGCTGCAAAGGGCGCTCCCAAACAAGCGTGGGCCGCTCGCGCGTGACGTCTTCACGTTCTTCCACTACCCCATCGTGCTCGGGATCGTCTACTTCGCCGTGGCTGCGAAGAAGATGGTCGTCCATCCGGAGGAAGCTCTCTCGCGTCCGGGCCGGGCCGCACTCGGGTTCGGAGTGGCGCTCTACTTCGCAGGGTTTCTCCTCTCTCGCTACCGCATCGTTCGCACCATCGGCTGGGAGCGAGCCATAGCAGCGGCTGCAACGCTCGTGGCCGTCGTCGTCCTCCGATCGATCCCCGGCGTTGCGTTGTTTGCGACCGTGACAGCGATCGTCGTGCTCGCGGTCATCGCCGAGCGAATGCGCTACCGGCGGGCGCCGAGCACGCTGATGCAGAGCCAGCAGCCGAGTTAGAGGCTAGAGCGCTGCGCCGCCGTCGGCGAGCATCGTCGCTCCGTTGATGTACGCCGCCTCGTCCGACAGGAGCCAGGCGACGAGCGCCGCGATCTCCTCCGGTCGACCGAGCCGCCCGGCCGGAACATCGCTTGCCAGCTCCTCGATCCGCTCTCCCGCGAGCTCCCGAACGGTTTCGCCGTCGATCGTTCCGGGCGCGACGGCATTCACCGTGACACCACTCGGTGCGAGTGCCGCGGCCGCGCGTCGTGTCAGAGCGAGAAGGCCGGCCTTCGACGTGGCGTAGTGCGTTCCCGTGACGCCACGCCCGCGGAATGCCGAGTCGGATGCGATGTTGACGATCCGCCCGTCGCCACGCTCGCGGAGGAACGGCCCGACGACTCGGATGCCGAGAAACGGGCCGCGAAGGTTCGTTGCGAGCACGTCGTCCCACTCCTCCGGAGTGATCTCGAAGAGATCGCGGATGTCGGTGCGGGCTGCGACATTCACGAGCGCCGCAAGATCGCCCACCTCCCTCGCAATCGCTACAGCATGATCCCATGCTGCCGGATCGCGGACGTCGAGCAGGACGGGAGCGGCATCGCGCCCGAGTTCCGCCGCGAGCAGGGTGACGGCGTCGCAGTCGATGTCCCCGAGTACGAGTGACCAGCCGTCGGCGTGGAGCCGTCGCGCGACGGCAGCTCCGATCCCGCGCCCGGCGCCGGTGACGACGGCAACCCTCATGTGAGGGCGTTGACCCACATCAAACCCCTAGGAGACTGGCGCCGATCGCCCCGCCAAGATCGCCGAGCTTTGCGAGACGGTAGACCGGAGGCTTGGTAAAAAATGTGTGGCGACCCGCTGCGACCTCGATCCGATCCAGCCAGTCAGGCCCGAGGCGCTCACCGAGCCCTCCGCCGATGATCACCGCTTCGACGTCGAGCAGCGTCACAGCCGAGCCAATCCCGACACCGAGCGCCTCGACCGCCCGCAGGATGAGTTCCTCCGCAACCTCGTCACCCGCCTGAAGTGCCCGCAACCAGACACCGCTCGTGAGACGATCGCGGCCTCGCTTCTCCATCAACTCGAAGAGCACGGTCGGACGATCCTTCGCGAGGTCGCGTGCGCGCGCCTCGAGCGCGCCGCGCCCCGCGTATGCCTCGACGCATCCGTCGAGCCCGCAGTTGCAGCGGCGACCGCCGGGCTTCGCGCAAACATGACCGATCTCGCCCGCCGAACCGCGCCCGTGCACCGGTCTTCCGTCCATCACAATTCCGCCGCCGACACCCGTTCCCCAGAAGACACCGAGGAACGAGTCGAAACCGTGGCCGGCGCCAAACCGGCGCTCGGCCTCGACGGCGACGTTCACGTCATTGCCGATCTTTACGGGTCGACCGAGCTCCTCGGTGAGCGCCGGGCCGAGCGGGAACGGCGCCTTCAGCCCGTCGATGTTTGCAACCTGGATGACGGTACCCGTCTCGGTGTCGATCGCACCCGGCGCGCCAACCCCGACTCCAGCGAGACCCATCGGCTCGACGCGCGCGTCGAGGAGGGCCTCGCGGAGCGTCTCCGCGAGCTCGAGCACGACCGCCTCGGGCCCGCCCCGTTGCGGGGTCTCACGCCGCGCCTTGCCGAGAACCGTTGCCTCGCCGTCGGTCACGACCGCCTGGATCTTCGTGCCGCCAAGGTCGAGTCCGCCCCGCATCCGCGTCACTCCAGCCAACGAACGACCTCCTCGATCGTCTTCCGGTTCGCTCTCTCGCTCCACTCGGCCGCGGATCGCGCGGTCGGGTCGCGCGGCTTTGCAGGGAGCCCGAACGAGAGAACGATGACGGGAGTTTCGTCCTCCGACGCCTCGAGCGCACGTCGGGCTGCATCGATATCCGCGATGCCGTTCGGGCACGACGCAAGCCCCTCGGCCCACGCCGCAAGAAGGATGCTCTGGGCAGCGCGACCGGCGTCGAAGGAGACGGGGCCTTTGCCCGCGACGAGGATCGCGACGACGAGGCCCGCGTTGAGGACGTTGTCCGGGACGAACACAGCGGTCGCAAGCTCCTCGATCCGGGCGCGGCTGTCCGGGACGACGAACACCCAGGGCTGCCCGTTCTTGGACGACCCGGAAAGTCTCCCGGCATCGAGCAGCCGGAGCACAATCTCGTTCGGTAACGGATCCCGGAGTGTCCCGCGCTCGTCCCGACGGCTGGCGATCGCGAGGAGAAGATCCACGAATCAAGCCTAGAGGTTTAATCTGGGTTAGGAGTGCGGCTGGGACGGTTCTGCACCGAGGAGCGCCGCGTGCAGGGCCGCATCCAGACGTGCTTCCAACCCACATCAAGCCTGTGACGCCGCTCCTGCTGTGGAGACGGCGTAAGCTCAAGGCATGGTGCAACCGGCCGACCAGGAGACCGTCAGCCTACTCCGCTGGCTCCGGCGACAGTTGCGCCAGCCGACACCCGAGCGCGAGCGGCTCGAGGCCGCTGTGGCTAACGACGACCCCGCCGAGGCGCGTCGACTCCTCGCGCGGTACCCCTTCGGCGAAGCTCAGCGACGGCATGTCGAGGGACTCATCGACCGCTGGGAGGCAAGCCGTGGCGCGAGCTGAGAACGAGGCGCTCGTCCGGCGGATCTTCGCCGCATTCGCAGAGAAGCGCGGGTTCGCGCTCCGCGATGCGTTCGCCGACGACGCAGCCTGGATCGTGCCGGGTAGCGGCACGATGGCGGGAACGTTCCGCGGGCGCGAGGAGATCTTCGGCTTCCTCGGGCGGCTGCCGAAAGAGACCGACGGCACGTACTCGTCATCGCTGATCGACGTTCTCGCGTCCGATGACAGAGCGGCCGCGCTGTATCGGGCAAGCGGCGACCGCAACGACCGGCACCTCGAGCTCGATCAGGTGCTGTTGTTTCGGATCGAGGACGGGCTCGTCCACGAGGTCCTCGCACTGCCGAGCGACCCGGCCGCATTCGAGGCGTTCTGGGCCTGATGCAGGCGATCGACTTCAGCCGCTTCGACGCGATCACGTTTGATTGCTACGGCACGCTGATCGACTGGGAGCGCGGGATCCTGAATGCGCTCCAGCCGGTACTCGCGACGCGAGGGATCGACCTGACGGAGGACGAGTTGCTCGAGCGCTACGCGCGGCACGAGGCGGCGCTCGAGGCGAGCGAGTACCAGCCCTACCGCCAGGTGCTGGGCGCGTCGCTACGCGGGCTCGGTAAGGACCTCGGCTTCGCCATAGCCGACGACGAGGCGAGCGTGTTCGCGGAGAATCTCGGCGCCTGGCCGGCTTTCCATGACACCGCGCCCGCGTTGCGACGTCTGCAGGCGCGGTTCAAGCTCGCCGTGATCACGAACTGCGACCGGGATCTCTTCGCTCTCTCGAACCGCCGCCTCGGCGTCACGTTCGATTGGATCGTCACCGCGGAGGACGCCCGTGCCTACAAGCCGAGCCTCTCGCCGTTCGAGCTCGCGTTCGAGACGATCGCCGTGCCCCGCGACCGAATCCTCCACGCAGCCCAGAGCCTGTTTCACGACCACGTTCCCGGCAAGCAACTCGGGCTAACGACCGCGTGGGTCGACCGCCGCCACGACCGACCTGGATTCGGAGCGACACCCGTGGCCTCGGCGACGCCGGATCTCATCGTGCCCGACATGACGACGCTCGCTGACGTCGCGCTTCGGTAAGAGAGGAACGAGCGCCGGGCGGGACAGGTCCCGCCCCTACGAGCCCCAGCCGGGATCGCGGCTGCCGCCGCTGCCGAGGGCTTCGATCACGACCTCGATCAACCGGCCGGACGAGAGCACGTGCTCACGTGCCAGGAGCCTCGCTCCCGCGGCGCTCCCCGCCGAGATCGCCTCACGGATCGCCCGGTGCTGCAGATCGTTCTTGGCGTAGAGCTCGTCGAGCTCGGCGCGGGCACTCCAGACGCGGTCTCCGATGAATGTCCTACGCGCGCTCTTCGCGAGACGCTCGACGAGTGGCATCGCGGCGGCGGTGTAGATCACGTCGTGGAAGGCGTAGTTCGCCTGCATCCACTCGACGAAGAGCGACGAATCCCTCGCCTCCCCACGCCTGGCCTGGTCGCGGAGCTCGAGCGTTAGCTCCGAGAACCGCTGCTCCGCTTCATCGAGCAAGGCGAGATCGGCCGCGGTCATGCGTGGCGTTGCAACCTCGGTCGCGAGTGCCTCGAGCTCCGCGCGCACGAGATGCGCCTCGCGCAGCTCCCCCGGCGAGATCGAGCGAACGCGCACGCCGCGGTTGGGCTCGAACGTGACGAGCCCGAGCGCCGCCAGGCGGCGAAGTGCCTCCCGCACGGGCGTCCGGGACACCTCGAAGCGTTCGGAGAGCTGCTCCTGGCGCATGACCGTGCCGGGCGCGATCGCTCCGCCCACGATCTCGTCCTCGAGGACGCGGGCGATGTCGTCGGCCTTCGTGGAGAGCGTGGCCATCGTTTTCGCAGTGTACGGAACGCGATGCGCACACAAAGTGGTTTTATCTGGGATCCGAAATGCGTATATTCATCCCCGGAGATGACATTGTTGGGTAATATAGGATCCGAGATAGCCTATTATGGATCCAAAGGAGCCCCGCATGACCCCGACTGACACCATCGAGCGCCCCTACAGCCAGGCCGACGTCGAACGCCTCCGTGGCACCGTCACGGTCGAGCACACACTCGCCCGCCTCGGTGCGGAGCGTCTTCGTAAGCTGCTCGTCGAGGACGAGTGGGTGCCTGCACTCGGTGCGATGACCGGCGGCCAGGCGGTGCAGATGGTGAAGGCGGGCCTGAAGGCGATCTATCTCTCCGGCTGGCAAGTCGCGGCCGATGCGAACCTCTCCGGGAACACCTATCCGGATCAGAGCCTGTACCCGGCAAACAGTGCGCCGGCGCTCGTGAAGCGGATCAACAGTGCACTCCTACGCGCCGACCAGATTGCCCACGCGGAGGGCGACGACTCGACGCACTGGCTTGCGCCGATCGTCGCAGACGCCGAGGCCGGCTTCGGTGGCCCCCTGAACGCCTATGAGATGATGAAGTCGTTCATCGAGGCCGGTGCAGCCGCAGTGCATTTCGAGGATCAGCTCTCCTCGGAGAAGAAGTGTGGCCATCTCGGGGGCAAGGTGCTCGTGCCAACGGCCCAGCACGTGCGCACGCTGATCTCGGCCCGACTCGCCGCCGACGTTGCCGACGTACCGACGCTGGTCGTCGCGCGCACCGACGCACTCTCAGCATCGCTCCTGACGAGCGACATCGACGAGATCGACCGCGAGTTCTGCACGGGTGAGCGAACTCCCGAAGGGTTCTTCCGGGTCCGGGACGGCATCGATGCCGCGATTGCACGCGGCCTCGCCTATGCCCCCTACGCCGACCTGATCTGGTGCGAGACCTCGACGCCGGACATGGCCGAGGCGGAGCAGTTCGCGGCCGCAATTCACGAGAAGCACCCGGATCAGCTGCTCGCCTACAACTGCTCGCCCTCGTTCAACTGGCGCAAGCACCTGAGCGACGAGCAGATCGCCACTTTTCAAAGCGACCTCGCGAAGCTCGGTTACCGCTTCCAGTTCATCACCCTTGCCGGCTTCCACGCTGTCAACCTCTCGATGTTCGAGCTCGCCCGGGGCTACGGCGACGAGGCGATGCCCGCCTACGTGCGGCTTCAGGAACGCGAGTTCGAACTCGAGGCAGAGGGCTACACGGCGACCCGCCATCAGCGCGAAGTCGGCGCGGGCTACTTCGACCAGGTCTTGCAAACGATCACCGGCGGCAACGCATCCACGTTGGCGCTCCATGGCTCGACCGAGGAAGAGCAGTTCGAGACGGACACACCCGAGATCGAGAGGAGCGCAGCATGACACCCGTTCAGACGACCGAGGTCCTCTCGCGGAGCCCCGAAGCGACGCGGGCCTGCTCGACCGAGCGCCCCGTCCTCCTGACGCGTTCGGAGACCGTGGAGTGCAACTGCCCGGAGCACTGCGAGCGCGATCACGAGGTGGACTAGGACGGTTTCTCACACCGTTCCGCCCGTCTGTCCCTGAGGCGGGTCATCACCGTTCTCGTTCCCGGGAGAGGCTGCGCCGTCTCCCCTACGGGATCCGACGGCGCCCAACCGTTATCGTGATGCGCGGTGAGCGACAACGTCCTCGAAGCGCGCCCCCCTGAAGTCCCGGTGGCGCTCGCCGTCGACATCGCTCGCAGCGTGTTCGATGTCGACGGCGATGCGACGCCACTCGACGGCGAGCGAGACCGAAACTTCCGGATCGACGGAGCCGAGGGTTCCTTCGTCCTCAAGGTCGGGAACCCGGCCGACCCGGCCGACGTCGTCGAGATGCAGGTGCTCGCCATGGAGCACGCGATTCGGGCCGACCCGACGGTTCCGATTCCCCGACCGCGACGCACGATCGATCGCAGGCCGACGGGCGCCGTCGACATCGGCGGCGTCGACCACGCGGTTCAACTCGTCAGCCTGGTCGACGGCACGGCGTTCCCACCCGGCCCGCTCCCCCCCACCGCCAGACGTGCGATCGGCGCCGCGGTCGCACACATCGACCTGGCGCTGGCTGGATTCATCCACCCACTCGCGCACCGGAAGATCGCCTGGGACGTCACCCGACTCCCAGAGCTCCGACCCAGGCTGGATCACATTCCTGCCGAGCACCGCACCCTCGTGGAGCGCTGGCTCGACCGCTTCGATGCCGTGATCGCGCCGGCGCTCGAGCTCGTTGGAGCCTCGACGATCCACGGCGACGTCAATCCCGACAATCTCCTCGCCGATCGTGACGACCCCGATCGCGTCGCGGGAGTCGTCGACTTCGGCGATCTCGTCCACGCGCGGTCGGTGATCGATCCCGCAATCGCCGCCGCGTACCAGGCGTTCGGTGCCGACGATCCGCTCGATCCGCTCGTCGACGTCATCACCGCCTATCACGCCGTTCGCCCTCTGACCCGCGCCGAGGTACTGCTGGTTCCCGAACTCGCGGCCGCCCGCATGACGCAGTCCGTGCTCATCTCCGCGTGGCGGGCAGAGCTTCACCCGGACAACATCACCTACATCCTCGCCGACCAGGTGGACTGCTTCGCAACCCTCGCCCGGATCGACGACCGCGGCCCGGCGACACTCGCGTCGGAGCTCGCGGCCGCGTGCGGCATGTCTCGACGCGGAACCTCCTCGCTCGACGCCAGCCTCTCTCTCCGTCGTGCGCGCCTCGGCCCCGCCCTGAGCCTCAGCTACGACAAGCCTGTCCGCCTCGAGTCCGGCACCGGTGTCTGGCTCACGGACGTCGACGGCAACCGCCTGCTCGACGCCTACAACAACGTGCCGCAGGTCGGACACGCCCATCCTCGCGTCACCACCGCCCTCGCGGCCCAGGCGCGCCGGCTGACGACAAACACGCGCTACCTCGTGGATGAGGTCGCCGTGTATGCCGACCGCCTCGCGGCACTCCTCCCCGAGGAACTCTCGGTCGTGATGTTCGTCAACTCGGGAAGCGAGGCGAACGACGTCGCGATCCAGATCGCCCGTGCAGTCACCGGCAACCGAGGGGTCGCGATCACCGAGCACGCCTACCACGGCACGACGGCCGCGACGGCCGCCCTGTCGCCGGAGGAGCTTGGCCCAGACGCGCTCGAGCCGTGGGTGGCGCGGATCGGGGGCGCGGCGACGCTCGGGTCGGCGGATGCTGCAGGCCGCGTGGTCGGAGAGGTCGACGGCGCTTTCGGGCGTCTGCGCGGCCGCGGCCACGATCCAGCGCTGCTCGTGTTCGACGACGTCTTCGCGAGCGACGGGATCTTCGCGGTGCCTCCGGGCTACCTCCGCGCTGCCTACGAGCGGGCGCGCGCGGTCGGCGCGCTCTGCCTCGCCGACGAGGTGCAGGCCGGCTTCGGTCGGGTCGGCGAGGCGTTCTGGGGCTTCGCCCAGGACGGGGTGCGGCCGGACATCGTCACGCTCGGTAAGCCGATGGGGAACGGGCACCCGATGGGAGCGGTCGTCACGACCCCCGAGATCGCCGTGCAGTTCGCCGAGCGCTGGCATTTCTTCTCGACGTTCGCAGGATCACCCGTGGCCGCCGCAGTAGGCACGGCGGTACTCGACGTGATCGAACGCGAACGGCTGGCCGAGCAGGCCGA
>JBKJVI010000159.1:0-8323 GCA_046590225.1 Gaiella sp. | reverse complement strand
CACGTCCGACGAGGTCTCGGCGACACCGCGATTCTGGGCAGCCACCTTGCCGCCCCGGGAACACTCGATCAGCCTGACCCTCGGTTCACGGGAAGCGACGGCAGTCACGATCTCGTTGGTTCGGTCGGACGAGGCATCCGAGGCGATCACGATCTGAACCTTCTCCGGCGGGTAGTCGAGCGCGAGGAGGTTCTCCAACCGTCGCTCGATCACCGGCTCCTCGTTGTACGCGGCAATGATCACCGCAACGGAGGGCTCGGCTCTATCGTCCTTGCGCACGGGGCGCGCTCGCAGCCGGGCCACGATCTCCGCGGCCACCGGGTAGCCGACGTGCGTCCACGCGAGAGCGCCGAGCGAGCCCCAGAAAACCGTCTTCAGTACGGGCACGGGCGCAGTGTACGTTCCCTCGCCCCACCCTGTACCGTTCGCACCCGTGCTTGGAACCGCCGACGATCCGATTCGGGTGCTGCGCGTGATCGCACGACTGAACGTCGGCGGCCCGTCGCTGCACGTGTCCTATCTCAGCGAGGGCCTCGCCGACCGCGGATACCGGACGACTCTGGCAGCCGGAACTATCTCGAAAGGTGAGGCGTCGATGGCCTTTATCGCGGAAGACCGCGGGATCGAGGTCGAGTCGATTCCCGGGCTCCAGCGTGACGTGGCGCCATTCAAGGATGCGACGGCCGTCAAGTCCCTCAGGGAGATCATCCGTCGTGACCGCCCGCATATCCTCCACACACACACGGCGAAGGCCGGCACCGTCGGACGAACGGCAGCACGCCTTGCGGGACACGCACGCCCTCCGATCGTGGTTCACACATTCCACGGACACATGCTGAAAGGGGAGTTCGATCCCGTCCGCACCCGTGTCTTCCGGGCCGTCGAACGAAAGCTGGCCGGCAGCACCGACGCACTGATTGCCGTGAGCCCCGAGGTTCGCGACGAGTTGGTCGAGGTCGGCGTGGCACCGGCATCGAAGTTCGCCGTCGTTCGGCTCGGGATCGAGCTCTCGGAACGAATGGCGGGCGCCTCTGGCGGAGCGTCGATTCGCGCCTCGCTCGGTATCCCGTCCGACCGCTTCTGCGTCGGCTGGGTTGCCCGAATGTCCGCCGTGAAGCAGCCCGAGGACGTGCTGAGGACGATCAGGGAGCTGCGCGATCGAGGCGTCGACGCGGCTCTGATCATGATCGGCGACGGCCCCGAGCGCGAAGGGCTGGAGGCGCGGGCACGGGAGCTCGGCCTCGTCGAGGGTGTTCAGTTTGTCGGGTTCCAGAACGACGTCGGGCCATGGTTCCACGCATTCGACGTCCTCCTTCTGACGTCGCGGAGCGAGGGAACACCCGTCAGTGCGATCGAGACGCTCGCGTCGGGCCGCCCCGTAGTCGCGACCGATGTGGGCGGCACGAGAGACGTTGTGAGCGAGGGAGTCTCGGGTTTCCTCGTGCCCTTCGGTGACGTGGCCGCAGCGGCCGAGCGGCTCGAACGTCTCGCGCGCGATCCCGCGCTGCGGGCGCAGATGGGCGCAGCCGGACAGAGGTTTGCGCTCGCGTCGTACAGCGTTCCTCGACTGGTCGACGATGTCGACCGCCTGTACCGCTCGCTCCTGACCGAGAAGGGGTACTCGGTCGCTACAGACGGTCGAGGAGTCGCCGCCGGGAAAGTGATGAGTTGAATCCAGAGCTGACGATCCTGATGCCCGTGTTCAACGAGCGCGACACGATTGAAGCGGCCGTTGCCGATGCGCTCGACGCACCGTTGCCGATCGGGGCTCGCCAGCTCGTGATCATCGACGACGGATCGACCGACGGCACGCGCGAGTGGCTTGGAACGACGACACTCGGAGACAACGTCGAGGTCGTCCTGCACGCGACGAACCAGGGCAAGGGTGCCGCGATCCGGACTGGTCTCCAGCATGCCCGGGGTACGTTTTCGGCGATTCTCGATGCCGACCTCGAGTACGCCGCGGCCGACCTCGGCCCGGTTCTCGAACCGCTTCTCGCCGGGAAGGCCAAGGTCGTCTTCGGCACGCGGGCGTGGACGTCACAGTCGTCCTTCAGCTTCTGGTACGTGATGGGCAACAAGTCCGTGACAATGGCGACGAACGTGCTCTACAACTGCTGGATCTCCGATGTGATGACGTGCCACAAGGCGATGAGCACCGAGCTGTTCCAGTCGCTGCGACTGCGCGAGCGGGGTTTCGCGATCGAGCCTGAGATCGCGGCCCGCGTGGTGCAGTCCGGAGCGAGGATCTACGAAGTCCCGATTGGGTACTCGGCCCGCTCACGCGACGAGGGCAAGAAGCTGACCGCCACGGACGGGCTCCGCGTGCTGCGGACGCTCGTGCGCTGCAAGTTCGGCTAGTGCGGCGTCTCACACCGTTTGACAGGAAACACCATTGTCGTGAGACGCCGCACTACCGCAATCAACATGGAGTGGGGTGTCCCGCAACGATCATTTCGGGTCTACCGTTGCGGGACACCCCACTCGACGCAGTCCTGGTACACGGCGATCGTCGCGGCGGTTGCGGCCGACCACGCGTAGGAGGCACACGCCTTTTCGCGTGCCGCACTGCCGAGCCGGACGCGGAGGTCGGCATCCACGATGAGACGCTCGAGCGCGTCGCGCAGCGCCGCGGTATCACCTGGGGGAACCACGAGACCGCTGACCTCATCGTCGATCGCGTCGGCGAGACCGCCGACGCCCGTTGAGACGACCGCTCTCCCGTACGCCATCGCTTCACGCGCCACGACACCGTATCCCTCACGTCGTGAGGGCACGCACACGATCGCCGCCGCCTCGTAGTAGGGACCGAGGTCGTCATGCGGGACGAATCCAACGGCCGACGGGATGAGATCGCGGAGAGGCCCGTCCCCGACGACGACGAGCGGCAGGCCACGTGCCGCCTCGGCGAGATCACGGATGCCCTTCTCCTCCGAGAGCCGGCCGACGTAGAGCACGTGCGGCGGCTCCTCCGAACGCCGGATCTCGTCTGGCAGGTCGATGCCACTCGGGATCACGCGAATCTCGCGTGCCCCGAGGAGACGGACGTCCTCCGCAAGCGCCGACGAGGCACACACGACAACCCGGGCACGTCGGAGCAACGGTTTGAAGAGCCACGGGACGCGCTTCGCGAGCTCGACGTCTGACCCCCACGGCTGCAGGACGAGCGGCTTTCCGGTCGCGAGGGCAGCTACCGCCGAGGGGAGCCAATGCGCGTGCACCACGTCAGCCGCGCGGGATGCCCGCCGCGCTGCACGGGCGAAGGAGAGGAGAAACAGCGGCAGCAGGATCGCTCGCCACGGTTGCGCTCTGAGGTTGTTGGCGATCCCATCCCCGTATGCGATCCCGAAGTGACGGAAGGACGCCGGCGACACGACGGCGACCTCGATCCCCGCGTCACGCAGATGCTCCACGGCGTCCTTGATGAACAGCCCGGCGACGTCACCACGATCGCGCGGATAGGACGTCGTCAGAACGCAGACGTTCATGTGGTCACGAGCCGACGACCGAACACCGCAGGGGCCGCGATGACGAGCATTGCGAACACGAAGAAGTAGTAGAAGCTCATCGTCAGATAGAAGAAGTTCGACGCCATCGTGGCAACGAGCGCAGCGGTGAGCCCCCACTCGAGGGGACGCACGCGAGCGGCGAGACCTTCGCCCGCGTCTGCCAGCGCCCGCCCGATCGCGCGGCCGACGGCGAGGCGCTGAAACAGGTAGCCGAGGAACCCGAGGAAGAGCAGCGCCCCGATGATGCCGGTCTCCACGAACAGCGCCACGTAGAACGAATGCGGCCCGAAGTTGTTCCGCCCGGTGACGAACTCGTAGTAGACCGAGAAGTTGTTCAGCCCGAGCCCGAACAACGGATGCTGAGAGAGCACCTGTGGGATGAACTCGTAGACGACGAAGTGCGTCGACGTTCCCTTGCCGCTCGTGTCGACACGCGACTTGAGAACGGTCTGGAAGAAGTCGGCGCGCTGAGAGACGAAGACGAGGATCCCGAGTCCAACGGCAAGGAGGGGCAGCAGGAACCGTGCCGAGAAGAGCATGTGCCGGTACGGAACCGCAAGCACGAGGAGTCCGCAAAGCAAGCCGAGCATGCCACTACGGGACAGGGTCGCGAGCTCCATCACGAAGAGGAACATCAGCGTCAGCATCAGCGGCAGCCGGAGACGATGACCATGCTCGAGCCGAAGGTAGATGGGGAGCAGGATGAGAATCGGGATCACGAGCTCGATCCCGAGATGGTTCGGATCACCGGTGAGGGCGTTCGGGCGGTAGACGTTTGCCCCTTCGATCGCGCCGTAGATGTTGATCTGGCTCGCTCCGCCGGTCAGCGGCGCCAACAGGGTTGCGTCGAGGTTGCCGCCCGTTCCCTGAGCGACGCCGAGCTGAAGAACCCCGTAGAGCGCGTTGAACACAAGGCCACCGCAGAACGCGGCGAGTGTCCACCAGTAGAAGCGCTGGCTGCGTCGTGCGACGAGCGCGACGGCCGCGAAGAGGAAGAGGAAGTGCAACGTAAACTTGAACATCCCCTTTGCCCACTGGGCGAGTGCGGTGGCCGTCTCGAGGTTGAAGAAACCGAGGAGGTAGACGGCGAGAAATGCAACGAAGAACCCGAACGTGATCGCCGCCGAGCGGGCGAAGCGGCCATCGAGCCGTTCGATCCTGCCGAGCGCGAAGGCGATCAGGAACAGGATCGTGAGAACGTCCGAGAGCGAGAGGTCGGCGCCGACGTTCCAGTGGATCTTCGCGAACGTGACGGTGAACACGGTGGCGAAGAACAGCGCGTCGACGATCGGCTGCCGCCGGCTCAGCACAATGCCCTCAACAGAGTGACCTCAGGAGCCCTGCCGTCTCCTCGACGCGCGTCTCCCGGGCGAGCCGTCGCCGCCATTCCTCGGAGAGCTCCACGTCCGGCAGACCGCCGGACCGAAAGCGCCGATCGAGCTCGACGAGGGCATCTCCGATCGCCTCGACGTCATCCGGCGGCGCGACAACGCCGGCACCCGTCTCGCGAATCAGATCAGCGGCGGCCCCGTCGGGGGGGACGAGCGCGAGAATCGGCCGCCGCGCAGCGATGTACTCGAATACCTTGCCCGAGAGAACCCCCTTGCCACGGCCGCCGGCGTCGGGAATCAGCAGCAGGAGTGCCTCCGAATCACGCTGCAGCGCGAGAGAGGTCGCCCGGGGAGCGTAGGGAATGAGCTCGAGCCTGGAGCCCAGTTCGAGCTGCTCGGCCCACTCGCGATCGGCGCTGCGGAAGTCGCCGAGAAACCGTGCCGTTGCATCGATCCCCGAGTCGTGAAAGGCCTGGAGGAACGGCCGCGGGTCGCGCTTGCCGAAGAAGCTGCCGGTATGGGTGAGACGGAGGCGATCACCCGGTGTGTATGCGAGTCCCTCGAAGTCGTCGAAGTCGGAGCCGTTTGGAATCGTGACGATTCTGCCCCGCGGCTCGAGCGACCGAACCTCCTCGGCGATGAAATCTGCGACGCACACGATCGCGTCAGCGGAACGTGCGACGAGCTTCGCGACGCCGACATCGACCTTCTCCTTGGCTCGTACCGCGGCGCTCTCGGAGCGGCGATGAGCATGGGCGATCGGCGAGTCGCGCAGGTCTGCCACCCACCGGGCACCCGTCGCCCGTTTCACCGCTGCACCGACGAGATGGATCGAATTCGGCGGGGAGGTCGTGATGACGACATCGATGTCGTGCTTGCGCACAAGCTTGATCGCGGCAGGGATCGCCGTGAGGTTCCAGGGCACGTTCTCGTCGGGCACGAGTGCCCGACGACCGAACAGCCGCGCCTGGGTCGTCATGCGCGCAACCCCTACCTTGCCGTGCAGCTCCTCGGCGGGCTTGCGGCCGCTCGGGCCGAGATAGCGCGCCCGATGCACCCAGGCCTGCGTCGGTACGCGCAGTGCTTCGTCGCGATGGATCCACTGCGGGTCGTCCGGCGCGAGCACGTGCGTCTCGATCCCGAGCGCGGGGAGGTATTGCGCGAGCTTGAGGGGACGCTGCACACCGCCGCCGCCCGCCGGCGGGAAATAGAAGCTTACGAGGAGGACCTTCACGGGGCGATGGTACTCGCGGCCCGAGTCTCCGACGCGTGGAGGATGGACACTCCAAGGCAAGATTACAACGATAAACAAAACACCAAAAAAGTATTGTTTATCATGTTGGTGTTCGATAGGATGACGTCATGGAGTTCATCGGACGCACCGAGCAGCTTGGCTGGCTCAACGATCGCCTGGAGGAGACCAAGCGCAGCGGGCAGGGCCAACTGCTCTCCGTCCGGGGACGCCGGCAGGTTGGTAAGTCCCGCTTGCTCGAGGAGTTCATCGGCCGCAGCGGCGAGCTGCACGTCTACTACACGGCCACGAAGCAGCCGGCAGAGAAGGAGTTCGACCTCTTCCGAGGGGAGGTCGCAGCGTCGCGGACGAAGACCGCTGGGTTGGCTGCCCAGGGCTCTCTGGGTTCGTGGGACGCGGCGCTGACCCTGCTCGCCGACGAGGCCACAAAGGCGAAACCGGTGATCGTCGTGGTGGACGAGTTCCCCTACCTGATCGACTCCGATCCCGCGATCGAGGCCACGTTGCAAGCGGCCTGGCGTCGCCTCGAGCGCCAGCCTCTCCTGGTGATTCTCGTCGGTTCGGACCTCACGATGATGGAGAGCCTCAATACCTACGGCAGCCCTCTCTACGGTCGTCTGCGCGAGGTCATCGTGCCGCCGTTCACCGTGGCCGAGACTGCCGACCGCCTTGGCCTCGAAGCCGCGGACGCGTTGGAAGCCCAGGTCGTGATCGGTGGCATGCCTCGGCTGGCCGCGCTCTGGCGCGGCGGCGACGATCTCTGGCGCTTCCTTGCTCGCGAGGTCGAGGATGCAACCTCGCCACTCATCGTTCTCGGCGAGCGCTCTCTCAACGCCGAGCTCCCTGCCGACCTGAAAACCCGCAACGTGCTACTGGCAATCGGAGCCGGAGAGCGTGTCTACACCGCGATCCAGCAGCGCGCCGGGATGACGCAATCGACATTGAGCAACAGCCTCGAAACACTCGAGCAGAAGCGGATCATCGAGAAACGTGTTGCCTACTCCGCTCGCGCCGCGAGCAAGAACACCCGCTACATCGTGCATGACCCCTACCTCCGCTTCTGGCTGCGCTTCCTCGCACCGAACATCGACCTGGTCGAGCGCGGCCGCGGCGGCGTCCTGCTCGAGCGCATCCGCGAGTCCTGGGCCCCGTTCCGAGGTCGCGCGATCGAGCCGATCATTCGCGGCAGCATCGAGCGGATTCTCCCCCGCCCGTCGTTCGGCGCTGCCCGGTTTGTCGGCAGCTACTGGACGCGGGACAACCGCGTTGAAGTCGACCTCATCGGCGGCGCAGACCCCTACCGCGCTGACCCCGTCGAGTTCATTGGTTCGATCAAGTGGCGCGTGGGCGAGCCCTTCGACCGGACCGACCTCGCAACCCTCATCAGCAATCGCGAATCAATCCCAGGCGCCAATGAGCACTCGATCCTCGTCGGCGTCTCCCGCACCGGCTTCGACACTGCCGATCTCGACGTCGAGCTCGGGCCCACGGATATCGTCGGCGCCTGGCGCTAGCAGGTACCGGACGCGCAACCAGGCTGGTTAGGAGGCACGCGAAGACCGAACGGCCGTGCAGTGTCTCCGGTTCCGCCCCCGACGATGCGAGCGTGCACGAAACCCGTCATGGCATTGGACGGATACGCGCCCTGGAAGATGCCGTAACGGTCGGAGCGCACGGTCGCCATCTCCTTCCAGCCGCCGGAGCCGCTTCGCTCGATCACGAGCGTCTTCGCGTCGGACGCGGGCGTCCGCCCCCAGAACGTCACCGTCGCGTTGGGCTGGGAGAAGGCGCCGAGGGTGAAGCGGGATGTCTATAGGGCGGGAAGAACTGGCAGCGTCGGGCCTCCCGGTGTGTAGGGGTGCTGCGCCCAGATGTCGAACTGGGGTTTCCTGGCGCAGGTCGGTTGCGGCCGCTCGTCTGCGGACATGCAAAGGAACTCGCGCATGAACCGCAAGGGGCCGACGGTGACGTAGCTCTCGTTCTCGACCGTGAACGGAGACAAGGCTCCGGCGATCACCCCCGAACCCTCATGAACTACACCGCCTGAAACCGCGGAACCCTCGGGCTACCAAACCGTCTAAGAAACCCGGCGGGATTCACTCACGAATGCAATAACGCCACCCACGATCGTCGTTGGAATGAACCAGATCGCCTGCATGAGGAGCGAAAAAGCGATCGCGACCTCGCCGTCGACGCCGACGACGCCGAGCGCCGAGACCGCGAGCCACTGA
>JBKJVI010000150.1:0-11931 GCA_046590225.1 Gaiella sp. | reverse complement strand
AAGGCCGCCCTGGCGATTCCGCCGCCGATGTTGCTGTATCGGTGCTGGGTTCCCGCCGGGCAGTAGAAGCCGTCGCCAGGGTGGAGCTCGTGCCAGCCGACGCCGTCGCGGCCCTCGGTTCGAACGTTGAGGACACCCTCCAGGGCATACAGCGTCTCGTCGCCTCCGTGCTGCTCGTTGGAGCTGTGCTGCCCCGGCAGGAGACTGAGCGTCCCGACCGTCAAGTGCTCAGTGCTCACGGTGATGCCCACGAGAGCCTCGCCGTCGCGTCGCCAGAGAGTGTCCGCGGTCGTCCGATGATGCAGCGTCGGCTCTGGCCGCTCGAGCGGCCAGTGTCCGAGCAACTCGTCGTTCGCATGCCTGACTTCTTCGAGAGGCGGGCGCGTCTGCGCGTACTTTCGCGAGGTTCCCGTCGATGGGGGCGGCGCGAAGAACTCGAGCACGCGGAGTTGGTGGAGCCCGTGCGAGAAGATGTGATGCCAGGTATCCCGGCGGAACAGGACAGACTCACCCGCTTCGGCGACCTTGACCTCGCCGTTCTCCGGGTTCGCGAGGACCAGCGTGCCACTGAGGACGAAGTAGGTCACGTCGGCCCCGAAGACCGTTCGATGCGTATCCGAGTGGAGACACCTGCCGCCCGGCGGAAGCGCCCACACGAGCATGTGGATCAGATCGGTGGATGCGTAGATCCAGTCGCTGACCTCGCCCGAGATATCATCGCCCCAGAGGTACCGGATTGCTTGGGCATACGGGATCGTGGTTGGTCCGTCGAAGGTCGGGCGCGGAGACCCGGCGGCGGGAGGTGCAGCCGAAACAGGTGCCTCGTCGTGACCGAGAAATGGTTCGGCCGACTCCAGTAAAGGCGCGTCACCCCGCCGGGTTGTGGCCATACCAGACAGTCTCGCGATTTCTAGGACACATGTCAAGCCAATCTGATACCAATCAATTCCGAGGACGATGACCCCGACGAGGAATCAACCGTGAGCTCTCTCGAGGCACTCTCGCCCGACATGGCGATGCAGTTGGCAGAGCGTGCTCTGGTAGGGGCGGGCGCGTCGGACCAGAACGCGGCGTGCACGGCGAAGTATCTCGTCGGCGCCGAGCTTGCCGGACACCCGAGTCACGGCTTGCGGCTCGTGCCAGGGTATTGCGAGCTCGCGGGGACGGACGGACACAGACTCGACGCCGTCCCGCGCGTCGTGGACGCCCACGGCGCGCTTGCCGTCGTCGACGCTGCAGGAGGCCTCGGATACCCGGCACTCGAGATCGCCGTCGATGCTGCTATCGAAACCGCCCTCGACGTCGGAATCGGCGCGTGCTCGGTCGTCCGATGCGGCCACGCGGGCCGCGCAGGAGCTTGGGTGGAGCGTGCCGTCGACCGAGGCACGGTGGCGATAGTGATGCTCGGGGGAGTCGGCCCGCCATTCGTCATGGCTGCAGGGCCCGGTTCGTCCGCAAGCCTCCACACGAACCCCGTGGCGATCGGCGTTCCGGCCGAGGGTGCTCCACTGGTTCTCGACATGGCGACGAGCCTCGTCGCGGCAGGAAAGGTCGCTATCGCCAAATCCCGAGGAACCCTGCTGCCGGACGGTTGCATCGTTGACCGCGAGGGGATCGTGACCGCCGATCCCGCGGCGTTTCTCGACGGCGGGGCCTTGCTCCCGTTTGGGGGGCACAAGGGCTTCGGGCTGGCCGCGGTGATCGAAGCTCTCTCCGTGAGCCTCACGGGTGCGGATGCCGGCCGGCCCGCCGAGGGTGCACTCGTGATCTGTATCGACGCCGGGGGCTTCCGCCCCGCGAACGAGGTGCGCAGCTCCGTCGAGAATCTCCGCTTGCGCCTGCACGCATCGAGCGGAGAACGCGACGTCCTTGCACCTGGCGAACCGGAGGCCCACGCACGGACGGATGCCGCGGTGCTCGTGGAGGTTGCCCTCCTCGAACACCTCCGCCGACTTGGCACTGTCGCATTCTGATGGTGCCCTCTGTGCGAACAGCCCTGCGAGGGGACGCCCGGATCTGGGTGTGGCCGGAGTCTGAGCTCCTCGAGTCTGCCGTTGTGAACGGTGGTGGAGTGGTCGTCCCGCTTGCACAGGCGAACGGGATCGTGTGTACGGGAGACGACGTGGAACTGCTCCGACGTTCGCTTCTGCCCGACGTTCGATGGGTGCAACTCGGGGCGGCTGGAATCGAGATGTGGTTCGACGCCGGGCTGATGCGACCCGACGTCGTGTGGACGGCCGCGAAGGGCGTGTATGCGAGACCGATTGCAGAGCACGTCATCGCGCTGATCCTCGCGGCCGCGCGCCGACTACAGGAACGAGCTCGGGCAGAGACGTGGGGGAGACCGGGTGGCCGACTACTCGCAGGCGCGACCGTCGGGATCATCGGTGCCGGCGGAATCGGCACAGAGCTCCTAGGACTCCTCGCCCCGTTTGCCACGCGCACCATCGCGCTAACGCGTCACGGGCGCTCCGTCGTTGGCGCGGATGTAAGCATCGGGCCGAACGAGTTGCCGATGCTCCTAGCGGAGAGCGACTACGTCGTACTCGCTGCGGCGCTGACGGCCGAGACGGCGGACATGATCTCCGCGAGCCGCCTCTCCCAGATGCGGCACGATGCGTGGTTGATCAACGTCGCCCGAGGAGGACTGGTCGAGACGGACGCTCTTGTCGAGGCCCTCCGGACCGGAGTGATCGGCGGGGCAGCGCTCGACGTCACAGAGCCCGAGCCGCTGCCGCCGAATCATCCCCTATGGACCCTTCCGAACGTGCTCATCACCCCCCACGTTGCATCCACCCGGGAGATGGGTGAGCGTTACCTCGCAGAGCGGGTCACGGAGAACGTGCGGCGCTTCGGCCGTGGCGACGAGATGCTCGGGGTGGTCGAGCAGCTCCTCGGCTATTGAGACTCTCGGGTGCAGAACGTCCGCTCCCGGCAGGGTGATTCACACTCTATTGGGCTAATCAACATCCTGATTGGTATGGCATTGGACTTGACTCCTGGCGGGGAGGGGTTTATTCTTGCTCCCGGATGCGAGACTTTTGGCCGCCCATAACGGCCATGACCCGGGAGGTATCGGCAATGAGTACGGATGCGGACTCGGCCACCACGCGTCGAGAAGTTCTCCAGCGGGCTGCCGCGATCGGCCTCGTCGTAGGGGGCGTCGGCTCCGTCGGGGTCGGCGAGGCGTTTGCTGCAACTCCCAAGCCGAAGCGCGGTGGGACGCTTCGGGTTGGGCTTCCAGGCGGCCCAGCCGCAACCGACAATCTCGATCCTCATCTGGAGGGCGTCGCAGGTTTTGCGCAGGCATACCGCCAGATCGTCTACTCGAAGCTCACCGACATGCGTCCGAACGGAAGCTTTGGCGGGCAACTCGCCGAGTCTCTGACGCCAAACAAGGACGCAACCACCTGGACGATCAAGCTGAAGAAGGGCATCACCTTCCACGACGGCAGCGAGTTGACCGTCGACGATGTCGTCTACACCTTCAAGCGCATCCTCGACTCGGCGAACAAGCTGAGTGCTGCCCGCGGGAACATCGACATGATCGACCCTGCGGGAATGCGGAAGGTCAGCAAGTACGTGATGACCGTGAAACTGACGCGGCCATGGTCGGATCTGCCGGCGGCGGTGGGTCAGCGATACCTCAGCATCATCAAGCGCGGTACGGTGGGCCCTTTCACGGCCCAGAACGCGAACGGGACGGGCGCCTTCAAGCTCACCTCGTGGACACCCGGTGACAGCTACCGCTTCACGGCAAACCGCAACTACTTCGAGAGCGGCAAGCCGTATGTCAACGGTGTGATCTTCGTCGGAATCCCAGACTCGGTTGCACGCGTCAATGCGCTCATCTCGGGACAGGTCGACGTCATCAACGATGTACCTGGAGTGCAGGTCCCCCAGATCAAGAGCGCCGGCATGCGCGCGATCGTCAACCCAGGCGGAGGTTGGACGCCGCTCGTCATGAACACGAACGCGGCTCCCTACAACGACGTCCGCGTTCGCCAGGCGATGAAACACCTCATCGACCGCAAGCAGGCGATCTCCGTCGCCCGACAGGGGTTCGCCACGGTCGGAAACGACCTGTTCGCGAAGTCCGACCCTCTCTACGCCTCCTCGATCCCGCAGCGCGCGTACGACCCCGAAAAGGCGAAGTCGCTGCTCAAAGCCGCGGGCCAACTCGACACGAACTTCGTCCTCCGGACTGCGGCAGCCGAGTCGGACTTCGTCCCGCTCGCTCTTGCGTTCGCGCAGGGCGCAAAGAAGGCCGGCGTCAAGGTCACGATCCAGCAAGACCCTGCCGACACGTTCTGGGACAACACCTGGGGCGTCGCTCCGTTTACGTTCAGCTCGTGGGGCTACCGCACGTTCTTCACGCAGTGGCTGCAATCGTTCGTCTCGTACAACGCGCAGGAGACCCGCTGGAACAACGCGTCCCAGAAGAAAGCATCCCGGCTCGTGTACAAGGCAGCAGCGACCGGCGACTCGGAGCGGCGGAAGAACCTCGCCTTCGCGGCCCAGAAGTTGCTCTGGGACGACGGTGGGTACATCATCCCGTACTTCAAGCAGACGATCGATGGCGCAAGCAAGAAGGTTCAGGGGATCGAGCCTCACGTGTTCCCGGCTCTGAGCTGGTACCGCTTCTGGAACTTCTGGTTTAGCTAGCCCACGAAGACATGAGGGTGGATGCGGCAGAAAGGTAGGCGATGTTCCGGATAGTCGCGAAGCGACTCGCAGTTGGAATCGTCACCCTTCTCGCCGCCTCCACCCTCATCTTCGTCACCGTCGATCTGCTCCCGGGCGACGCGGTCACCGCGTTTCTCGGACGGGACGCTGCCGCCGACCCGACCGCGGTCGCGCAACTTCGGGCGGAATACGGTCTCGACCGGCCGATAGTCGTGCGGTACACGGACTGGATCTCGGGGGCAGTGAGGCTGGACTTCGGGGTGTCGATCGCCAACCGTCAGCCGGTCTCCGAGTTGATCGGCCTACGGCTGAAGCGGACCGCGATCATCCTCCTGATAGCACTCGCGATCATCTTTCCCCTCGCGCTCGTCGTCGGAACTGTCTCGGCTCTGCGTCGCGGCACCGCACTCGACTCGGGGCTCCAGATCACGATGCTAAGCCTCGCGTCACTGCCGTCGTTCGTCGTAGGGATTGCCCTCATCGTGCTGTTCTCGTTCGTGTGGCAGCTCCTGCCCGCAGTAGCCCTCGACCTCTCCCCACGATCTCTCGTGCTCCCAGTTGCAACGCTCGTGCTCGGTTGGATGCCGTTCACGGCGAGGATGGTCCGCGTCGGGGTTGTCCAATCACTTGACTCCGACTACGTCCAGATGGCACGCCTGAAGGGCCTCTCCGAGCAGAAGGTCGTTCGCGCACATGTGCTGCCCAACTCTCTCGTGCCCGCGATCCAGGCATTCGCCCTCACCGCGGCGGGCATGCCCGCCGGAATCGTCATCGTCGAGTACCTCTTCGGCTTTCAGGGCATCGGGGTGTTCCTCATCGACTCGGTGCGTTCCAGGGACGGGGCGACCGTCGAGGCGGTGACACTCATCCTCGTCGCGGTGTACATCGTCGCGAACCTGCTCTCCGACATCTTCACGATCCTCCTGACGCCACGACTCCGAACGGAGGCCACGGGTTGAGGACGATGTCGGCATGAAGCGCGGGCTTTCGTCGCGCGGGAGCATCTCGATCTCGGCCTGGATCGGCCTGGGCATGCTTCTTGTCGTCGTGACGGTGGGGATCTTTGGGCGCTATTTTGCCTCGTACGCGCCGGATGAGATGTTCGGGGCGCCGTTCTCCGCCCCGTCCGGCGACCACTGGCTCGGACTCGACTTTGCGGGCAGAGATGTCTGGAGCCGGTTCCTCTGGGGCGGCCGGACCGCGATCCTCGTTGCACTGACGGGAACCGTCTTCGGATTCCTTCTCGGTGGTTGCCTCGGACTCGTCTCTGCCTATCAACGAGGGTGGACCGACGAGCTGATCGGTCGCAGCACCGATCTCGCACTCGCCTTCCCGGCTCTGATCCTGTCGCTCCTGCTTCTCGCAGCGTTTGGCACGAGTATCGGACTCGTCGTCTTCGCGATCACCATCACGACGGCCCCCGGAGTGGCACGCATCGCCCGGGCCGCCACGCTCGAGGTCGTGGATCTGCCGTACGTGGAGTCGGCACGCGCCCGTGGCGAGAGGTCGACCTACGTGATGGCCATCGAGATCCTGCCGAGCGTGAGAAGCCCACTGCTGGTCGATTTCGGGCTGCGATTGACGACCGCCATCCTCCTCGTTGCGGCTCTGAGCTTCGTCGGGCTCGGTCTGCAGCCGCCTGCGGCCGACTGGGGGCTCATGATCGGTGAGAATCGCATCGGCCTCAACCTGCAGCCGTGGCCCGTCATCGTCCCCGCGATTGCGATCGCCACGCTGACGATCGGCGTCAACCTGATCATTGACGGGGTCGGGCGTCGCACGTCCCCGTCCTCACACGCGGCCGGATCACGTGTCTGAATCGACGGGCATCACCGTCGAAGGGCTGCACGTCACCGCCTCCGAACTTGGCGTCGAGATCGTCACGGACGTCTCGTTCTCCGTCCGGCCGCGTAGGACCCTCGGGATAGTGGGTGAGTCGGGCTGCGGCAAGACCACCGTCGCAATGGCACTCCTCGGATTCGCTCGACCCGGTACGAGCATCACCGCGGGGGCGGTCACGGTTGGCGGCCGCGATCTCCTGTCGCTCGGCGAGACCGATCTGAGGCGAGATCGAGGGCGCGTGATCTCCTACGTGCCCCAGAATCCGGCGCGGGCCCTTTCCCCGGGAATGACAGTCGGGCGTCAGCTCGAGGAGATGCTCGAATCGAGCTCTTCAGGGGCTGAACGGAAAGCCGCCTTGAAGCTCGCGTGGGAAGGAGCTCAGCTCCCTTTCACCCCTGAGATGCTCGGACGGTATCCCCACCAACTCAGCGGCGGCCAGCAACAACGCGTAGCGATTGCCATGGCGCTCGTCTGTGAGCCACAGGTGATCGTGATGGACGAGCCCACGACGGGCCTGGACGTGCTCACGCAGGACCGGCTGATCGATGTGATCGCGGGCCTTCGGGAGCAACGCGATGTCTCGATCGTTTACGTCAGCCACGACCTCGGTGTCGTACGAAACCTCGTCGACTCAGTCGCCGTGATGTACGGCGGCCGGGTCGTGGAGACCGGACCGGTCGACGACATCTTTCGCGACCCATGTCATCCCTACACGCGTCGACTCCTGGAAGCGATCCCACGCGTTCGGAACGACACCCGCTTTCTCCGTGGAATCCCGGGGAGCGCCGTCGAGCCGTGGGACAGGCCACCCGGCTGTCCATTCGCACCCCGGTGCGACATCCGCGTCGACCGTTGTGATCTCGAGATGCCCCCGTCGGAGATCGTGCGTGGGACGCCCGAGCGGCGTACGAGTTGCTGGCGGGCCGGGGAATCGGTTGAGGCCGTACGGGATGCCCGCGACACGAACGGGCGCGGCTCGGTCTCTGTAGATCAACCCGAGCCCGCGATTCTCGTCGTGAAGGATCTCGTCGCGGCATACCGCGGTAGGCGCCTCGGCGTTGGTAAGGGGAGACAGCCAAATGTGGCGCTGCACGGGATCTCCTTCTCACTCCCCGCCGGATCGTGCCTCGCGGTCGTCGGAGAGAGCGGCAGCGGTAAGACGACGCTCGGCCGCTGCCTCGCCGGCTTGCACCGGCCGCTCTCGGGGGATGTGCAGTTCGAGGGAGAGCCGCTCGGGGCTCTCGCACAGGATCGGCAGCCGGAGGTGCGTCGCCGCATCCAGCTCGTCTTCCAGGACCCCGACAGCTCGCTCAACCCGTACATGTCGATCGGACGGATCGTCCGGCGCCCCCTCCGCCAGTTCTTCGATCTGTCACGCACAGAGGAGCTCGCGAGGGTCTCGGAGCTTCTCGATCAGGTGCACCTTCCACCCAGCGTGAGTGACCGCATGCCCCGCGAGCTGAGCGGAGGCGAGAAGCAGCGCGTCGCGATCGCCAGAGCACTCGCGGCTGATCCCGAGCTCCTGATCTGCGACGAAGTCACGTCTGCGCTCGACGTAGCGGTGCAGGCGAGCATCCTCGAGCTCCTCATCGAGCTTCGCCGCGCCCGGTCGCTGTCGATGCTGTTCATCTCGCACGATCTCGCCGTCGTGAGATCGATCAGCGACGACGTTCTCGTCCTTCGCGACGGGGAGATCGTTGAGCACGCCGGTCGCGAGGCGCTCTTCGACGCCCCGGTAGCCGACTACTCGAGGGAGCTCCTCGACGCGGTGCCCGACCTCCACGCCGGAGACTACCCCGCCTGGGACGAGGCTTCTGCCGCCCGGACCGTCGGCGAGTCGGGACGCCCCTGATGCTACTTACCCGCCATCGACAGAGACAGCAAGGAGACAACTCGTGAAGATCACCGCCGTCGACGCATTCATCTGCCCACCGCAGTGGACGTTCATTCGGATCCGAACCGACGAGGGGATCACGGGCTGGGGGGAGGCGGGAATGCAGTTCCGCGCGAAGGCCGTACAGGCCGCAGTGCATGACCTCCGTGGCCTCCTGATCGGCGAGGACCCGACGCGCATCGAGGCGCACTGGCAGGTAATCCGCCGTTCGAGCTTCCTCCGTGGCGGCCCGATTCTCTCGAGCGCGCAGGCGGGTGTCGACATCGCACTCTGGGACATCGTCGGCAAGCTCCATGGTGTTCCGATTCACGAGTTGCTCGGCGGGCCGGTTCGGGATCGAGTCCGCGCCTATGTCTGGATCGCGGGCGATGACCTCTGCGACTTCTCGCCCGAGGAGATCATCGCGGAGACGATGCCGTGGGTCGAGCAGGGGTTCACCGCGTTCAAGCTGACCCCTCCGAAGGCCTATGCCGTTGACCTGCCATCACGCGGACACGCGATCGTCGACCGGCTGACCGCGCTCCGCGAGGCGATCGGGTCTGACCGGGACATCGCGTTGGACGTGCACGGCCACTGGTCGAAGACGATGGCACGCCGGATGTGCGCCGCGCTCGAGCCGCTCGACCTCCTCTTCGTCGAGGAGCCCGTTCTCGCGGAGAACCTCCACATCATCCGGGAGCTGACCCAGAGCACGACGCTGCCGATCGCGACGGGTGAGCGGCTGTATTCACGGTGGGAGTTCGCCGACGTCGTCCAGTCGGGCGTCGCGGTCCTGCAGCCCGATGTCTCGCAGGCCGGCGGGATCTCGGAGCTCCGGCGCATCGCATCGATGGCGGAGACGTACGACGTCACCGTCGCACCGCATTGTCCGCTCGGCCCCGTGACGCTTGCAGCGTCCCTCCAGATCGACTTCGCCACACCGAACATCCTCATCCAGGAGCAGGGCATTACATTCTTCGGGGACGACTTCCTCCGCTACGTCACGAACCCGGAGGTCTTCGACTTCCACGACGGTCACTGGCTCCGCCCCACCGGGCCAGGCCTCGGGATCGACGTCGACGAGGAGGTCGTGGAGCGAATGGCCGAGATCGGCCATGACCGCAATCAGCCAATCTGGTGGCACACCGACGGCTCCTATGCCGAGTTCTAGGCCAATCCGACGAAAGAGAGCAGAGAGATGATCGCCGACCTCAGCGGACGCAAGGCACTCGTCACCGGAGCGGGCACCTCCAAGGGCCTCGGAGCGGCGATCGCAGCCGTCCTCGCCGATCAAGGTGCCGACGTGGCCGTTGCCGACGTGAACGTCACCGAGGCCGTGAAGGTCGCCGCGGATCTCGCTACCGCAGGTTCATTCGCAGTCGAACTCGACGTCGGATCGGACGAATCGGTTCGAGCGGCGTTCGCGGACGTCGAGAAGCGCTTCGGGCGAATCGACATCGTCGTGAACAACGCGGGCATCGGCGGCGCTCGGCCGGGGGTCGACGAGTCCGAGTGGGACGGCACCTACCAGGTCAACGTCCTCGGAACTGTCCGTTGCACCGAGGCCGCACTGCCGGGGATGCGCGAGCGACGCTACGGCAAGATCGTCAACGTCTCGTCCATCTCGGGCCACTCGGCGCGAGGCAGCAGTGGAGCTTACGGCGTCAGCAAGGCTGCCGTGCTCCGCTACACCAAGGGCCTCGCGGTCGAGATCGCGGAGTGGTCGATCAACATCAACGCCGTTTGCCCGGGAGCTGTCTGGACCGGAATGCAGGCAACCTCGTTCGCACGGCCCGAGGAGATCGACCCTGCGTTTGCTGGGATGGAGCCACACGAGGCCTTCGTCGCGTATTACGCACCGCTGACACCGATGCGCCGGCCGCAGCGACCGGAGGAGGTCGCCCGGGCGATCGCCTTCCTCGCGTCCGACGACGCAGCCAGCATCACGGGCCAGTGTCTCCATGTCGATGGCGGGGCAATCCGTGACTGATCCAATACCTGGCCGCAGGGTCAACACGATCGTCGACGTCACCGTCGATTCATACCGGGTACCGATCGAACCGCCGATCAGAAACGGCCGCTACACCTACGCAAGTCACGACCTATGCCTCGTTCGCGTCACCGCAGACGATGGCACGGTAGGACTCGGCATCGGCGACGGTGGGGTCGGTCTCTCGGCTGCGCCCGAGATGATCCGGGGAACGGTCGAGAGCCTGAAGCCGGCACTTCTCGGTCAGGATCCGCTCCGCACCGAGCGGATCTGGGCCGACCTCTGGAACCCAAAGCTGCTCGGAAGGCGGGGGTTCACGACCCGCATCGTCAGTGCCATCGACATCGCGCTCTGGGATCTCAAGGGTCAATTGTTCGGTCTCTCGGTCGCTGACCTTCTCGGACGCTGCCACGATCGCGTCCCCGCCTACGTCGCAGGTGGGTACTATCGGGAAGGCGTTGGCCTCGACGAGCTCGAAGCCGAGATGACTGGGTATGTCGCGGCAGGCGCCAGGGCCGTGAAGATGAAGATCGCGGGCGCGCCGCTTACCGACGATCTGAAGCGCGTGCGGCGCGTGCGGGAGGCGATCGGCGACGACGTGAAGCTCCTGGTCGATGCGAACAACGGCTACCTGCTCCACGAGGCGATCGTCGCATCGAACAAGCTCGCCGACTTCGACATCTACTGGCTGGAAGAGCCGCTGATGCCCGACAACTACGCCGGACATGCGCGATTGTCCGCCACTTCCCCGATCCCGATAGCGCTGGGCGAGATCGAGTACACGCGCTATGGGTTTCGCGACATCATCGACCACTCTGCAGCGACAATCCTCAACCCCGACGCGCAGTTCGTTGGGGGCGTGACCGAGTTCATGAAGGTTGCCGCGCTCGCCCAGGCCTACGACCTTCCGGTCGCACCACACGGTAACCCCGAGCTGCACGTCCACCTCGCGGCCGCGATCTCCAACGCGCTCATCGTCGAGGTCGCACGTGTAGACGGAGATTCGATCTGGGATCTCTTCTTCCCGAATCGCCTCCATCTGATCGACGGGTACGTAAGCGCGCCGGACGCACCCGGGTTCGGCATCGTCCTCGATGAGGAACGACTGGCGAGATGCAGGGTCGACTGAGCAAGAGGGGCTGAAGCGCGTGCGGCGGGCAATCGCGCACCGCCTCTACAATGGGCCCATGGCCCACCCCGACTCCTTCGGCGCGCGCTCCACGCTCTCGGTCGGGGGTCGCGAGCTCGAGATCTTCCGCCTCGACGCGCTCCAGGCGCGCTACGACGTCGCGCGGCTGCCCTACACGCTCCGGATCCTGCTCGAGAACGTGTTGCGGCGCGAGGACGGCGTTACGGTCACCGCGCGCGACGTGGAGTCGGTCGCCGGGTGGGTCGCGACGGCGGAACCGTCGCAGGAGATCGGCTACAACCCCTCGCGCGTCCTCCTGCAGGACTTCACCGGCGTCCCCGCAGTCGTCGATCTAGCCGCGATGCGCGCCGCGATGGCCGACCTCGGCGGTGACCCCCAGAAGATCAACCC